>RECI01000297.1 GCA_007694095.1 Balneolaceae bacterium | reverse complement strand
AATAATTTTGAACAGGCAACCCAATTGGTTGTGATTGGTGAAATGCGAAACAATGTATTTCATGCAAGCGAAATGCTGATGAAATGCCCTTCTAAATACAATGACCCGAGCGAGCTTGAACTGTTAAATACAGCTGAAAGCTAAGTAGTTATGGTATCATCATTTGGTAATCTTTTTTTGAGCGGCGCATTTGTCGCATCCCTTGCCGCCATGATTTTTTATGCCTGGGCAGCTGTCAGCGATAATAAAACCATTGAAAGGGTTGGTAACTGGATATGGGGTATGAAAGGGCTATTGGTTTTTGCCTCCTCAGCCGCCCTGATATATCTTCTCATGACACACCAGTTCCAATATTACTATGTTTGGAATTATACCAGCCTTGATCTTGAGACAAAGTACCTTTTTTCCGCGTTTTACGGAGGCCAGGAGGGAAGTTTTATGCTTTGGATTTTTTGTGGTTTTATTGTTGGGCTGGGTTTAATTGCATGGACACGCAAACCTTACAAAGCCCCGGTAATGTTTGTGATGGCACTTACCCAGTTTTTTCTGTTATCCATGGTTGTAGGATGGGATCTTAACTTTACCCAGATCGGTGCCACACCTTTTAGAACCATTGCCCAGGAAATGCCCAATGCCCCATTTATCATGGCTAATCCCGATTTTGTTCCGGCAGATGGCACAGGCCTGAACGACCTGTTAAAAAGTCCATGGATGATGATTCATCCCCCCATCATTTTTGTTGGGTTTGCTATGATGACTGTTCCATTTGCATTTGCTATTGCCTCACTCTGGACCAAAACCTACCATGAGTGGATTCGGCCTGCTTTGCCATGGACATTAGCAGCAAACCTTTCGCTCCTTACTGCAATATTTCTTGGCGGTTACTGGGCATACGAAACTCTCTCATTCGGTGGGTACTGGGCTTGGGACCCTGTTGAAAATGCATCTCTTGTTCCCTGGCTTATCGGCACGGCAGGTATTCATGCCATGATTATTCAGCGGAAAAGCAGTCGTGCTCACAAGGCGTCACTATTCTTTGCAATACTCGCATATGTGACCATAGTCTATCAAACCTTTTTAACAAGATCCGGTGTGCTGGCGGATCAGTCTGTTCACAGTTTCGTGGATCTGGGATTATACGGGCAGTTACTCACGTTTATACTTGTAATGACTTTTATGGGGATCGGCTTTTATCTTTACAGGTACCGCGAGCTTCCGAGTCCTGAAAAGGAGGCAAAATTTCTTAGTAAAGAGTTTATGACCTTTACAGGTTCCATGCTTCTTTTTATTCTGGGTTTTGTGATTATCATTGGTACAAGTTCTCCAATTATCGGGAGGCTTTTTGTAGCAAATCCCACTCCACCTGAGATTCAGTTTTATAACGATTGGAGTATGCCGATTGCAATTATTATGGCACTTGCCACAGTAATTGGCCAGTTTCTGTTCTGGCAGAAACATACCTGGGAAAGCCTTGCAGGTAAACTGATTATGCCGTTGCTGATAACTTCGGTTGCTACTGTACTTACGATTGTGATCGGTGACGTAAGGAATCTGTACTATATGATATACATTTTTGCTGCCTGGTTCACAGTGATTGGAAATGCTACAGTGTTGTTCAGCCTGCTCAGAAAAAATCCCAGGCTGGTGGGTGGTACTGTGACACATATCGGATTTGGTGCCTTGCTGTTGGGAATTATCGCTTCTTCCGTTTACACCGAACCACTTCTTGATCAGCGAACTGCAAACTATAATGCAAGAATTGCTGCAGGTGAAGTTTTTGATGAAGAAGGTTTCCCTGTAACACAACGGGTTGAGATGTTTGAACTCGAAATTGACCGGCCCAAACTGATCAATAATCGTTATATGGTTACATATCAGGGATATGAATTGACAGATTCACCTCGCCCCGGTCAGCAGAATTATATCCTGAAATTTGAGCCTGTAGATGGAAGCACCCCGTTTTATATGACGCCTGAGGTCTACCCGATGCTTACCTCCTCTACACGTGATAATATTGAGTGGTCTGTAGATCCTCACGTTCGAACCGGTCTTACAAGCGATATTTACCTTTATGTTGCCGGCAGTAAATATGTTGAGAGAAAAAACCGTGAACTTGAAAGGCAAAACCGAACGGGTTCTATGATGCCGGTTGGTGAAACTGAAACGTCTGATGTGCAAAGTATTGAAATTAAAATGGGTGAAACCATTGAAGCTGGGCCGTTTTCATTTACCTTCCGGAATTTTGTTCCTGCAAGGGAAGAGGCGTTACCGGAAAATACCCAGATAGGCATTCGGGCACTTATCGTTGTGGAACATCAGCCCAGCGGCAACGCATTTGAGGTAGAACCTTTATTTGCTGTTTATACTGATGAAGGCAGGAGCTTTACATATTCGCCGCCGCTTGAAATTGAAAGGTGGGACATGAACATTATGTTTACAAGGATACATCCGGAATCCGATTCTATAGAATTGACAGTTCATGGCCTGGATGAGGATTTTGAGGAAGACTGGATTCTGGTGGTGGCTGAGAAAAAACCTTTTGTTTCAGTAGTTTGGCTGGGTACTTTTTTATTAATGGCAGGCTTTAGCATATCTATTTTCAGGCACTGGAAGCGTGAAAAAGATACCCAGGAAAGCAAAAACTGAAACTTGCAGGATTCTATGTTCAGAAACCTTGTACTCTGCTAATTGACGATTTACTGAAATTATGGAAGACTCAAAGTTCTTATGCTTAATTTGGGCTAAGTAAAGTAAATCAATATTCCATGATGCAGCACGAACTTTTTTCAATGTTTAACTGCATCTGTGACAATGTTTTCTTAGTATTGTCAACAAACCGAAAACATCAAAATATCGAACATGGTAAATATCAGATTAATAATAGCATTTCTGTTAACAATAGCTGTTGCTGTTGGTTGTGCGGCAGAAGAAACGGCCGACCGCAGTTCCAGTGAAGAACCGGTAACGAAGGAATTCCGAACCGAATACCAGGATATCAGGGTTACTAAACTTGCAGGTGGTTTAGACCGCCCCTGGGCAGTTGCATTTTTGCCTGATGGCCGATTCCTTGTTACGGAGCGTCCTGGTTACCTGAATATTATAGATGAGGGCGAGGTGATCCGCGTTAACGGAACCCCTGCAGTGAAAGCTGTAAACCAGGGAGGAATGATGGAAGTGGTAACACACCCTGATTATGAAGAAAACGGGTGGATATATCTTACGTATTCCAAAGAAAATGACGAAGGCGATACGGCTGTAGCTGTTGTAAGAGGCAGGCTTGACGGTACCGATTTTGTTGACCAGGAGGAAGTTTTTATTCAAAACCGGTACTCTTCGCCCGGCAGGCATTACGGTTCAAAAATTGTATGGGATAATGAAGGTTACATGTATGTTAGTATAGGCGACCGCGGAGCGAATCCACCACGCGCCCAGGATTTGAGCGATCATGCAGGGACTCTCCTCAGGATGTACAGTGATGGCAGCGTACCCTCAGACAATCCGTTTGTGAATAATCCTGATGCTGCGCCCGAGACTTTTTCTTATGGCCATCGAAATATTCAGGGAGTCATAATCAATCTCGAAAATAACGAGATATGGGCCACTGAACACGGACCCCGTGGCGGTGATGAACTGAATTTTGTAGAAGCAGGCAATAATTACGGCTGGCCCGATGCAAGTTACGGAAGAGATTACGGCAATGAACACCGTTTTCATGATCATACCGTTGCACGTGATATCGAAGGAATGGTGGAACCGGTTTATGAATTGCTTCCTACCCACGCACCATCCGGCCTTGCAGTAGTTACTTCAGACAATTTCCCGCGATGGAAAGGCAATCTTTTAGCGGGCGGACTTCGCCCAGAGAGAATTCGAAGGTTGGTTATTGAGGATTATACCGTAATCCATGAAGAAGAATTACTGACATTCGAATATGGACGTATTCGTGATGTAAGGGAAGGGCCCGACGGCAACATTTACTTTGTAACGGATGAAAATCCAGGCGGACTTTATGTTATCGAGCCGAATTAGAAGCGGGAGTTTAACAACATGAAAATCCCGGTACATTTATACCGGGATTTTTTAGTCCCGGTTCTTCATTTCTTTGTAGGCGCATTCGAGTAATGCATTCATGTCTACGTAATTCAGTGCTTCTTCGTTTGTTGCTTCCAATACAACTGGTGCGGCACACCCTGCTTCATAGGCTTCTTTCCAACGCAATACACAAATACACCAGCGGTCGCCAGGGTTTAAGCCGGGAAAGTTATATTGTGGTATTGGTGTAATAAGATCATTCCCCATGGATTGTGAGAACAACAAAAAGCTGCTTGTCATAACTGCGCAAACAGTATGTTTTCCGAAATCTTCAGAACCGGTGTCGCAGCAGCCATTTCTATAAAAACCGGTTAAAGGATTGTTACTGCACACTACCAGAGGTTGCCCAAAAACATTTTTTGATGATTTATTCATCTTCTTTATTGAATGTGAGTGTGTGGTTATCCAGTTTTAAACGACGATAGAAGCAGGATTTTCGATAGGAACCGTCATTTTTTTTGGTATGGCATACACCACCGGCAGTAAGAGTAACCTTGTATAAGACAGCATCCTGGTCACAATCCACGAGAATTTCATCCAGGCTCATGCGGTTGCCGGTTGTCATTCCTTTAATCCATAATTCATTGCGGCTGGTGCTCCAAAACGCAGCCTCCTTATACTGTATACTATGAGATAAAGCTTCCTGGTTAATATATGCAATCATTAATACTTCACCTGAAGTGCTTTCCTGTACGATTACAGGCAGAACTCCTCCCCGTTTTTCAAACTGAAGATTCAATTCAGAGCCTTCTTCCAGCAAATTGATTTCATTGCTCATAGATACTGCGTCTTTTCGAAGCAAAATAGTGCATTTTGAGCAGTCTTAAAATCAATATTAAATCAGGATAGGTTTTTTCTTAACAATGAGAAGATTCGGATCATATCGGTTGCAATTATGGTACAGGTTTGATCATAGGCAGTTTCTTCTTCTTCGGTATCATCGGCATATTTCGGGTCTGTATACGTAAGAGGTATCCTTATTGCAGCTCCCGGAATGAACGGGCAGTTCTGATCAGCATGGTCACACGTCATAACCGCGGCAAATCTTTCTGCGGAATTGGATGGATCATCGTAGACTTTTGACCATAACCTGAGATTCAGATCGAGTTCACTATCCGTAATTGAATAAACAGGGTTTTCGGCACCGTCAGACCCGACCGATAAACCGGTTCGTTTCAGGGCTGCAATTGTCCGTTCATTGCAAGCAGTAACTTCTGTTCCACCAGAGTAAGAATTTGCAACATCGATCCCATACCATTTTTGTACCACATGGCACCAGGTCTGTGCAAACTGGCTTCTTCTAGAGTTGTGGGTGCAAATGAAGTTCAGATTAGCCCTGTTTCCTCTATTTGTTTCTTCTGCAATCCAGTTCGACAGAGAAACAATGTGCTCTTGATGGCGGTCAGTCGGATTCTTTTCGAGGTTTTCTTTAATTGAGTTTAGCCAGTTTGATACCATATTTTTCTCATCAAGATAGGAAGCTCAAAATTATCAAACCATGAAGATTGATAAACAGTAGTGTTTATTTATCTATTTTCATCAACAGGGTTCGGCATATTTGATCCTGGAGCACGTAACTGACTGAACAGCCATGCTCTTGCAATTGTCCAGTCTCTTTTTACAGTTGCCGGTGAGATTCCCAATATTTCAGCAGTTTCTTCAATATTATACCCTGCAAAATACCTGCACTCTACAACTTTTCCCTGCCGTTCATTCATTTGCTCCAGGCGCTGAAGGGCTTCATCCAGTGCTACAAGCTCTTCGGCTTTCTCATCAGAAAGATAAATGCCCTCTTCAAAATCCTGCGGTACCACATTTCCGCCACGTTTTTGCCTGCTTTTCATTTTTGCATAATTCACGAGGATCTGGCGCATGGCACGGGCAGCGATTCCAAAAAAATGGCGCCGACCATCCCAGTCACCATCGGGAGGATGTTTGATGAGCTTCATATATGCTTCGTGAACAAGAGCAGTTGTGTTAAGGGTATGATCTGACCTTTCCCTGCGTAATTCCCTGTGGGCAATAAGTTTTAACTCGTCATAAACAAGTGGCAATACCCTGTTGACAGACTCCGAGTTAAGGTCAACAGAGTTCAAGAGCAATGTGAGTTTGCTTTTTTGGTAGGACATAGCTACATGAATTATTTCGAATATTAAGCCCGTAGTTTCGCTGAAACTACTAAAAATTTTGAGGAAATCGAATTGAAATATCAGGAAAATCAAATATGAAAAAGTGTGAAGAAAAAATGTGAAATAGAGATGAGCTCTTTGGTAGCCGCTTATTGCATATACCATTGAAATATTTCACAGTGTCGATTACCAAATAATTTAAAAATTCCGTACATGAAAATTCTCAAAACTGTAACCTTCATTTTTTTCTTTATTCTTGGATTTGCTTTTAATTTGAATGCACAGTCTTTACTTGAACCGGGAATTAAAGTTGGCGTAAATTTTGCCAACTTGAACGGCGGACCACATGAACTCTCCTCAAGAACCGGATTATTTGCCGGCGTCTCTCTGGAAATAATGCCTTCAGGTTGGCCAGTCAGTATTGAATCAGGAGTTTATTATTCACAAAAAGGGGCTGAAGGGGAGTATAAAGAGATCATTGTCAAGGGAGCATACGAAGGCAATGCAGGGACATTCAAACTGGATTATATCGAAGTCCCTGTTCTGGTAAAATATCGGTTCACCACTGAAAGCACACTCAAGCCATTCATCATTGCCGGGCCTTACATCGAATTTAACCTGAATTCTGAGGTAAAAGCCAGTAAGAATGTTGCCTACCTGGAAGATATCTCTGCCGAAATAAAATCGACGGGATTTGGCCTGATCTTGGGGGGCGGCAGTGATTTTCTGATCAGTGAGCGAAAATTTAACATACAGGTCAGGTATGGCCTGGGTTTGAGCCCGGTATATGAAGACCGGGCAGACGAAGGAGAAAAACACGGGCTATTCACCATCGCTGCCGGATTTGCTTTCTAATCAAACACAAAAAATAACAGGATAAATCAGATGAAGAAGATTCTAAATGGGTTTATAGTAATACTCTTGATGGGCTTAGTACATTCAGCAACTGCACAAAACAATTTCACATTTGGAGTTAAAGCCGGGGTTAACTTCTCGACATTCTCAGGCAGTGAGCTGGAACTCGATTCACGAACAGGATTTATGGGCGGAATTTCGATGGATGCAGATTTAGAAAAACTCCCTTTTTTGGTTGAAAGCGGAATTTATTACACACAGAGGGGGCTAAAAGGTGAGTACCCCGGGGTGTTTGGGATCAGACGACCAGGAAACAGAGGAAATGCCGGCACGTTTAAATTGGATTATGTTGAACTGCCGGTAATGGCAAAGTATGTAATCGAAACTGAGGGTAACATTAGCCCAAACCTAGTTTTCGGCCCTTATTTCGCAATAAATATTAGCAGTAAAATTGAAGAAGGCAATGCCGGAGGACAAGTTGGAGGATCACTGCAGCCGATTAATCAACCCTATATCGTGGATATATCTGAACATGTTCGTTCTTTGGATGCTGGCCTGATAATTGGAGCGGGTGCAGGGATGCTGCTCAACTCGCTTGATCTGAATTTTCAGGCAAGATATGGTATTGGGCTTACTTCTGTACTTACCGGTGAAGCCTCCAATGGTGAGAAAAATCGTGTTTTTACACTGGCTGCCGGTATTACTTTTTAAATCGCTAAATCAAATAAAATCTATAATTACATTATGAAAAAAATAATTAAAGCTGGCATTTTACCTTTACTGACAATCCTGATTTTTACCGATGCCCAAGCCCAGGTAAGTGCAGGAGGCGGAATTCTATATGGGTTTGATATTGAACGGATCGGTATTCGTGTAGACGGGCTTTATGCCATAAACGATGACTGGCGTGCAGCAGCCGATTTTGGATACTACTTTCCTGAATCGGAATTTGGGATAAAAGTTTCGTGGTGGGAATTAAACCTGAACGCACATTATGTTTTCGTTGATAATGAAGACTTCAGGGCCTATGCGTTGGCAGGTATTAATTATATATCATTTAGTGTAACAGAGGACAATAATTCTTCGGGATTAATACCTGGTTCTGACTTTTTTGCAAGAACTGCTGCAAAAGAGATCAACCTTGAATCAGAAACACCACCAATGCCCATGAATGTTGATTCATTCTTTTCAAGTTTCAGCTACAGCGGTTCGGAAACCGGATTAAACATCGGGATTGGTGGTGAATATAAAGTTGGTTTCGGCTCAGTATTTGCAGAGTTAAAGTTTGCAGGTTTAGGTGGCAATGCAGATCAGCTCGTACTTGGTGCCGGTTTACGCTACGATTTTTGATCAAAAAAGGAAATGCAATCTGCAAGTTTTCTGATACCCGGGCTGAAAGTGTGTTTTATTGCGGCAATTTTCTTGATTCAAGCCGGCTGTAATACTACAACTTACAATAGTGTGCCAGATTATGAAAACATGACGGACGAAGAGCTGGTAGATCTTATTGAGACCGGTATGAAAGCCTGGCGCATGAACGGTTCTGTTGAATCCGGCGCATCATGTGCCGGATGTCATGCCCCTGATGCATTTGACCTGGCATATATCCGATTCAGTGATTTTGAAATCAGGCGCCGGGGCGCCATACATGTTGGAAAAGAACCAAACGAACTAAACGCCAGCCGCCTGGAGGATATCATAAATATGATACATTCATTGCGTGTAAAGCATGGAATAACGCCACAAGTTCCTTCCGAATTTCGTCCATTCCAACCGGGCTCAAAAATTCTAAAAGAATCCGGAATTTTGGGCCCAGATGAAAAGTTTGGCCTGGAATTGCGGGCAAGGGGCTTGACGATCATCAATCATCAAATATTTACAATCGGGGAAGCTGTACAATCAAGAAAAGAGCTCATTGAGCTTGATTTATGGCACCTTCCCATTGGAATTTCGCTGAACCGGTGGAGTGTTGATCCTTATTCCAGCACTCAGCACCTGACTCTTGCCGACTGGCTCCCGGTTTTACCGGTTATGCCCAAAAGCGGAAAAGAACAGCAGTGGTATTCTTTACATGACGAATATCTTGCAAACCCTTCGGCTGAACAGCTTGATAGAATGTTACATGCAATTGACGATTTGGCTGTAGTTCCCTTTTCAGGAAATGGAGCAGCTTTTTCTGTTCAAAAATACAAAGCAATGCTCATAGC
>RECI01000296.1 GCA_007694095.1 Balneolaceae bacterium | reverse complement strand
CCGGGGTCGGATTTTTTTTGGACATTAATCCCCTACTACATTCAACAGGCAACCAGAAAACCAATGACACCAACCACACC
Organism: Balneolaceae bacterium; assembly: GCA_007694095.1. Taxonomy (GTDB): domain Bacteria; phylum Bacteroidota; class Rhodothermia; order Balneolales; family Balneolaceae; genus Rhodohalobacter. Next base: position 9,302 of record RECI01000296.1, on the reverse strand, counting down.
CGAGCATAAACCGGCAATACTTGCCCTCTCTGATGGAACGGTGGTACGCGGCAGATCCATCGGAATAACCGGAACCACCGGCGGTGAACTATGCTTTAACACAAGCATGACCGGCTATCAGGAAATATTTACTGATCCCAGTTATTATGGCCAGTTAATGATGATGACGTATCCGCATATCGGAAATTACGGTACCATGAGCCGTGATGATGAGGCGCGCAAAGTGATGATCGCAGGATTGATTGTTCGCGCTTTCTCTGATGATTTCAGTAACCCTATTGCTGATGGAAGCTTACAGGAATATCTGGAACGCAACAAGGTGATTGGTATTTCCGGGGTAGACACTCGCATGCTTGTTCGCCATATCCGTACCAAAGGTGTGATGAACGCGGTAATCAGTTCTGAAATTGACGATGAAAAAGAGTTGGTTCAGCAAGCCATGGCATGGGATTCTATGGTTGGCCTGGAGCTGGCCACGAAGGTCACCAGGAAAGAAGCCCAAACTGTTTCAGCGAATGGCACATATAAAATTGCCGCGTTTGATTACGGGATCAAACAAAATATTATCAACAGCTTCATAAACAGGGGCTGTACATTAAGAATTTTCCCGGCCGAAGCCGATCTGGAGGAGGTGAAGGCGTGGAATGCAGACGGTTTTTTCTTCAGTAACGGCCCGGGCGATCCCAACGCTTCGATGCCCTATGCAGGCCCAATCGTGGAGTATGCAAAATCAACTGGTAAACCATTGTTCGGAATTTGCCTTGGCCATCAGCTCATGGCTCTCTCGGAAGGAATACCGGTCAAGAAAATGTTTGTTGGCCATCGGGGGGCCAATCAGCCGGTAAAAAATACCGATACCGGACTGGTTGAAATTACCACACAAAACCACGGATTTGCAGTCGATGAAAATTCCATCGACTTATCAAAAGCTGATATTACACACATCAACCTTAATGACAGAACCATTGAGGGGCTCAGATTCAAAAATTTTCCGGGCATGTCGGTGCAGTATCACCCGGAAGCCTCACCCGGTCCGCACGATTCATCCTATCTCTTCGACCAGTTTATGGTAATGGTAAAAGAGGCAGCCGGACATGAAACAGAAAACACTGACATCAACAGCTAACCAAAAAATTAATCTTTAACTGAACTGAAATGCCACGCCGTAACGACATTAGCAAAATCCTGATTATCGGTTCCGGGCCAATTGTAATTGGCCAGGCTTGTGAATTCGACTATTCCGGTACACAGGCATGCCGTTCCCTTCAGGAAGAAGGTTACAAAATCGTACTTATTAACTCAAATCCGGCCACCATCATGACGGATCCCATGATGGCAGATGCCATATACCTGAAGCCGCTCACAACTGCATCTATCAGGGAAATTGTAGAGATTGAAAAGCCCGATGCCGTTCTTCCAACTATGGGTGGGCAAACCGCACTCAACCTTGCCCGTGATCTTCAAAACGAAGGTTTCTGGAGAGAAAAAGGGATCCAGATTATTGGTGTGGATATGAACGCTGTGGATATCACTGAAGACCGGCAGTTATTTCGCGACCTGATGGAGCGGATAGGTATTGAACAATGCCGCAGCCGTACTGCCACCTCACTACTCGATGCAAAAGAGATTGTGGAGGAACTTGGCGGGCTTCCCATTGTGATTCGGCCATCTTTTACCCTTGGAGGTACAGGTGGAGGGATTGTATGGAATGAGGATGAATTTGAACGGAAAGTTCTTCGGGGGCTGGAACTGAGTCCGGTTCACCAGGTATTGATTGAAGAGAGCATTTTCGGGTGGAAAGAGTTCGAACTGGAGCTTCTGCGTGACGCAAACGACAACGTTGTAATTGTATGTCCGATTGAAAACCTGGACCCTATGGGCGTACATACGGGAGATTCGGTTACCGTTGCTCCCACACAAACCCTTACCGATAAGCAATATCAATTGCTTCGGGATGCTGCCATTAAAATGATGCGGTCTATCGGTACTTTCGCGGGCGGTTGCAACGTACAGTTTGCCATGGAACCCGGCACTGACCGCCTCGTGGCGATTGAGATAAACCCGAGGGTGAGCCGCTCTTCTGCACTTGCCTCGAAAGCAACCGGATACCCGATAGCCAAGATCGCCACCAAGCTGGCTGTGGGTTATACGCTGGATGAACTCCCGAATCCAATCACACAGGTATCATCAGCATGTTTTGAGCCTTCCATTGATTATGTGGTAGTAAAAATTCCACGTTTCAACTTCGATAAATTCAGCGGTGTGGATGAAGAGCTAACCACCCAAATGAAGGCGGTGGGAGAGGTGATGTCAATTGGCCGAACATTTCCCGAAGCGCTGAATAAAGCATGGCAGTCGCTTGAAATTGGGCGCAGCGGACTCGGAGCCGATGGCTATGAAGATCCCGACCGGGAACAGGTACGTGAGCGTCTGTTAAAGCCATATTGGGACCGGACACTTCAGATCCGCAACGCATTTAAGTATGGTGCATCTGTTGAAGAAATTGCCGATATCACAAAGGTTGACCCCTGGTTTTTACAGCAAATCCGTTACATGGTAAGCCTTGAAAACCGTACCGAAGGCCAAAACCTCGACACCATTTCAAGAGAAGATCTTTTTGAAGTAAAGCGTGCCGGTTTTTCGGATGTACAGATTGCATGGCTGCTAAGCAGAAGTGGTGAAAAAGTAACTGAAAACCAGGTACGCCAAAAACGCCTCGAAATGGGATTAAAGCCCTGCTTCAAGCTTGTGGATACATGCGCCGCCGAATTCCCCGCCGAAACGCCTTATTACTATTCTACCTATGAAAGTGAGAATGAAAGCGTGGTATCAGACCGCAAAAAGGTAATGATTCTTGGCAGCGGGCCAAACCGAATTGGCCAGGGTATTGAATTCGATTACTCTTGTGTTCATGCCGTTCTTGCCGCGCAGGAAATGGGCTACGAAGCAATAATGGTAAATTGTAATCCCGAAACTGTCTCCACCGATTTCGATATCGCCGATAAACTCTACTTTGAACCGGTTTACTGGGAACGGGTACTGGATATTATAGAACATGAAAAACCGGAAGGTGTAATTCTGCAGGTTGGCGGGCAAACAGCCCTGAAACTCGGGAAAAAGTTTGTGGAAGCCGGTATACACATTTTTGGGACTGAATTTGAAAAAATTGATTTTGCAGAAGACAGGGGGGCTTTTTCCAGGTTTCTCAAACGCCTGCACATTCCATTTCCGGATTACGGAACTGCAAGAAATGCGGATGATGCCGTAAAAATTGCAGACAAGATAGGTTACCCTGTGCTTATCCGCCCAAGCTACGTTCTTGGCGGTCAGGGAATGCGTATCGCTGTTAAGGAAGATGAACTACGGAGATATGTGGAGCGCATCCTGAAATCACATCCCGAAAATGATTTCCTGATCGATAAATATCTCGACAAGGCCATTGAGGTAGATGTGGACTCTGTATTTGACGGCGAACAGCTTCACATTGCAGGTATTATGCAGCATATTGAACCTGCCGGTGTCCATTCCGGCGACTCTACTGCAGTACTTCCACCCTATTCACTGAGCCCGCTTATCATCGAAACCATTGAAACCTACCAGCTCAGGATTGCAAAAGAGATGGGAATAATCGGTTTTTTGAATGTTCAATATGCAGTAAAAGATGATGAAGTATATATTCTTGAAGCCAATCCGCGTTCAACACGCACCATACCATTCCTGGCCAAGGCTACCCAGCGTCCCGAAGCCAAAATTGGCGTGAAAGTGATGCTCGGAGCCAAACTGACTGAATTCGATCTCGAATCGAAGCTTAAAAACTGGGCTATAAAAGAACCGGTATTTCCATTCGACAAATTCCCCGAAGTGAAAAAAGAACTTGGCCCTGAGATGAAATCAACCGGTGAAAGTATTTACTTTATGGACAATTTCGATGATGAACATTTCCGTAAACCATATGAGTTTAAAAATCTCTATTTGAGTAAATAACTGGTAGTTATTGAAACAGGTAACGCTGGCAGAATACTAATTGATACTTTTACATGGAAGGGGTAAAAGGGACCGAGGAGTGATGAAGGTTGATTTTGAGGTTGCCATCCGGTGATTTGATATACCCAAACGTGTACTCAACTTTCTTTACCTCTCCGCTTCCTGATTCAGTAAAGAAATAGTTACCCATGGCAACAGCAATGTTTTCATTGAGGATCATTCCGGCATTTTCAAAACGGACAGCCGACCAGGGTTGAAGTGCAAAACCTGAATCCTCAGAAAAGGTACTGTTTCCGCCGATAAAGTAGGAAAGGGCGCCTTCCTTTGTGCCCCGGAATTGGTATTCTGTTGCCCGGGTAGGCTTAAATAAAACCTCACCAAGATCGTACGCATACAACTCATCCAGCTTTTCTTTTGTGAGTTGTTCACACGCTTTTCTGTCTTCTTTTAATTTTCCAATTTCAATCAGCGCTTCTGCCCAGTTTTTCTGAGTTTCTAATACTTCTTCTTTCGTTATCATCTTGTTGATTTTTTCAGATTTTGCCGGTTCATGGACCACATATTTTTTTTAAAGCATCAATATCTTCCGCCGTAAGACTTAAATCAGACATATTTTGATTGCCCATCAAGTTGTACATTATAGATTCCGGATTGTCAACGTGATTGATTCCAAGAGCATGGCCAAACTCGTGGGCGAGCACCAAACGCAGCTCATCACGATGACTGAATTGATAGATATTAATTCGCTTCACATTTCCAATATTTTCATAGGAACCCTGTGTAAACCTGTTTGTACCTGTAAATGTTTGGTTGTACTCGTTAATGAGTATATTTTTTTGGTCGATTCTGCGGTTTAATTGATCAATTGTACTGTTCAGGCGTTCAGCCTCCTGTTGCAGCAGGAGTGCCCGCCTGTTTAATCCTGCGGTTTTTTGATCGATATCCTGTTTTCTTGACTCAAAAATTTCAACTTCACGTTCATTAAAACCTCCTTCTTCATTCATCCGGTTTACCCAACTGTTAAGCTCCTGAATTTCATTTTGCAGCCTGTTTGAATCCTGCCGGTATTCTGATTCCATTTCTTTGAATCTTTGATTCATTCGCAGGTACTCTCTTTCGGCTACTGAAATTGATTGTTCTTCCGCCCTGAGTCGGTCTCTGAATTGCTGTTCACTATCGGTTAGTAATTGCTGTTCTGCGTAAATTAAATTCACGCTAATACTGCCGTTTTCAGCGTAGATGATAACGCTGTTTCCGGTTGCCTCTGCCCATAATTCTGAAACTTCGGCCATCAACTGTTTCAAATCGGCTTCATTTATACCAAATCGTTCATCGATATCTCCAATTCGGTAAGTAAGCGGTTCACTGCAAGGCGTATGCCCCCCCTGAATCAGGCCGGCTTCATTATTCAAATAGAGGATACCACCCAGCAGGGCAGTCAATCCGATAATACTTCCAATAATTCCGGTTTTCATTCAATGTGGTTTATCGGTCATTAAAAATAAAACCATTAATAGTCGAGCCTCCATCTGAGGTCAACACCTTCACGGGAGTCATCACCCTGTGTGATAATAAGTTCCAGGTTTTCCATTAGAAGGTATTCGAGCATAAACAAGGTTTTTGGCCTTGCCCCGCCCACTTCGTTTAATATAGCAAAAAATGTACGTTGGTTTAGATACCAGCCGGTTTTAATAGATGTGGTATTGCTTGAACCTGAACGTGTATTATCGATTTGAACTACATCAATACCCAGCCGTTGTGATGCCAGCATTTCAACCCTGTCCAACAATACATCCAGGGCAACATCGGCTGCTGTAGGGGTACCGCCGCTACCTGCCACCACCTGCTCCCATGATTCGAGTTCGTAGAATGGTTTCCCGAATATCGTATAACTCACAATATCCTGTAGTTCGAGTTCCGGTTCACTCTCGAAACGGAAACCGGGATCCTGCATGGTGCCATCGATAATGTAATAGATTCTTACCCCGGCAGCCTGGGGAGGTTCATAGCGGGTACGGATGTTGACTTGCGGATCGTCAAGCGGTCCATAAAAAGCAATAACAGCTTCATCAAGGTCAAAGTTTCTGCCAAGAGGTCGGGCAAACCCGCGAATACCTTCCAGGGTTCCAAACATTTGCAGATCTTCATCTTTCTGTTTCAGTAAATCCACATTTCCGGTTAAGAAGAATTCCATGTCAAGATATTGGCGGCTTCGGACAAGAAATTGCCTGCCAAAATCGATATTCATTTCCATGGCAAGTGCCTCGAAAAACTCAAAGGGCTCTGTTTCCTGCTCCTCTTCGAGTACCACTGTTTCTACAGCCCTGTCTCCAAAATTTTGCAAATTTACAAGACCTGTTAAAAATGTAAGATTACCCTTAAGGCGTGGTTCAGAGATAGTACCATCCAACTGGGATTGCATATTGATTAGAAAATTATACTCTTGTGTGTTCATGGCACGGAATTGATTCGCCGACATTTCGAAATGTATATTCCCCGGTTCCAGGTTGGTAACATCCACCGAACCCGTACCACTCAGTCTTCCCGGACCGCTTCGCGTTGTAAATTGCCGCAGTGTAATTTTGTCGGGTTCAAATAAAATATCGGCTGACGTTTCCGCGAGTGTAATAGCGGCAGGGATAACCCGCATTGTACCTCGTGAAAGCTGCATTTGTCCGCTGGTTTCGAGATTTGCCATGGTACCAGACAGGGTAACATTGCCTTCGAGCCTTCCTGCAATGCTTCGTAAAATTTCGGGGTCAACATAACTGTTCAGCAGGGCAAGATCGAAATCATCAGTACGGAAATTTACGTAAATGCTGTCGTCATCCGAAGGCAACAGAATTTCTGCCTGTCTGAGATCAACGAGAAACGGCAGGGACACATCAAAACCAAGTATGGACTTTTGATCTTTCACCACATTGCCAGTAAAATCAACCGTTCCGGCATCGTGTGAATAGTCGATCTCCATCCCAATCCGGTCGATGCTTATACCGGAAAATTGTCCTTCTGTAATAGAGAGTGTACCTTTAAGTTCAGGGCTACCCGCAACACCACTCAGGTTAACCTCCAGGGACAGGTTTCCGGCTGTTTGTTCCGGTGCTCCATCCGGCAAGAAACCAAACCAATATTCAAGTGCAGACCGATGCAGCAGAACCTGCCCGGCCACTTCCCTTTCAAAGAATTGATCAACAAAGGTTAACGGATCACCTGGCAGGAATGGCACCTGTATCTGGCCTTCGATCAAACTGTTCCCGTCTTGCCATGCATTTAGCTCAGCTTTAAACCATTCATCTGCTATTTCCGCATCAAACCGGAGCGAATCCATTATTCCCTGTTCGAACCTAAAAAAGTTAAGCTGGCCTGTTGCGGAAGCCTTCAGGTTATCCGGGCTGTTTTCAATTTCAATATATCCCGATAGCATTCCATCAATCATTATTTCATCAAATATGGCTTCCTGAAGCTCACCGAGGTTTAAATTTCGGGCATCAATTCCAACTTCCTGTCTGAGGCTATCAAGATGGGGGATCCATAATTTCAGGTAGGTGTCATCATCCCCCGAAGAAATGGAGAGGGTATCCATTCGAAATATTTCTTCGGAATAAGAAAGGGTGAAAGGCTCTATCAGGGCAAGGGTTTTTACCTGGCTGCTAAATGTAAGATCAGTGGTATTGAGTACAACACGTGTAGAATCCATGATGAAATTTCCAGAATGGAAGATCGAGCTTTCATCTCCGTTGGTAAGAGTAAAATTAAGATTCCCCGTTGTTTCGTGATCCCTAAAAACTGCCTCTGCATTAAACTGAACATCCTGCACAGCGGTATTAAAAACTGCGGGTTCTGTTAATTCTATGCTGGCAACAAACTCCGGTTCTTCCTTGATAAGAGCAAGAACAGAACCATTCAAACGCTGGCTGCTGAAGAGGGTATCCACGCGAATATTATCCAGGCTGAAGCCTCCATCAAATTGTAGTACTCCCTCACTATTCCTGGCAAGCCTGCCGTTTACCTGGCCTTGGGCTTCAAGCTCGCCGACGTCAAAAAGCGGCCGCAGAGGATAAAGATCTTTAATTTCTGCAACAAACTGCATCCTGTTTTCTGCATTTAATATATCTGTAAGATGCTGCTGAAGCGAAAATGAGGCATCTGCTATCGGGCTTTGCAGCAAGCCTTCATCTAAAAATATGTAGCTGTTTTCAATTTTCAAATCGGCCCGAAAGGTGTCAATCATCTCGTTGTTTACTATACTTGAATCAAACGACATTTCGGCAATCATATACATAGATTCGAGATCAAACGACCGGCCTTCACCCTTCAGTGAACCATTCAGATAAGTCGGAAAGTATTCAAAACCTTCAAGTTCCGCTACGTTAAAAGCGGTCAACACCATTTCAAAATTGTAATTCGGCTCGTTCATCCAGTTGACTGCATTGAATTCTGTATAGATTTCACTTTGCTCTAACCGGCCTGTCAGCAAACCGCTGATGTTAACCGGATCGAGATTCCCCTGGAACCGAATTTCAGAAAATGGTTGACTGCCAAACCGCGTACCGGCAATTTCAGCCAGAATGTTAGCCGAAAACTCATCGGTATCAATTCCGGTTCCGTCTATGTTGAATTTCAGGTTCAGATTGCTGTCGAGGGCTTCATCCTTCAGCCAAGTGGCCAGGTTGAAGTTTTCGGTTCTCACATTTGCATTCCAAATTGGTTGATCACCAAAAAAATTGCTGATCGAAGCTTCTGCAAAAACCTCCTCCTGTTGATGCCAGAGGTGCAGATCAAGCTCTGCATTGCCCTCCAGAATAGTAAAGGTTGAGCTTACCCTGTCAAGGTCATAAGGTTCAAGGCGTATTGCCTCTGCCATCAACTCTCCGCTAAAAATAGCTTTCCCGGGATCATCGAACGGCACATCTCCTTCCCCGTCAAAATGAATCGTTTTAAAAGCCGGCCAGTCTTCCATTCCAGTCAGTGTCGGGAGATTGAGGTTATTCGCTTCAATTTTCAGTTTTGTCAATGAGAATTGATCGGACATACTCAATCCGGCAGAAATTTCCAGATTATCAGCCCCTGTTGCAGTTAACTGTAAGCCTACATTCAGTTCATCGAAAGTACCATTGGCATTCAGGCTGACCTTCAGGTCTTCCCGGAGCGGGAATCCATCAGCATAAAGAACCAGGTCTCTCCAGGAAAGTGGCGACAACTCCAGTGACTGTTCAAAAATATCGGGCTGCTGAAAGTTTGCCGTACTTGTAAGCATTGAACGCCCGGTGTTTATAACCAGCGATTCGAGGGTGAACTTTTCCTCACTTCCTTCTGCC
>RECI01000159.1 GCA_007694095.1 Balneolaceae bacterium | reverse complement strand
ACCTCAAACCCCTCAAGCGCAAGCGCTTCGTTCAGCCTATCCATCCCCAGCCCTTCCCGGATGATTTCCGGTTCGCTGCCGGTGAGATCGATTATGGTGGATGATTCATCCGACAGGGAAAGCTCGTCATCCACAATCACATCAACAATATTATCGAAACGGCTGAGGAACATCACCCGGTCTCCGTAAGCCGGATCACCGTATTCTACATCCGGCAGCTTTGCAGAACTCACTATCACAGGACTACCCAGTTCCCGGATCAGGTCAAGGCAAATAGGAAAATCGGGTACACGGATGCCAACGGTTCTCTTTTTGGGATGTGTGAGCAGGCGCGGCACCTCGCGGGTGGCGGGCAGGATAAAGGTGTACGGGCCGGGAATCAGCCGCTTGATGAGTTTGAAATTATCATCCGACAAGTTGGCAAAAATAGAAACATGCTCCAGGCTGTGGCACATTACTGTAAGATGGTTTTTTTTATCCAAACGACGGATCTGCCGGATCCTGTCGATCCCTTTCTTGTTTCTGTAGTCGCAGACCAGCGCGTAACGGCTGTCGGTAGGAATAAGGCCAATACCGCCGGCTAACAATTTGTCGGCCAGTTCAAAAATCCGTTTTCTGTGTGGCGAGCCATGATGAAGTTTGATTCGTTCTGCCATAGGTAAGTCTCCATTTTTTTAGTTAACCGCTAAGGGCGCTGAGTTTTTTAACCGCAAAGGGCGCGGTGAAACGCAAAGGTTTTTGTGACCGCAAAGGGCGCGGTGAAACACAAAGGATTTTTTATATACGCAAGGGTATAGTTGAGTTGAATAGATAATCGTAAATAATACTTTTCAATCCGGATTGTCTTCAACAATAAAAGCTTTGGAATTTGGTGCATGTAAATTGGATTTTTTTTCACTTTTTGCCATCAAATGGTAACACCTTATATATAGATTATAAAACACTTTTCATAAGAAAACTACTTACCGGAAGATTTCTCAACGATAAATTCCATCATTTTGTTAGTTTATTATATAAAGCGAACTAAACTATCAGGATAACCTAAATCAATCTATATATAATATGGAAACAAGAGTAAAAGCATGGTGGCTGGGGCATTCCGCTGTACGGCTGGAATCTCCCTCCGGCAAAGTGATCTATATTGACCCTTTTTTATCAGGCAACCCGAAAACCCCTGACAGTGAAAAATCACCAGGTAAAATCGACTATATCCTGCTCACTCACGGGCATGAAGATCATGTGGGTGATACGCTCGACCTTGCGAAAAAAACGGGCTGTACCGTGGTCGCCCAGGTTGAATTGTCTCATCTGTTAAAAAAACATGGGCTGGCAGAAGAGCAGCGAATAGAGTTTAACAAAGGCGGAACGGTTCATCTTGACGATTTTTCAGTGACCCTTGTCAATGCCAATCACAGTTCGTCATTTGGCGGGGAGTATGCCGGGGAGGCGGGCGGACTTGTCCTCTCTTTTGATGACGATATCTGTTTCTATCACATGGGCGATACCAACATTTTCAGTGACCTTGAACTATACAGGGAGATGTACGAACCTACTGTAATTGCCGTCCCCATAGGCGACTATTACACGATGGGTCCGCAGGAAGCGGCACTCTGCTGTGAAATGCTCGAAGCCGAACTGGCCATCCCCATCCACTACGGTACATTCCCGGTGCTCATTGGCAAACCGGAAGATTTCAGGGAATTCACGGCTGATTATTGTGACACCAAAGTTTTGATCCCCCAGCCCGGTGAACAATTCCTGGGATAATAATTAGTGAAACCTGGCAGCATGTCCCGACAAGCCTGTCGGGACTTCTGACAGCGTTGAAGCGGTGTGGTACGGTGGCAGTATCTAGCGAAACCTGTCAGCATGCCGGTGCTTTCCCGGCTTCTGACAGCGTTGAAGCGGTTTGGTGAGTTGGCAGTTGGCAGTTGGCAGTTGGCAGTTGGCAGTTGGCAGTTGGAAGAATATAATAATATGAGGTATTTAGCTATCAGCTGTCAGCCGTCAGCTGTATCCAGTATCTAAACCCCAACAACGCTGTCAGACCTGACGGCGCGCTTCGGTTCATAGAATTACATCGACGCATGAATAGATTTGTGATTCAGGGATCGTTTGTTCCAATGCAATTCCCCCCGTCCCGTCAGGGATGCTATGTTTGTAGAAAAAGACCGGCCCGAACACGCCGTTGTCCCGGCAGGGACAATATGTTTCTGGTTAAAAGTATCGTTCAGCGTATTAGCGGAAGTCCTTTCAGCGTCGAAGGCAGGAGGCGAGGGAAGGTTGGAATAGTTGGAAATCAATTCTATCATTCATCACCTAAATTTATTAAGCCTAAAAATGGCATTAACGACTTTTGAGACAGCCTCAATCAACGCCACGAAAAACCACTCGGGCTTTAGCCCATAACCTTGGTTTACAGTATGGTGTTTTTACATATCTCGTTACCGTTTCCATACCCAACCACATCGCACATCAAAGATCGCACATCGTGTATCGTACATCAGCCCGGTTGATCCTGATCTGCGATACACGATCTTTGATGTACGGTGTGCGATCTGGTTGATGTTACAAGTATCCAGTATCCAGTATCACGGTGATTCGGTTATAATTGCTTTAGTAATAGCTTTCCCTTCCGGCTCAGCGAGCCGGGCTACATTATCCAGTATCCAGTATCCAGCATCACGGCAATTCGGTTTAAATTGCTTTTCCAATGGCTTTCCCTTCCGGCTCAGCGAGCCGGGTTACGGGACTCCTCACCCTCAAACGTATGCGTTGAGGATAAAGAAAATCATTACACCTGTGACTGATACATAGAGCCAGATCGGGAATGTCCACATTGAGACTTTTCGGTGTGTTTTAAATTTTCCGGAAAATGCAAAGTAGTAACTCGTTAGTACCAGGGGTACTACGAATGCCGACAGGATGATATGTGATATAAGGATGGTAAAATAGACAGGCCTGATAAAACCTTCACCGGGAAAGGGTGTGTGGCCAACAAAATTGTGATATACGAGGTAACTGATCAAGAACAGGGATGAAGCAACAAATGCGGTTAGCATTAACCTCATGTGTGCAATATACTTTTTCTGCTTAATGGCAATGAAACCGGAAAGTATAAAAATTGTACTGATGCTGTTTAAAAGTGCATTTACTGCCGGCAGCTGTTCAACCCAGCTTGCAGTTGTATCCGCTGTTTCACGGAAATAGAGCATGTAGATCAGCAACAGAAAAGCTGCTCCACTCACCAGCAGAATAACTCCTATGGCTTTGGGTACACTGATCTCTTTTAACGCATTTACGGTAAGTTGTTCATTTAATGATGAATCCATATTTACTGAATGAAGTCTTATTTGTTCACGCTCAAAATTAGAGCATTTTTGGATAAAGAGTGTTAAAATTTAAAACGATTTCAAGGAGCTGTGATCACTTTCCGTCCCGATAATTTCATTTGTTGAAAAAAATACGGGGCACTAAACTGCTATCTTTCAATCTCTTTTTAAATTCCGCTCCCAAACAAAAGAATGTTGTTCAGGATTCGGTGAAGTAAAAAAAATAATTAATTGATTTTTGAGCAATTTTCTGGACAGTGCCCTATCTTATTTCTCAATTCTATCAGCCTGTTTAACTATTTAAATCTGTTATTTAGAATCATTTTAAATATTGTATCCGGGTACTATTGAAATGTGCAGATTTTCATATATTCGAAATCTTTTAAGGCTTACTGCCCGCTCCAACATTAGACGTAATTGGTAACTTTCAGCAGAATTTATGGCTCAGATTTTTCCTAAGTGGACAAATGAAGCACCACGCAGAATTCTATTTGGTTCAATCATTGTTCTTAACGCACTTGTTTTTGTAGTCTGGTATTTTTTCTCTCCCGAATTTTTAGATGTTGGCTACGCCCCGGAGCAGCCTGTTCCGTTCAGCCACAAGGTACACGTTGGCCAACTGGGCATGGATTGCCAGTATTGCCATACCCAGGTTACAGAATCCAAATACGCCAATATACCGGCAACACAAACCTGTATGAACTGTCACGGGCAAATCCTCACAGATAGTGAAAAACTTGCCCCGGTACGCGAAAGCTGGGAAACAGGCAAACCCATAGAGTGGATCAAGGTACACATGCTGCCCGATTATGCATATTTCAACCATGCGGCTCACGTGAATGTTGGAGTTGGCTGTGAATCGTGCCATGGACGTGTGGACAGAATGGATATTGTTTACCAGGCAATGCCTCTCAGTATGGGCTGGTGTCTTGATTGCCACAGGGAACCGGAAAAACACGTAAGGCCGGTATCAGAAATTACCACTATGGGGTATGTTGCGGAAAATCAGCTTGAACTCGGGCGGGAACTTGTTGCGAAGCATAATATTAACGCGCCTACGTATTGCCAGAGCTGTCATTTCTGATTGGAAAAGCCGCATCTTAAAAACGATTTAAACAAACTGTATTTAAAGAATGAGTGATCAGCCGAATCAAACAACTTACTGGAAAAGCTTAAACGAACTCGCTCAAAACGAAGAGTACAAAAAATTTGCGGAACGCGAATTCCCTGAAAATGCAACCGAACTGACCGATCAGGTTTCCCGACGCAGTTTTTTACGGGTAATGGGTGCTTCCATCGCCCTTGCCGGGTTTGCATCATGCCGCAAACCGATTCAAAAAATATTACCCTATTCACGTCAGCCGGAAGACCTTGTACTCGGAGAACCCCTGTTTTACGCAACAGGTATGCCATTCCAGGATTCTATAACCGGATTATTGATCACAAATAATGAGGGACGCCCATCAAAAATCGAAGGGAACCCTGATCACCCGGCAAGCGGCGGGAGAACCAATATCTACCATCAGGCCGCTATTCTTGGCCTTTACGACCCCGACCGGTCACGATCCCCGAGACATAACGGCGAAAAAGTCTCCATTGATGATTTTTCGGCATTTGCGGCCGGGCATTTTTCAAATACCGGCAGAAATATCCTCTTTATAGATGAAGCCACTTCATCTCCAACCTATCACAGAGTCAAACGGCAAATTCTTGAAAATTTCCCAAATGCAGAATGGGTAACCTATGAGCCGTTTTCCGAGAACAATGCACTTGAAGGCGCTCAGCTCGCATTCGGGCAACGCCTCCGCACCGTAAACCATTTCGACAGTGCTGATGTGGTGCTCTCCCTTGATGATGATTTTATGAACCCGCAGGCCGGGAAAAACAGTGTTGAGTATTCCCTGGAGATTACGTCCAAACGTAAAGTGGAATCCACAAGCGATGATATGTCGCGCATTTATATTGTTGAGAATGCCTTTACAAATACAGGTTCTTATGCCGACCACAGGCTTCGCCTCAAGTCTTCTCATATAGCACCGTTTACGTTTGCACTTGCCGCCAGGCTGTCTCAGTCCATAAGCGGCCTTGATGCGTTCAGCGGTGTAAACAACGATTTTTCAAATCACGACTGGATCGAAAAAATTGCCGGCGAACTTTTAAATGCACAAGGCAATTCGATTGTAACTGTTGGCGCTGACCATGCCCCGGAAACTCATGCCGCTGCCGCAGCCATAAATCTTGCTTTGGGGAATGCGGGCAATACGGTAACATACCACGAACTGCCATACCGCGAAAACCGGGATGAAAACCAGGCTTTCCTCGATGCCGTCAGTGAATTAAAAGCCGGTGTTTTCGATACGGTTGTTATGGTTGGAGGTAATCTTGCTTACAATGCCCCGGCAGACCTCGACCTGGCACTTGCTCTCGGTAATGTTGAAACATCGATACATCTTTCCGATTATGTTGACGAAACGTCCCGATTGAGTACCTGGCATGTAAACCGCGCCCATTTTCTTGAGGCCTGGGGCGACGGATTATCTTTTACCGGCCAAAGATCTATTATTCAACCCCAAATCCTGCCCCTTTTTGGTGGAATCAGTGAAATTGAATTTCTACATACATTTTTAACAGGAGAAGTAAGCGCCGGTTATGACCTGGTACAGGAAACCTGGAATGGGGTGATTACTTCTGATTTTGACCGCCGCTGGGAAGAAATACTGCATGATGGTGTAGATGCCGAAAGTGGTTTTGACACTGAAATGGTCAATTTAAGTGAAGGATTTTCATCATCCATCCAGCCTGCCCTAACACGCAGCCCAATCGATGGAATTGAAATCGCGATTAAACCTGATGTGAGATTATTCGACGGAAGGTTTGCCAACAATGGCTGGCTGCAGGAACTCCCGGAACCCATGACCAAGATTACCTGGGATAACGTGGCACTGATGAGCGCTGCTACCGCCCGGCGAATCGGCATTAACCCGGAACGAAGCTTCCGCCATAACAGGGTCCCGAAAGTACGGATTACCGCTGGCGAAAGAACGATTGAAATAGCCGCATGGATCGAACCGGGTCATGCCGACGATTCCATCACCCTCACCGTAGGTTATGGCCGCGAAAATGCAGGCCGGGTGGCCGATGGGGTCGGGGTTGATACCTATCCGCTGCGAACATCAGAGAATTTGTTTTACCAGCAGGCCACAGTTGAATCAACGGGCACAACCTATGAGATAGCCTGCGTTCAGGATCATCACTCACTTGAAGGCCGCGATATGATCCGCACCGCTACGCTTTCCGAATACAAAGAAAAACCGGATTTCGCCTCATTCGAGAGTTTCCATGGTTTTAAAGTGCCGGGTATGAAGGAAGCCATTGCTGCCGGCGATGACCGAGGCCCTGTATCCCTGTTTAATGAAATGTATGGACCCGAGCATCAACCTCAATGGGGAATGACCATTGATCTTAACTCGTGCTTTGGCTGCGGAGTGTGTACCATTGCATGCCAGGCCGAAAATAATATCCCGGTTATCGGCAAGAGGGAGGTTGGGCGCCGCAGAATCATGCACTGGATAAGGACCGACCGCTATTATGAAGGTGATCCTGATAATCCGACGGCGTATCATCAGCCGGTACCTTGCATGCATTGTGAGCTTGCGCCTTGCGAGCAGGTTTGTCCTGTTGCTGCAACCACCCACAGTGAGGACGGAATCAACCAAATGACTTACAACCGTTGTATCGGTACCCGTTACTGCGCCAACAACTGTCCGTTCAAAGTGCGAAGATTTAATTTCTTTAACTACTCAAAAGAATATCTGACCACGGGAGACGATCCTGAAATTATCCAGATGGCCATGAATCCACAGGTAACCGTTCGTTTCCGTGGTGTGATTGAAAAATGTACATACTGTGTACAGCGGGTTAACAAAGCCAAGATCAAGACGAAAATTGCTACCGGCTCCAAAAAACCGGCAGATGGCACTGTTCAAACAGCCTGCCAGCAGGCGTGCCCTGCAAATGCAATTTCTTTTGGTGATTTGACCGATGCAAACAGCATTGTATCAAAGAATAAGAGTAACGACAGAAATTATGTGATGCTTGAGGAGATTAATGTCCGGCCACGTACATCCTATCTCGCAAGATTAACAAACAAAAACCCTGAATTGAGCTGATTCAATCAATAAGGAAATAATTGCAACTGACTAAACATGAGTAAAACGTACGAATACGTTCCGGAACCCGCTCTTGTAAAAGGCAACCACAGCTTTAAGGATATTACGGCAATGGTTACCGACATCAACATGCGGCCAACTCCGATGGGATGGTATATAGCTTTTGGTGTTTCCAACATTTTGCTGCTGGTTTTGCTGGTATCCATAGCCTGGCTGTTTTGGGAAGGAACCGGAATCTGGGGATTGAACCAGCCGGTAGGCTGGGGATGGGCGATCATTAACTTTGTATGGTGGGTGGGTATTGGCCACGCGGGAACACTGATTTCCGCCATCCTTTTCCTGTTCCGCCAGGGCTGGCGGACAGCCATCAACCGTTTTGCGGAAGCCATGACCATTTTTGCCGTGATGTGTGCCGGTATATTTCCGGCGATTCACGTAGGCCGTATTTGGGTAGTGTACTGGATGTTTCCAATTCCAAATTCCATGGCCATGTGGCCCAATTTTAATAGCCCGCTGCTTTGGGACGTTTTTGCCATCTCAACCTATTTTACGGTATCCCTGCTCTTTTGGTATGTTGGCCTGGTGCCCGATTTAGCCACAATTCGTGACCGGATAAAAAGCAAGGTCGGCCAGGTAATTTACGGAACATTTGCCCTTGGATGGAGAGGGAGCAACCGCCACTGGTGGAATTATGAAAAAGCATACATGATCCTTGCCGGCCTGGCAACCCCTCTTGTGCTCTCCGTTCATACTATCGTATCGTTCGACTTTGCCGTATCGATTATCCCCGGATGGCATACAACCATTTTCCCGCCTTATTTCGTAGCAGGTGCGGTATTTTCAGGGTTCGCGATGGTGCTTACTCTTATGATCATTTGCCGGAAAATTTACAGCCTTGAAGACATCATGACGGTAGACCACATCGAAAAGATGAATATCATTATTCTTGTGACCGGTTCGATGGTTGGATTTGCCTACGCGATGGAGTTTTTCATAGCGTGGTATGGCGGTGTGGAGTATGAAAAGGCGATCTTCATCCTGCGCGCAACCGGCCCGTACGCATGGGCGTACTGGATCATGATTACGTGTAACGTATTGTCACCGCAATTCTTTTGGTTCAAAAAACTCCGAAGGCATGTGGCTTTCACCTTTTTGATTTCTATTGTGGTAAATATCGGTATGTGGTTCGAACGGTTTGTAATTGTGGTTTCATCACTCTCTACTGACTATTTACCATCATCGTGGGGATATTACTCCCCAACAATCTGGGACGTTGCCACCTATATTGGTACATTTGGCCTGTTTTTCACATTCTTCCTGCTCTTCCTGCGGTTCCTTCCAATGGTTGCAGTTGCTGAGCTGAAAGGTGTAATGCCGCAGGCCGATCCACACAATTACAATGACAAAGGTGAGTTTATTCCCCCGAAAGTTGTCATACCGGAACCTTATAAAAAATCTGTTTAAAATTAGTTAGCGATGGAAAAAGCAACCACAGATAAAACACTTTACGGTATACTTGCTGAATTCAAAAATCCAAAAGAATTAATGGATGCTGCGCGGCTTGTGAAAGACAGCGGATACAGGCACTTTGATACTTTCAGCCCGTTTCCGATACACGGTATAGACCGAGCGATGAACCTGAATAAATCAAAACTCGGCTGGATTGTTGCAGGGCATGGGTTCTTGGGATTAACCGCCGGTTTTGCCATGATCTATTATATGATGGTAATTGATTACCCTCTGAATATCAGCGGGAAAAGCCTGTTTAATTTCCCGGCTTGGGTTCCGGTACTATTTGAATTAACCGTACTTCTTGCCGCGTTTGGGGCGGTTTTCGGAATGTTTTATCTGAACGGGCTGCCAAGGTTAAATCATCCGCTCTTTAATTCCGAGAATTTTAAAAAAGCAACCGATGACGGATTTTTTGTATGCATCGAATCGGAAGACCCCCAGTTTGAACCTGAAAAAGTCCAGAAACTTCTTGCCGATGCAGGAGCAACAAATATCGAATCGATTTTTGATGAGTAAATCATCCAAATATAATTTTTTAAGACTGTTTAGAACATGAAATTGGCCTTAAAACATATCAGCGCACTTTTATTGATCTCGGTGATGATTATTTCTTGCCGGGGACAATTGTCTGACAAGCCGCCTATCCGGCATCATTTTAACATGAATTTCCAGGAGCGTTTTAATGCCCAGCAGGAAAACCCGTTTTTTGAAGATGGCATGGCTATGAGAATGCCGGTGGAGGGGACCATTGCGAGGGGTAATCTCCGCCACGATGTTGCTTTGTTTGAAGGCCTTGATGAAGGTGGAAACTACATTTCCGAAATCCCGTTTGAATTAACCCGTGAATTTCTGAATCGCGGCCGGGAACGTTATGATATTTTTTGCCAGATGTGTCACGGCGGAACCGGTGACGGAAGGGGTATTATCATGACCGGGGGCTATGGCTACGTGCCGGCACCTACGTTCCACTCCGATATCAGCAGGGGTATGCCGGATGGTGAAATCTATTCAGCTATCGCAAACGGTGTGAGGAACATGCCCGCTTATGCCACGCAGATTCCTGTTGAAGACCGCTGGGCGATTGTTGCCTATGTCCGTGCGCTTCAGCGAAGCCAGTATGTTCCTGCCGTCGAAATGGAGAGGTACGATATTGACCTGGCTGAACTGGGACGGATCTTTACAGAAGAACAGGCACGCCTTGAAGCGCTGGCCGCAGCACGTGCCGCCGGGGCAGGTGAAGAAGTTAGTGCGGAAAGAGGCGAAGCACTGTTTGTCCGCAACGCCTGTCAGGCCTGTCACTCACTCGACGGCACCCCGGGTGTAGGCCCCACCGTTGCAGGGCTCTATGGATCGGAAAGAAATTTCACCGATGGCACCAGCGCCATTGCAGATGAAGAGTATATCATTGAATCCATTGTTGAACCGGGGGCTCTGATTGTCCAGGGATACGACAATGTGATGGTTCCATACGCACATTTATCAGAAAGTGAACTTCAATCATTGGTTGAATTCATCAGATCATTATCAGAAGAATAATTTTGAGCGAAAAAAGGTAATTACATGGCTTCAACAAGTCCAAAAATAACGGATTCCCTCCAATTCCCTACAAATCTCGATGTTGCAAAAACATTCTACGGTTTTGGTGTGGTCGGTTTAATTGCAAGTTTTGTGGGATTTTTCCTGAACAGTGAACAGTTCTTCTACTCTTATCTTACCAGTTTCTCATTTTTTACGAGTATTGCGCTTGCATCACTTATCCTTGTGATGATACACCATATTACCAAATCATCCTGGGGCACCGTTATCATGAGAATTCCCGAATCGTTTATATCCAATATCTGGATCTGGTCGGTGTTCCTGGTGCCTGTACTTCTGGGCATGAGCAGCCTTTATACCTGGACAAATACAGAGTATGTTGCCAACGATCCCATTATGCTTGGCAAGGTTGCATATCTGAATGTCCCCTTCTTTGTAATCCGCCAGTTCATCTATTTTGCAATCTGGGGTTATCTTGGCTACAGACTGCACAAACTATCCGTTGAAATGGACGAAACCAACGACTGGGGGCTTACCAACCTGTTACGTAAACTCAGCGCACCCGGAATTTTAATTTTTTCGCTAACCGTAGCTTTTGCCAGCTTCGACTGGCTTATGTCGCTTGATGCGCACTGGTTCTCCACCATGTTTGGTGTATACTTCTTCTCAATGAGTTTCCAGGCACTGTTCCCGGTACTCATCCTCATGATTTTTTGGTTCCACAAAAAAGGGATTCTGAAAAACACTATCGGTAAAGCCCATATTTACGACCTTGGAGCCTGGTTTTTCGGTTTTACCGTTTTTTATGCCTATATCGCTTTCTGCCAGTTTTTGCTGATTTACTATGCAAACATACCGGAAGAAACTCTCTGGTTCTATCACAGAATGGAGGGCAGCTGGGCGTTCGTCACATACATGCTGATTATCGGCAGATTCCTGATCCCTTTTATTGTATTGCTGAACCGTGACCTCAAGCATAATCACAAGATTCTCGGCTTTACCGCCGTACTCGTTTTGGTGATGCACATCATAGAATTACACTGGATTGTAATGCCGGTCTTTAGCCATGGCGGTGTAGCCATAAGCTGGCTCGATTTTGCAACCTTTATCGGGCTGGGCGGAATATTTATGGGGCTTTTCTTCCAGCGGCTGAAGAAGCACAATATCGTTCCGGTAAACGATCCGCAGCTTTCTGCTTCGCTGAGCAAACATTATCATCAATAACCTGATTTATTTGTAAACTGATTTGATATGAGCGACAAACCGAAAAAACTTTCAGATGTAGAAAAGGCACAAATTGCCGAAAAAGCAAAAAACGCCGGTGATGAAGTTCTGAAAAAGCTTGCAGAAGAACACGGGGTTACTGAAGAAGAAATTCGCACCTGGATGCATGAAACTTCAGCTTTTGGCGTTACTGATGACGAAGATGTTACTTTGGAGGCAACTGAGGATTTTATCAAATCGGTTGAATATGGCGCAACCTTCGACATACTCAATTATAAGCGCCTCACATTTTGGTCATTATTTGGTACTGTATCTGTGGTTCTGTTTATTGTTGGTATCATGTTTATGCACGAGTACAACAGAACAAGTGCTCTCCAGGAACGATTTCAGCAAAGCATCTTTTACAACATAGATGAAATTCAACAATTAGACCGTGCGCGTCTCGAATCATTCGGGGTTGTTGATCCCGATGAAGGTATTTACAGAATACCGATTGACAGTGCGATTACGATTTTAACAAACGAGTAGATTTATATACCCAATATGAGACATACACTGATAATCTTTTTTACGATTACAGTGTTCTCCATTTTGAGTACTGCACAAGCTCAGCTGAATCAGGCCACTCCGGCCATCTTACAGGATATCGGAGTGGACGAAAAGCTGGGGGATACCATCCCGCTGGATCTTGAGTTTATCAATTCCGACGGAACCCGGGTTCTTCTGGGTGATCTCATGGAAAGTGGTAAACCGGTTCTGTTGAACCCGCTTTATTACGACTGTCCTATTCTTTGCGGTCTGGTGTTGGATGCAGTTTTCAAGGTGGTGAACGAACTTGCATGGAGTCCCGGAAAAGACTATACCATCATTTCATTCAGCATCGATCCGCGTGAAACTTACGAGCTCGCGGCCGAATCGAAAGAGATGTACATGCGCGATTTAAACCGGGACGGTGCAGATGCAGGCTGGCACTTTTTAACCGGGCCTGAGGAGTCGATCAAAAAACTTACAGAAGCCGTGGGTTTCCGGTATAAATACCATGAACCAACCGGCGAATACCTGCACCTTGCAAGCATCATGCTCATCAGTCCGCAGGGTGATATTACAAGATACCTCTACGGTGCCGCTTTCCGTGAGTTTGACCTGCGAAACGCGTTATTTGAAGCGGCCAACGGAACCATCGGAAATACTCTCGACAGGGTGCTTTTTTATTGTTTCACCTACGACCCATCATCGCAAAGTTATGTACCCGTAGCCATGAATATTATGAAGCTCGGAGGTTTGGCTACAGTAATAATTCTGGGTATATTCCTGAGCGTTTTTTGGAGACGTGAAAAAGGGTCTTCACAACCACCAACATATGAATTAGAATAGATGAATAGATTTAGTGAATTTATGCTCCCGCCTCAGAAAAGCACGCTTGCTGAGCAAACGGACGCATTATTCCATTTTGTGAATGTTACAAGTATCATACTGCTGGCAGGTATCACCTTTGCCATTATTTTCTTCGCGTGGAAATACCGAAGACGCTCAGAAAATGATGTCACGCCTGTAATTACTCACAATAACAAACTCGAAATCACATGGTCGGTAATTCCGCTCATCCTTGTGATGATTGTATTTGGATGGGGACTGAACGGTTACATGAACCTGACCACTCCCCCGGCCGATGCTTACGAAATCAGGGTAGTGGGTAAAAGCTGGTTATGGGAATTTCACTATGAAACAGGCCATGTGAGTGTAAATGAACTTCACGTACCGGTCAATCGTCCCGTGAAACTCATTATGAGTTCTGACGACGTACTCCACTCTTTCTATATCCCCGATTTTCGCGTAAAAATGGATGTATTGCCCAACCGCTACACATCTCTCTGGTTTGAAGCCACCGAAATTGGAGAGTCAGTAGTTTTCTGTACCGAATATTGTGGAACTGCCCACTCAAATATGCTTGCCACGGCATATGTACACTCTTCCGAAGATTTTATCACATGGCTCGAAACCGCCGGTTCGGCCGATGACGATCTCCCCCCTGCCGAATTGGGAGAGCAGCTTGTAGTGAGAAATGCATGCAATACCTGCCATTCCAGCGATGGCGCTCGCCTTGTTGGCCCAACATTCCAGGGCTTATGGATGGCGGAAAGAGAAATGCAGGATGGTGAAGTGATTACAGCCGATGAAAATTATCTTCGCGAAAGTATCCTCGAACCCAACGCGAAAATAACAGCAGGCTATCAGCCCGTGATGCCCTCCTATGCCGGAACCCTCAACGACCGGCAGATTGATGCAATTATCGAGTATATCAAAACCTTAAGTAACTAAATGGCTACGAACGAAGCAACATCAAACGTTAAACGAATACAGGTACGGCGGTTTAAGCCGGAAGAATATCCCGAAAAACACTACCTGAATGAGGAAAAAGGTGTATGGGCATGGATGACTACGGTTGACCATAAAAAGATAGGCCTGATGTACCTGGCTTCTATCACCTTCTTCTTCTTCGTTGCAGGTGTGCTGGCAATCCTTCTTCGAACCGAGTTGCTGACACCCGCTCGAAGCTTTATGGATGCGGACGTGTATAACCAGGTGTTTACCCTGCACGGGGCTATCATGATCTTTTTCTTCCTGATACCCTCGGTTCCCGCAGTACTTGGAAACTTTATACTTCCGATGCAGCTTGGTGCAAAAGACGTCGCTTTTCCGCGGCTTAACCTTGCCAGCTACTATATCTATGTGATTGGTGCACTTTTTACCTTAGTCGCAATCTTTACCGGCGGTGTTGATACCGGCTGGACGTTCTATACCCCCTACTCCGCTACAACCGGCGGAAATGTTATGGCGATGACCTTCGGGGTGTTTATCCTGGGATTTTCTTCAATTTTAACGGGTTTAAACTTTATCGTCACCATTCATAAAATGCGGTCACCGGGCATAACCTGGAACCGTTTACCGCTGAACCTTTGGGGGCTTTACGCAACAAGCATCATCCAGATTCTTGCCACACCGGTTCTTGCCATCACACTGCTTCTGCTCACCATGGAGCGTTTACTGGGAATCGGTATTTTTGACCCGGCACTTGGCGGAGACCCTGTTCTGTACCAGCACTTCTTCTGGTTCTACTCACACCCTGCCGTGTATATTATGATTGTCCCCGGTTTTGGAATCATCTCTGAGGTGATCTCCACATTTTCACGCAAGGTTATATTTGGCTACTGGGCGATCGCGCTTTCATCGTTGGCAATTGCGTTCATAGGCTTCCTGGTTTGGGGGCACCATATGTTCACCGCTGGCCAGTCGTCGCTTGCAAACATGGTATTCTCATTCCTTACCTTCCTGGTTGGGATACCAACGGGTATCAAAATTTTCAACTGGCTGGCCACCATGTACAGGGGTTCTATTGACCTGAAAGCCCCAATGCTCTATGCACTGGTATTTCTTTTCCTGTTTACGATTGGCGGTTTCACAGGTATCATGCTTGGCGCCCTCTCTGTTGATATTCACCTGCACGACACGTACTACGTGGTAGCTCATTTCCATTATGTGATGATGGGCGGCATGGTGATGGCATTTTTTGCAGGCCTGCACTACTGGTGGCCGAAAATGTTTGGAAAAATGTACAGCGAATTTTGGGCCAGGATTGCATGTGCTATCCTGTTTGTCGGTTTCAACATGACATTTCTTCCACAGTTTGTAATGGGTGCTCAAGGCATGCCAAGAAGATATTTCAACTATATTGACCAGTTTCAGTCATTCCATGTTTTTTCGACGATCGGAGCTTATGTGATGAGCGTTGCATTCCTGATCATGGCGGGTTACCTGCTCCATTCGCTGCTGAAAGGGAAGCGGGCGCCATCGAACCCATGGGGAAGCCGTGCGTTAGAGTGGCAGGCAGCTTCTCCGCCGCCGCTGCATAATTTCCACCATGTACCTGTGATTATCAACGGTCCATACGATTATCATAAACCCATGTCAGAATTCCAGCTTGGAATCGCCGCATCCCATAACGGCCATCACCATCACGGAGATGAAGCGGTAAAAGTGGAAAAATCAGAAAAAGAACAAGCGTAAGCAAAAAGATAGAACAATCATGGCTCAACCTTCTGTAACCGAAGAAAGATTAGAACACCTGAAGCACTACTTTATCGACAGTGACCAGCAGTTCGAAGCGTCTAAAATGGGAATGTGGATCTTTCTCGTAACTGAAATTCTCTTTTTCGGCGGGCTTTTTCTCGCATATATCGTTTACCGCACATGGTATCCCGAACTTTACCTGCTGGCATCCGAAGAGCTCCACACATTCTGGGGAGCCGTTAATACTGTGGTACTGATCGGCAGCTCCCTCACCGTTGCGATGGCAATCCGCTCCGCACAACTGAACCAGATAAAAGGGCTGATCATTAATCTTTACATTACCATAGGCCTGGCGTGTGTTTTTATGGTGATTAAATATTTCGAATACTCCGAAAAATTCGCGAAAGGAATTCTTCCCGGAGCACACTACAGCTACGAAGGAATAGCTCACGAAAAAGCCAATATCTTTTTCAGTATCTACTACATGATGACAGGCCTGCACGGTATTCACGTACTGGTTGGAATTGGCCTGATGGTGTGGCTTGTATTTAAGGCGAAGAAAAAGGTATTCCACAGCGGTTATTATACCCCCGTTGAAATAACCGGCCTCTACTGGCACCTTGTGGATATCATCTGGATATTCCTGTTCCCGTTACTTTACCTGATCGACTAACCAAAAAAGAAACATTTTTAAAATGAGTGTACATCATCATATATCATCAGCTAAATTTTTGTGGGGAGTTGCAACCTCACTTTTTATCCTGACGTTTATCACGGTTTTTGTAACATGGATTCACATTCCTGAACCCTGGAATGTTGTGGTTGCCATCGGTATCGCCGTAATCAAAGCGTTGATTGTTGTTGCCTTTTTCATGAATCTTTGGTGGGACAGCAAATTCAATGTATTGTTATTTGTTATGTCGATCGCCTTTTTCCTGCTCTTGATAGGGATTACCCTGCTCGATACACTTTACAGGGTTGATCCGGTACCCTCTTTCTAATAAGATTTAACATTTTTAAAAAAGCCGGTTTCTGTGAGACCGGCTTTTTTTGTTTATTTTAGCCTATACTTATTATTTGGAAATATGATGCATACTATTAAACCGGTAGAATTTGGAAATTTTCAACTTTATACAATAGAGGCAGGGCGTTTTCTCCTTGATGGAGGCGCCATGTTTGGAGTGGTCCCAAAAACTCTCTGGAGCAGATATATTCCCGCAGATGATAATAATCGCATCCAAATGGCAATGCGCAGCCTGCTGATCAAATCCAAAAATACCGGGAAAATCTACCTGGTGGATACCGGAAGCGGAGACAAGTTTAACGCTAAAATGGCTGAGATTTACGGGCTGGATTATAACCACAGCCACCTGCTTCGTTCACTCGAATCCGTGGGGGTAACACCCGAAGGGATCACTGATATTATTTTCACCCATCTTCACTTTGATCACTGCGGGGGGACAACCGCATATGATAATGAAGGAAATCTGATTGAAGTGTTTCCAAACGCCAATTACCATGTGAATAAAAGGCACTGGCAAACCGCCACATATCCAAATGAACGTGAAAAAGCCAGCTTTTTTCCAGAAAACCTGGATCCCATTCAAAATAGCGGAAGGTTAAAGCTGTCAGAAAATCAGCACACATATGAACCCGGATTAAGTACTGTTTGTGTGGATGGGCATACTGAAGGACAGCAGCTGCCCATGATACAAGCAGGTAATAAGACCCTGGTTTATGCTGCCGACCTAATCCCAACCTATGCCCACATACCCCTGCCATGGATTATGGGATACGATATGGTGCCTGTTCAAACACTGAAAGAAAAAGAGATATTCCTGGAAAATGCTATGGCAGGCAACTGGTACCTGTTCCTGGAGCACGATTCAGCCCACGAAATAGTTACAGTAAAAAAAGAAAACGGCAAATTTTCTATGAAAGATTCACTTTCTTTAGCTGATATCTCATAAACCGGATTTGTTTTCGTTATTGAACACTGACAATATCAGGATAAACAAACCTGTACATGCCCGAGCAACAAACTACAGAACAGCAAATTAAAAAGATCGTATCCATTCTTGAGAAAGCGCATCAACAGCTTTCGTCAAGAAGGTTGATAACAGTAATAGCTATGCTGGCTGCTGTTCTCCTTACCGGTTTGATCTTGCTCATTTATGCCGAAACAAACCTCTTTTTGTCAGGCATGTCGAAAACCATTTCATTAATTGCCATTTTGCTTCTGGCCTGTGCCGCCGGTTTTTGGTTTTTTCAACATTTGTCACGGCCTTCTTTCCGGAATTTTTATGAGGATTTTTTACAATCCACAGGTAAAAAAGCCACATTAAGTGCTGTTGACCTCTATCTGGATGAAAAACAACATAAATCAAGATTTTACCTTGCCGCATTATCATCGAATCTCGATGGTACAGATACTGCTGTGCTTGCCGGTCAGGCAAGGGATTATTTGGGCAAGCAAAAGATAAATCGGTTCTATAAAGCCTCTGTAACCTTCTTCATTGCTTCCCTTGTATTATTAATCTCCATCGCCGCAGTCAATACGGCAGAAACGATGCGCACCCTGCATTTTTGGTCAGGCTACGTGCAGCCCAATCCTTTCAACTATACAATAGCCCCTGCAGATACAACCATTGAGCACGGTTCATCTATTCAGATGAATATCCGGTTTTCAGATAACCGTGTGCCCGGCAATGTGACCCTTGAATTTAAAACCGGTATGGAGGAAGAGTATCGCCAGCGGCAAATGCAGCCAATCGATGCAAACAGCTTTGTTTCACCGGAAATCGATTTAATCAACGATATTACATACCGCGTCGAAATGGATGGTTTCGTAAGCGAAGAATATTCCGTTATGGTGCAGCTTCAGCCCCGTTTTGATGAGTTTGCAGCAACAATAACCCCGCCATCCTATACCGGCCTTTCCGTAAACAGGCTTGAATACCCCTTTACCCAGGCCAATTTATACCCGGGCTCATCCATACTATTCGAAGGAAAAACAAATCAACCGTTAGATCACGTCTCGGTTAGCAGCAATGGCTCGTCTGTAAATATGGAAGCGTCATCATCAGGCGATAACCGGTTTAGCCTGAGGCTGATGCCCGAAAATCCGGATACTGTCAGATTTGAAATGATAAATAGCGAGGGGTTGAAGAACAGAAATCCATACCGGACGGTTATTAACCTCAGGGAGGATCAGCATCCTGTTGTTGTAATCCAGGAGCCATCAGGAACCGTAATGGTTACCGATCCGGGTACCATCACTATTTTATACCAGGCTACTGATGATTTTGGATT
The DNA here is from genome assembly GCA_007694095.1 of Balneolaceae bacterium. Lineage (GTDB taxonomy): Bacteria > Bacteroidota > Rhodothermia > Balneolales > Balneolaceae > Rhodohalobacter. The sequence goes on along the minus strand of RECI01000159.1, from coordinate 16,657 downwards.
AACGAGAGCCGAACTTCACTGGCAGCATCAGCGTGCTTTTGTTGAGCAGGCCCAAACCGGGAGGAAAGTACTTGAACGGCCCCGTAATGGCAGAATGGAACAGTTGCGCTGGGATCTTGGCCAATTTGACCTGAGGCCCCGCGACCAGCTCTCTTTTACCATCAGAGTGTGGGACAATGATGAGGTTTCCGGCTATAAAATGGGTGAATCGCAGCAAGTAGTTTTACAGGTGCCATCTCTTTCCGAATATTTCGATGAATTGGACAACCGTGAACGGGACATCCAGGGTGAACTTGACCAGATCTCTGACAGCTTTGATACCATGGAACAGGAATACCGGGAATTCCTCGAACGGATGAGGCAAAATCCAGAGGGTGGATTTGAAGAGAGCCAGTTACTCGAAGATATTCAGGAACGCCAGGATATGATAGATGAGGCCGTAAAGAATCTCAATGAAAAATTCGACAGGATGCGATCGGAAATTGAAGGTAATGACAGGGTCTCGGATGAAACCAGAAGGGCTTACCAGGAGCTTCAGCAGCTTATGCAGGAGCTGGATGACCCTGCACTCAGGGAAGCGATGGAAGAATTGCAGCGGGCTATTGAAAACCTATCACCTTCAGAACTGGAACGGGCACTGGAAAACGTCTCCTTTAACGAACAACTTTACCGTGAGCGAATTGAGAGGACGGTTGAGCTCTTCAAGCGCCTCAAAATGAACAGCGACCTCGATAAACTGGCCCGGCAGTACGAGGATATGGCGGAACGGATTCTGAAGGAAAATGAGGCTGAGTCAGATCAGCTCTCACGTGAACTGGAAACCATTCAGCAGGACCTGGACCAGGTTTCCGATCAGCTTGATCAGCTCGATCAGAATCCCCCCCGACGGTCTGAAGAAACCCTGAGAAAATTGAAAGAAGACGGACAGCGCGAACTTGAAAACATACGCGACCAGCTCAGGGATTTTATGAACCAGGTTAATGAATCGCAACCGGGAGGCCAGGATGCTGAATCCGGGGAACAGAATGGCGAAGGTGGTGAAAACGGACAGAACGGTGAAGACAGGCCGTCCGGGCAAATGCAGGAACAGCAGCAACAGATAGGTCGGCAGATGCAGGCTGAAGCTGAACGGTTCAGGCAATCCATCCAGCAAATGAGCGGTCAGCAGCTCAATGTAAATATCCTCGCCCTGCAGCGATCTCTTTATACGCTGCTGGAACTTTCAAACATGCAGGAATACCTCACTCAAACCGCATCTGAAACCAGGAACAACAGCCAGGGATTCATTGACCTTGCACGTATCCAAAAAAATGTCAGTGATCAATTTTCTAATGTCGCAGATACCCTTTTCCAGGTTTCTGCCGAGCTGCCGGGTATCCCCAACCAGATTAACAGGAAAAAACTTGAAGTGGAACAGCGCCTGGGACGCACCATGGAGCAGATGGTTGAACGCAGCCAGAGAGGCTCCGGCATTGCAACGCGGGAGTCGTTAGGCGGAATCAATGACCTTGCTTCGATGATCGCTTCGCTGATCGATCAGCTCATGAACCAGCAAAACGGAGGAATGGGAAGCGGCATGAGTATGCAGCAGATGATTCAGCAGCTTCAGAATATGTCGGGCGACCAGCAGATGCTGAATCAGCAGCTCCAGGACTTGATAAATGACCTTCAGGGAGACCGCCTCACGCGTGAACAATCTGACCGGCTCGACCAGATTGCGCGCCAGCAGAATGAAATTCGAAGGCAGCTGCAGGAACTGCAGCATAGCGGTGCACTAGACCAGGGCGACCGCATGCTGAGTGAACTCCAGCGAATGCTTGAAGAGATGGAAGATTCCATCAACGATATGCGTGGCGGTGTAACCGATCCCCTTATGGTTCAGCGTCAGCAAAACATCCTCTCAAGAATGCTTAATGCTGAAGAATCCCTTCAGCAGCGGGGTGAGGAAGAAGAGAGAGAAGGAACCACCCGCCTTGAATACGAGAGGGTTCTTCCCCCTGACATTTCCCTGGAAGAACTGCAGCAGGAAATTCGCGCCCGAATGCAGGATCCTAATTACACACGTTTTTCTGAGCAATACCAGCGGCTCATTGAGCGCTACTTTGAACAACTCCGCCGCCTCGAAGAACAGTTGGTTCAGTGATCGGCCCGGAGGGCAAAAAAAAGCCTAACGGCTTTTTTGGGTTTAACTGATATCCCGTTTTTATCCATCCTTTCTTTTTCTTAAAATCAGGTTGCTGAATAAGCCGGTAAAACTGTATGATTCCGGCAGGCTGTGGCACAACCATTTTGATATTCAAAATCAGGCGCTTAAAGTGCAGTTAATACCAACATGTTGTACACAATTTTATTAGCGACAAACCAATAATCCGATTTTCAAACAGGAAAAAATCGATCAATCGGTCTATCGCTAATCCTTTAGACTTAACTTCAACGTTGTAACCTGCAAGAATGATCAAATATATTATTACCAGTAGGCTCTTAACCCTGGCTGCCACATTCAGCCTCTCTGCTATAATTTTTCCGGCCGGTGCGCCGCTTAACGACAACCCGTACACAAAACTGCAATCTGAAAATGGCAGCGAATCAAACATCACGTTTGTAAAAGAAGGTTTCGAGGTACAGCTTATATATAATGTGCCCCGCGATCGGCAGGGTTCCTGGGTTTCCCTCACATCGGGTCCCGATGGGGCGCTCTATGCATCCGACCAGCAGAATCACGGCCTGTATAAAATCACCATAAGCGGAGGCCTCGACGACCCTGATGCAGAGATTGAAAAATTGGTAATGCCACTCTCCGGTTCATACGGCTCAGCCTGGGTGTTTGATCACCTTTACGCAAACGTAAACGGTACCGGACTGTTCCGGCTGAGAGATGAGAATGGTGACGGGCAGCTCAATCTTCTCGAATTTCTTGGTGGTCCGGCGTATGGCGGTGAACACGGCAATCACACCATACTTAAAACACCCGACGGCAAAGGGCTTTACTATGTTGCCGGAAACCATACTCCACCCCCATCAAACCTCACAAAAAGCCGGATTACCAACTGGGATGAAGACTTACTGCTTCCAAGGGAGTGGGATGCCCGCGGCCATGCACGGGGTGTGCTTGCCCCAGGCGGATACATCGCACGGATTAATCCGGAGGCTACTGAGTGGGAAATGATCAGTATCGGTTTCAGAAATCAGTTTGATGCGGCTGTAAATGAACACGGTGAACTATTTACTTACGACTCCGACATGGAGTGGGACATGGGTATGCCGTGGTATCGTCCCACCCGACTGGTTCATGTTGTAAGCGGCAGTGATTACGGCTGGCGCAGCGGCAGCGGAAAATGGCCTGAATATTATGAAGACAGCCTGCCCCCAATGCTGAACATCGGGCCCGGTTCGCCAACCGGACTTGAATTTGGAACAGGTGCCGCATTCCCGGCAGCATACCAGCGTGCCTTGTACGCTTTCGACTGGACATTTGGCACCATCTATGCCGTTCATCTCACTCCTCACGGCCCCACGTATAAAGCTGAAGCCGAGGAATTTGTATCCGGAAGTCCGCTCCCGGTCACAAGTGCTGCAATCGGCAAAGACGGCCATCTCTATTTTATTACCGGTGGCCGAAACCAGGATTCTCAGCTCTACCGTGTGGTATACCGTGGAAGCGAATCTACTGCCCCGGCCGATCCGTTCGACATCCCCGAAGCACGCCAGGCCCGTGAGCTTCGCCACAAACTGGAAGCTTTTCACGGAGAGGTTCACCCTGATGCCGTTGATACTGCATGGCCTTATCTCGGAAGTGATGACCGCATCATACGCCATGCCGCCCGTGTTGCTGTTGAATCCCAGCCGGCAGCCCAATGGGCTGAACGTGCATTCACAGAAGAAAATGGGCAGGCCAGGATCGCGGCACTCGTGGCGCTTGCCCGGAACGGTTCACCAACCTATCGTTCCCGGGCTATTCGGTCATTACTCGGACTCAATGCCACTGAACTTACGCCAGACCAGCTGCTTGGCAAACTCCGGGCGTTATCCCTTGTTATAATCAGGCTGGGTGAACCCGATGAAGCCGAACATACAATGATTGCTGATGCGCTGAATCAACTACTCCCCCACCATGATGACAGGGTAAACACGGAGCTTATTAGCCTGATGGTATATCTCCGGGACGCGCGGGTTATTGATAAGGCCCTTACATTGATGAAAAACGAGAAGCCGGATCAGAGGCCCGACTGGAGTATTCAGCTGCTGGAACGAAACGAAGAATATGGGGGAGTGATACAACAGATGATTGAATCCCCTCCCCCAATTCTTGAACTTGGTTATGCCTTTATGCTTCGAAACCTGCGGGATGGATGGACAATTGAACAACGCAGGGACTACTTTACGTTTATCAACGAAGCAGCCGAGCGGATTGGAGGGATGAGTTATGCCGGCTTCCTTGAAGACCTTCGTTCGGAGGCGCTCCGTAATTCGACCGATGAAGAACGGGAAGCTGTAGCCGACATCACAGGTGTGCGCCTGACAAGGCAGCTCGACTTTGCCCTCGTTCCGCCAGAAGGACCCGGCCGTAACTGGACGCTGAACGATGCAATGCAGGTGCTTTCCGGTGAGTTAAGTGCTGGCAGCAACCGGAATTTTGAACGTGGGAGAAACGCCTTTTTTGTGACCGCCTGCGGCAGCTGTCACCGCTTCGACATATATGGCGGGGATATTGGCCCCGATCTCAGTAATGTGAGCCGCAGGTTTTCAACAAGGGGATTGATGGAGAAAATAATCGATCCGAATATACTTGTTTCCGACCAGTACAGCAGTTCACGTGTTACGCTTCGTTCTGGAGTACAGGTAACAGGACTTGCACTTGAACGGGGTGATATGCTGGAAATCTATTCCAGTAATCCGGATGCGCCTCCCACGATTGTTCAAAGAAGTGAAGTGCAAAATATTGAACCGGTAGGAGTGTCACAGATGCCCCCCGGCCTCATCAACCCGCTGAATGAAGAGGAACTGCGGGACCTCGTCGCTTATATTATCTCAGGGGGAAATGCCGGGCATGCCATATTCAAAACCCCCGAAGAACTGGAGGCAGAAAAGAAAAATGATGATCAGCCTGAATAACACCGTAAATAAGCATATGCAAAAAAGTAACCTGTTGAATAAATATGGCTAATTGATTGCGCTTATCGGTAATCGCATGGTACACTTAACGTCATCCCTGGCTTGACCAGGGATCTCCATACGTTGGCACAGGGCGGGCTATATCAGCAGGAGGAGTTCAAGGCCCGATTCATCAAAAAGCCCCAACGGGGCGCAATCACCAGCACAGGGCAGCGCCCTGTGAAACAGAAACAGGCCAACGGCCCACCGGCAGCCCCGAAGCGGGCGCAAGCCTGCCTGTTAATATTAGTTCCACACATAGCGTTCATCATACTCAACCTTGTAAGCTCTCAGGAACTTTCTGAATTCCTGCTTAAAACTCATCTTTTTGTGGCGTATTTTCTGATTTCTGATATACATAACAACCTGTTCCACACCGGTTGGTTTTACTGAAAAGATGCCATAACCATCCTGCCAATAGAATCCGGTGTAGTTACGGTCTTTTGTGCTGAATATGATATGAGTGTAGACTTTGGATAAGGATTGTGGCATGGTTTTGCTTTTGGTTTCGGATGACGCTCTTTTCCCATAAGGGATCCCTTCGGGGCAGAGCTTTCTGCTCAAGTTGATGCACTTGGCACAGGGCGCTGCCCTGTGTTGGTGCTTGCACCCCTTCGGGGCTTTTTTGAATCGAACATTGTTTCTATATGAACCGCAAAAAACCGTTTTCTTACAAAATTTCTGCCTGAATGTTGAAAACTATGGCAAAAAAATTTCTTCATCGTAACTCAAAATAAAATTATACTCCAATGACATCTTTTAAAATTAAGAGGCTGCAAACATGGTCATTTCTATTTTAGAAACTGTGTATTTGCCACTATGACTCGAAGCCACTAAATTACACGATCTACAGTAAAAACCATGTAATAACCTATGTAAATACTTCGTGTTTTTACCATCGTGGCAAAAAACAACGTAGATCTCTGTAAGGATTTAATTTAAAATCATGCCGGGGTCTACAGGCTGGTTTAACATCCTGTAAACCGAATCGTCAATCAAATTTATCCCATGTTTTCACGTGATCACAACATCAAAAAGAAAATCATGTCAAAAAACATCCGTATACGAATCTCCGCCCTTTTAATTTTATTTCTTTTTAATTCTGTTTACTCATTGGTTGTGGCCCAGGATGTGATCCCTGATCAATTTGATCAATGGATCAATGACGGAATGGAACAGTGGCAAATTCCCGGCATGGCTGTTGCTGTAGTTAAAGACGGGGAGGTGATTTTGGCTGAAGGCTATGGTGTTTTGAAGCTGGGTGAATCGCAACCTGTTACAGCAGATACCCAATTCGGAATTGCATCCGTCAGCAAGCACATGACCGCTTCCTCGCTGGCGCTTCTTGTGGATCAGGGACTGATCACCTGGAACGACCCGGTGATCAAGCATATCCCCTGGTTTGAGCTAAGTGATCCCTGGGTAACGGCACATGTTACTATCCACGATCTCCTCACCCACCAGGTGGGAGTTGGCCGGATTCTTGGAAATCGCCTTCAGTATATGACCAACCGCAGCCGTGAGGAACTCCTCAGGCATATGCGCTTTCACACATTCGAGCAGCCATTCCGCTCCGATTATGTTTACAGCAATGTAATGTATACCCTTGCCGGCGAAGTGGTGGCGGCTGTAAGCGGGCAAAGCTGGGACTCATACATGGCAGAACACTTTTTTGAGCCCATGGGCATGAACCGCACCAATACAAGTATAAACGACTTGCACCCCGACGGCAATTCAGCCTGGCCGCATCAATATATAGATGGTGAAATTGTGACCATCCCCCGTAGGAACTGGGACAATTCATCACCGGCAGGGGGCATCAATTCAACCGCGACAGATATGGCCAAATGGATGCTGATGCAGCTAAATAACGGTGTCCATAATGATAAACAAATTATCCCGACTGATGTATTGACAGATATACAGACACCCAAAGTTTCATTTGAAACTTCCGCTTCCACTGCACCTCAGCGGAGTTACGGTTATGGCTACAATATCACCGATTTTCGCGGCCACAGGCTGCTCTCACACGGTGGCGCTACCGATGGCATGAATACCAGTTACATGCTGATGCCAGAACACAATTTCGGAATTATCATCATGACGAATACCTTCAATAACTTTATGACTGCAGTAGCTTATACGGTGATTGACCACATGCTTGATACATCTGACCGTGACTGGAATGAACTCTTGCTGACTAATTACCATAATTATTATGAGTCAGTAAAAACCATAAGAGAAGAGTTTGAATCAACCCGGATTCCGGGCACCACCACAACACACAGCCTCGAAGCTTATGCAGGGCTCTTCCACAACGATTTGTACGATCAGGCTGAGATCCGGTACGAAAACGGGGAGCTTGTCCTGACTGTTTTTGATGACGAAAACCTGACTGCAGACCTTGAACACTGGCACCACAACACATTCAGGGTGAACTGGAGAAACCCGGCGCAGCGCGAGGAATTTATGCAGTTTCACATGGATTATGAAGGGAGCATCCATGCGCTGGAAATTCGTTACACCTTAAGGCCAATGCTGCTCCAGGCTGGCGCCTACCCTTCTGACTATTATCGGGATGTAACTTATACACGGATTCAGTAAAAAACGAAAAAATGCAAAAACACTGATTTCATTATTGAAACCATTTTAATTGCCTCAAAAACAGAAACAAAGCGGGGCGAAATCACCAGTACGGGCAGCGCCCTGTGAAACAGGCCAACGGCCCGCCGTCAGCCCCGAAGCGGGTGCAAGCCGGGAATTGAATGATGAATATTGAATATCGAATAATGAAGTGACAGCGTTTGGTATTCGAACGAAAAGACCTTGAAGCGTGCGAACGGAGAGAGCTCCTTCAAGCGTCTGGCTCCCGAACGAAAGACCTGCCAGTGTGCGATAGCTCCTGTCAGCATCGATGGTCAATTTAAAATTATGAAATACATGATATGCTTGCAGGATCCCCATGGGACGATTTCTGATATGCGATATTCGATTTCTGATCTGTGGAACATTGATGGCGTCTCGCCTGGCCCTGCGGGACTTTTGACCCCCGCTAACGGTGACAGATTGGGAAAATGTGTTTATTATTCAAATAAATCCTTTCATGAACCACTCGGCAATGTATCTTATATTTCCAGAAATCCCCCCCGGCCCCCTTTATAAAAGGGGGAGTCTCCGGCCCCTTTTTAGCTAAGGGGGAGTTATTTGAGGAGCTTTTTAAGCCGTCAGCTAAAGTAGTCGGTAATTTAATGTTTTTAGAATGAACTTTATCCTCTATCGTTTTATCTTTACCAGATGATTGACCCGGAAGAAGAACTACTCAGCGACATAATCCAATTCTTAAAAAATGAACGGGAAATCTATGGCCCTTTTTCAATTCCTGTTATCACGGCAATGCCGGAAGAAATAAAGGATACTGATACATTTAATGAGCCTGGCTCCTCCTTTACTGCAAAAAGTGCCGATCTGGATAAGAGATCCTCAGCATCCAAATCCGAAGCTATGGAACTTACGCTTCAGGAAAAACTTGATTCATGTACAACACTCGAATCCCTGCGTCAGCTTTGCGAACAGGCCGATGAACTTCGTACCGACCTGCAGGGTACAAATCTTGTTTTTGGGGTGGGCAACCCGCATGCCGATTTGATGCTGATCGGGGAAGCTCCCGGCGAACAGGAAGACAAGCAGGGAGAACCCTTTGTGGGTGCAGCCGGCCAGCTTTTGAATAAAATCCTCGATGCAATAAAATTTAACCGTGAAGACGTCTATATTGCCAACATTTTGAAACACCGGCCACCAGGCAACCGCAACCCAAATCCCGATGAACGGCTGCGCAGCCTCCCGTATTTGCTGAAGCAAATTGACCTTATCCAGCCAAAGATCATACTGTGTCTCGGGAAAATATCCGGAACCACGCTTCTTAAAAAAGAAGACACCCTCGGAAACCTGCGGGGTGTTTTTTACCCCTTCAGAGGAGCTGAACTTACGGTTACCTATCATCCGGCCGCTTTACTGAGAAATTCCCAATGGAAACGGCCAGCCTGGGAGGATGTACAAAAAGTACGAAAACGGTATGATGAACTTGGCGGAAAACCGTAGAATAGAAGGAAAAAACCAAATTACAAGCACCAATTTTCAGGCAGGGCCATTGCTCTTCTGCAGACCTTTGGATTTTGGTGCCTGGATGCTTGGTGATATGCTTCTCAATATCAACAACGGACTTGGATTCACACTCGCACCTGTTCGCTATAATGCACCTCCCCAAATATCAGTCATCCGGGTGACTGCGGAGTGATCTCCCCTGTTGCCAATTTGTAAAAAACCCCGGCTAACTGAACCACAGAATCCAGGTCAACCCATTCCACTTCTTCATGAATACCCCCCCCTTTCGGGCCAAGGATTACCGTTTCAATACCTGCTTCCCCAAAAATTGCAGAATCTTCCCACCAGGTATGGCCGATGATTAAAGGGTGGCGGCCTGTAATCTCATGAATGGCTTTTGAAACATCCTTTACAATTTTTTTTGAGCGATCAATCTCATAAGGGCTGCGCCACATAACCTGCTTGATACCTGCCTGAAATTCCGGATACTTTCCTTGAATATTTTTTATAATCTCTAAAATTTCATCCTCAACATTTTTTTCTGATTCTCCCGGTATTGTTCGGCGTTCCACCTTAATAGTACATTCGTTAGAGTAAATAAAAAGGCTGTGTCCGCCATGAATCAGAGGCACGTGTAAGGATGCTTCACCACAAAGCGGGTGATTCCTGTAACTTTGCAATTTTCCGGACATTTGGTACAGCTCAGTCAGCAGCAGCCCCATATGCATATTTGCATCCACACCAACCTGGTGGTTCCCCCCATGGGCTGTTTTACCCTTTGTGGTAATTTCCCAGATTCCAAATCCACGGTGGGCTGTACAGACCTGGAGGCTGGTAGGTTCGGCTACAATTGCCGTGTCCGTTTTAATTTTTTGTACAAGAGCTTTTGCCCCAATACTTTCATACTCTTCATCAGCCACGAAAGAGATAACAAGATCTCCCTTCAGCTTTTGTTTTTCTGTCTGGATTGTTTTGACTGCTCCAAGTATTGCGGCAATACTCCCTTTCATATCGTACGAACCACGCCCGAAAAGCTTTCCATCAGTAATCCTCCCCGAAAATGGGTCTGCCATACCTTTGATTCCAACAGTATCCATATGCGCATTCAGCATCAGTGAACGTCCGGTTCCATCACCTTTAATCGTTCCGGTCACATTAAGCCTGCCGGGTGCTAATTCGTCGATTTCTGCCTCGATTCCCAAAGACCACAACTGTTCGTAAATAAATACTCCAACATCGGACTCACCCCCTCCGCCACCTTCAAGAGCCGGATTTACTGAGTTGATCCGTACCAGTTTTTGCAAGGTTTCAATGGTGAAGTTTTTATCAATCATCATGGTAATATTCAAAATTTGGGCAAATGTAATTTATAATCTACGTATATTTTTATAAATTATACGTGACTTGAAATACTTTTATATGCGATCCAAACTTACATTATCAGTTGAGGAGAAAACAATTCGCAGAGCCAAAATTCTTGCAAAAAAAAGAAAAAGTTCTGTATCCAGGCTTTTTTCTGATTTTATTGATGAAAGCAGCCGTATGGAAGAAAAAATGAGTGCCCTGAAAGCGGTGAGTGGAGTAATAGATCTGCCGGCTGCTGCTGAACCGGATAATGAGTACTTTGATCATGCCCAAAAAAAACATGGCTGGTAATTGACATTTCTCGACACAAATATCTGTCTTGATTTACTGGCAAAACGAAGCCCATGGCATGAGGATGCTGAACAATTGGTTGCATTCCATATCAAAAAATCCATGAAATTGGGTGTGAGTACCATTTCGATACCAATACTCACTTTCCTTCTTAAAAGATATCACAAAGAGATTGATACGAAAAATGTACTGTGCAATTTGATAAAATTTATCGGCCTGCTTGATGTGAACCGAAAAATGACTGAAGCTGCAATCAATAGCACCTGGAAAGATATTGAAGATTGCATGCAGTATGAATGTGCACGATATCATAATGCACTGATGATCATCACAAGAAATAAGCAGGATTTTAATCAGTCTGAAATCCCTGTGATGACTTCTGCCGAGTGGGTTAAAGAGTTTTGCAACTGAAATGATATATCACTCAGCCGGGCATTCGTCGATGGGTTCTCTAAATCGATTCCAGCATCTTTTTATCTCTTCATTTATCGAATCAATTCTCACATAGACAGACCCTTCACCCGTTCTGCGGTTCCAGCGAACTTCAGCAAACAGTGATTTTTCTATTGACTCATTTCGGTCCTGGGTGTGTATAACCCAGTCACCATCCTGTTGATATGTTGTGGCTACGTTCGCAAAGTGAAGTTTTGATTGGAAAATTGCTGTTTTTTCTCTTTTACGGACCCAGTTAAAATTAAAAGCAGGCAGATCAAGGCCATCATGATAAAAGAAAATCCATTCTCCCTTTAAATGGTTATTACCGGTTTCTCCCAATGCAATCAATATCTGGTCAGTCTCTGTAATTTTGAATAATCTCCATATTACGGTTCCATTAGTCTCTCTGTCGGCTATTAGTTTTAAATCAGATCTCTGCATCGGATATCCCAAATCCGGGTCAAAGATATTCGATGAAAAATACCAGGTATACAATCCATCAATTTCTTCCGGCGCAATTTTATTGATATTATGGAATGTAGCCTGAAATATTGTACTCAATTGGCTCATCATTCCCCGGCGAAAATCATTCACAAAGCCAAGGCCCAATCTGAAAGGATCTTCTATGGTTATGGCGTAGTTTGAATCAAAAAAATTACCCGGTATCCAATCCGTATCATTAATATCCTTATAACCAGTGGGTGCCGATGCAATTCCGGTAAAATCCAGTTCAAATATTTCTCTTTCCGGTATTGCAGGAGGAGGTAAAATTTGTTCTGCTTCCTCGGACAAATCGCAGGAACTCAGTATCAGCCCGAAAGCCAGGAGTAAAACGGGTAATTTTTTTTGCAGAACGTCCATGTAAACATGCTTAGACTAACATTCTTTAAGATAATGAAAACAAAAACGAAAATATTCACGTCTTATTTATGAATTAACAATTTTTTTTAACAGATCAACCCGGTTAATCCGAAGAGCTAAACTAAACCCACATTAAGCATTAGACGAAAAAAGATTTCCGAAGTCTCTCCTCATTTTTTAAAAACTTCGATCTATTAATCTTTAAGGGTTTCTTTCACAACTCCGAAAGACTTCGGAAGTCTATCGCTTAATCCGGGTTAAAATTGGATCCAGGTTCATTTTTACCCCGGTTCAGTGGTTTTTCAATACACTCTATCCCTGTAAAGACCAACGATGGGTACATAATGGGCAATTCCTTCGACACCACAAGAGGGTTGGCTTTTCAGATTGAGGCCAGAGATACTTCAAAATTTTGTCTGGATCTCAAAGACAATGAAAACGACCAGTTTTATCAGCTTACTGGATTTGACCAGGTTTCAACCATCCCAATGGTTTCTGCGGGTTTTAATACCAACGTTACTTTGGTTAAGACAAAAACAGGATTACGGAAACAGGTCATAAATATCTTTCCGGTGAGCTACGCGAATCAACTCAATACCATCAGTTTTCAACTGGTTCAACAGAATAAAATAATTTACCCAAGCAGATCTAAAGCTTCGCTTAAATCATTTATCAGATCTTCTGTATTTTCAATGCCAACAGAGTAACGGACAAGGCTTTCTGAGATGCCAAGTTCTTTTCGCTGAGCTTCTGTTAGTTCCACATGACTGGTGGTGCGTGGTGTTCCGGCAAGGGTGCTCACAGAGCCGAGGCTTGCCGCGAGATGAACAAGTTTTAAATTGTGCAGAACGGTTTTTACGGCATCATAACCACCCTTTAATTCAAAACTAAGGATGCCGCCAAATCCACGCATCTGTTTTTTGGCAATTTCATGTCCCCGGTGGCTTTCAAGTCCCGGATAAAAAACTTTATCAACTTTGGAGTGAGAATCCAGGAATTTCGCGATTTGCATTGCATTATGATTCTGGCGTTCCACACGGATTTCAAGGGTTTTCATCCCTCTGATCACATTGTAAGCCGTTTCAGGATTGAGACTGGCCCCGTTAATTTCCCTGAATAGAAAGATCTGGTGTACCAACTCTCTCCTGCCACAAACAAGTCCGCACAGAGTGTCTGAATGGCCGCCAAGATATTTTGTGGCACTATGAATTACAAGGTCCGCACCCAGCAGCAGTGGATTTTGATTTACCGGTGATGCAAATGTGTTATCCACTACGGTAACTGCAGCAACTTTTTTAGCCGCCCCGGAAAGCCTTTCCAGGTCGAGTATTTTGAGTGTAGGATTCGTAGGTGTTTCGAGATATACAAGATCACAACCTTTGGCAATTTCTTTCTCCATTTGTTCGTGATCGCCTGTTTCACAAAGTGTAACTTCAATGTTAAACCGGGGCAGAAATTCCAGGAACAGCCTGCTGGTACCGCCATATGAATCCTTAATGGATACCACCCGGCTGCCCGGCTTTAACAGGGCAAACAAAGTATTGCTGATGGCCGCCATGCCCGATGCAAATGAAGCAGCCGATTCTGCTTTTTCCAGCACCCTGATTTTTTCTTCAAGCACACTGACGGTCGGGTTCGTATTACGGCTGTAAATATGGCCATCACGGTTGCCTTTGGCCACCTCATGCCATTCCTCAAGATCTTTATAAGCAAAGGTGACGGTGTTTACAATTGGCACGGTATGGCTCCCTTCAGGAAAAATTTCAGTTTCTCCCGCCCAAACAGAAGCTGTGCCGGATTTAAGCCTGGAAAAATCCATTTAAAAAAATATTTTGGTTCATAATTGAAGAACTGTCAGCGTAATCACCCGTATGTGATTATGGATATAATTCAATTTTGTGAATTGATCACCCTGCGAATTGCCTGGTTAATGAGCCCGTCAAATGAACCCTGTGAGGTAACGGTTTGATAAATCAAAAAACCGCCAAGCATACAGGAGACACATCCCAGCAGGCTGATTAGTACTGATATCCAGAGGGAAGAGATTAAACCAAGCATCGTAATACTGACAATCGTCAGACCGGATAATATCATAACAGCTCCCGAAAGTAAAGGAATGAGAGTGTGACTGTTAGTCAGAAGTGAACGAAACCGAAAATTCCCGGTTTTTGCCTGTTTTTTACCCGGCCTCACTTCGAAGCTTTCGTAAGGTAAACCAGTTTTTTTAGGATTTCCGGCCATTATATTGGGTAATCTTGATTATCTGATTTAATTTATCAAACGAATCGGGAAACTGAAATTATTTCTTTACAGATTGGAAAAAGAAAACACATTTATTTTTGGAAGGAACCCTGTTGAAGAGGTATTAAAAACAAACCCGGGTCAGGTGGAAAAAATATACCTGAAAAAAGGGGCACGCCAACATGGCTTATCTTCCATAATTTCACTTGCCTCATCAAACCGTATTCCGGTCACAGACGTTCCGGGTTCAAAACTTCATGAACTTGTGGGCAGTGTAAATGACCAGGGAATTGTTGCTGCTATCAGTCTTGCTTCTTATATGGAATTTGAAGAATGGCTCGATTCTGTTGAACCGGATGCCGATACAGCGGTACTTCTCCTCGATGAAATTGAAGATCCGCACAACTTTGGGGCTATTCTCAGAACCGCTGCCGCAGCTAATATCAGTGCAGTGATTGTACCGAAACATCGCCAGGCACCAGTTAGTGCAGCCGTTTTTAAAACAAGCGCAGGTACAGCCGGCCGGATTCCGATTGTGCGAACGGTAAATCTGAACCAGGCAATCATTACTCTCAAAGAGAAGAAGTTTTGGATTGCCGGACTTGATATGAGTGGTGAACCGATCTGGAACCAGGTTTTTGATGTACCTATGGCATTTGTAATTGGGAATGAAGGACGCGGAATCAGAAAAAAAACTGGAGAACACTGCGATTATATGCTCTCTGTTCCCATGAGTAATGGTGTGGAATCGTTGAATGCATCTGTAAGCGCAGCGTTAATTTGTTATGAATGGAGGCGACAGAGAATTGTATCTGCAAAATGAGATTGATACAGCAGGGGTGATTGTGAGTGACGAATTGTCCTGGTTGTTTATTTCATTTACGATTAAGAAAGTTCAGGGCGATCAGCTGTTAGCATTCAGTATATAGATTCGGGAAAAAATAACAGGCTGAAGGGTTGCGGGAATTCCGGGTTCGTTCATGCAGGGGTTACATTTCGAAAACCGGGCGAAGTATGAAACTCCTGTTTTGGGCAAATACCGATATCACCCTAATTTAATATTCCTTTTCTTATCCCATGCCAATACTTGAACACCGGGCGAATAATGTTGTCTGAGAGGCCTGTTATTCAGCAGTTTATTAAATCTTGAATATTCAATTCCAATTTCTCTTAATTCGATTTTGTTAATGGGCCATTCTATATGATGTATTTCAAACTCATTGATTGATGACAACGTGTCCTGAAACAGCGCGTATCTTTCAGTCAGCCATTTGTCAAGTTCTGTCTTTTCAATCAGTTCTTTACCAACTTCATACATAATTTCTAATCTGTCACGAAACTGCATGTTTTCTGAGTAATACAAGTTGTCTTGTCTTGCCATTTTCGAATACCTGTAAGGCAGTTCCGACAGGCCTTTAGCAATTTGACAAGAAATTTTGGTTCCACCTTCTATGCTCAAAAAATAAACTCCCTGCTTATTGTCCTTTTTTACATAAGTACGAATGTTGATTTCATCAAAATCGGAAACAGGAGAAAATGCAGGCAAGTTTCGCGGCCTTATTTTTTCCATAGTAAATGCTACCAAAGACACCCAGGGATTACTTTCAAATAAGTCGATCTCCAAGTCGTCTGGTACAAATTTCTTTAATTCATTATAGTCAACTTGCCAATGAAGAAATACTACATCATTCCATTCCTGGTAATATTTCCATTTTTCTGCCGGAATTTTCCAGGGCCTGTGTTCCGTATTGGATAATATCTCTTTAATTGTCATTTCATTTAAACCCGTATTAAACGATAGACTTCCGAAGTCTTCAGGAGTTGTGAAAGAAACCCTTAAATATTGAAAATTCGAAATTTTAATAAAATGAAGAGAGACTTCGGAAGTCTTTTTCGTCTAATGCTTAATTTGGATAAAAAACAGGCTGAAACGGGAAAATAAATATCCTGTTTACTTCCCTATTACTACTTGCTATAGTTCTGCCACTTTTTTTAAGGATTCTTTGATGTGGAGTTCTGAGTTTTTAGTATGAATTTCGAGGAATCGGGACAGTCGCTATCGCTCCAGCTTTTCGCTTCGCGGGATAAATTAGGAGCACTTTTCACTTTTCACTTTTCACTTTTCACTTTTCACTTTTCACTATTTATCACTCATATAACAGGTAAGCTTTTCTCTGCTCCAGGTAACCTTCCAGCCCGAAATCGATATCGG
>RECI01000294.1 GCA_007694095.1 Balneolaceae bacterium | reverse complement strand
ATCCTGCCGGAGGTAATGCATCCTGTTTTTTACTGTTTCCTCGGTAGCGGGATTCATGCTTCCTCCTGCCGGCTGATAGAGCATACATTCCTCATCACCTTCGGTATGGTGAACAAAATCAATAATTCCACCTGAATCAGCTTCCTCAAGTACTACAGCACCTGCAGCGTCGCCAAAAAGAATGCATGTCGTTCGGTCCTTAAAATCCATAATACTACTCATTTTATCGGCTCCTACAACGATCACTTTTTTTGCCCTGCCGGATTCAATCATCATAGCGCCGGTTGATAACGCAAACAGGAAACCGGAACAGGCTGCAGACAGATCAAAAGCATATGCATTTACAGCACCAATTTTTTTCTGAACAAGTGCAGCAGCAGCCGGAAACATATAGTCTGGAGTTACCGTCGCCACGATTATCGCATCAATTTCATCCGCAGTAACACCAGCATTTTTCAGAGCTTCGAGCGAAGCCTCCGCTCCCATAAAAGAGGTTGCTTTTTCAGGGTCTTTCAGTATTCTCCTTTCAGATATGCCGGTTCTGGAACGTATCCATTCATCATTCGTTTCCACATATTTTTCAAGTTCGGCATTGGTGAGAATATAATCGGGTAAATAATGTCCGACTCCGGTTATTGCAGCGCGCTTTATACTCATGTAAATCAGGTTAGTTTGACAGAGATTGGACTATTTTTTCGTTAATCTCATATTCAACACATCGTACAGCATTTAATATCATGTTCTTGATTGCCGTTATGGAGCTTCCCCCATGGCCAACAAGACTCATGCCGTTTACCCCCAAAAAAGGAATGCCGCCAACGTGTTCATAGTTAAAGGAGTTCATTGTTTTTGATATCATCCCAAATACAAGCTTTTGGGCATTTTCATCCAGGTTTTCAGCGCTCATGGTTTTTTTGAGCATGTGCATGAGTATTTCCGGAATTGATTCACCAAATTTAAGCAAAATATTACCGGTAAATCCATCGGTGAGGTAAATATCGGTCTTGCCAAATAAAATATCCCTTCCTTCAATATTGCCATAAAAATTGGGGAGTTCTGATAATAGCTGGAATACTTCTTTATGAATATCCAGCCCCTTTTCTGCTTCTTCACCGATATTAAGCAAACCAACAGTTGGATCTTTGATTTCCAGGATTTTTTCTGAAAAAATGGTGCACATTTTGGCAAATTGCAGGTACATTACCGGTTTGAGCTCAAGATTTGCTCCTGCGTCTACTAATAAACTAATTCCTTTGATTGTTGGATAGGTTGCTGCAATTGTAGGTCGTATTACCCCATCCAGCTTGCCAAGTAAAAATGTAGATGCAGCAAGAAGCGCACCGGTATTTCCAGCACTAACAAAAGCTGCACATTGGCCTTGTTTATGTGCTGATAAACCAAGATTGATGGATGAATTACGCTTATGCTTTACTGCAGCAGCAGGCGATTCAGTCATGCCAATTATTTCAGGAGCATGAAGTACGTGAATCCGCCCGGAATCGTGTTCTGTCTGGTCCAGTTCTTTCTTAATCATATCCCCGGGACCAATCAATAATACTTGCAATTCGCTATTCTCATTGATTGCTTCAATCGCACCTTTAACTGGGCGTTCCGGAAAATGATCTCCTCCTACTGCATCAACAGCAATAAGCATATTGTAAAGGTTAAATTATTTGGAAATATTAATAACCTGCCTGCCCCTGTAATATCCACATTCCATACAAACATGATGATAACGGTGCATGGCGCCACAATTTTGGCATTCAGCAAGAGGTGTCTCCTGTAATGCGTGGTGTGCACGTCTCTTGTTTCTGCGGGACTTTGAGATTTTTCGTTTAGGATGTGCCATTTAGTCGGTACTTGTTAATTTCTACTTCAGTTTTTTTAATGCTGCCCATCTAGGGTCAATGGATTCATTGTTGTTTACTGCGTCGTGCCCAAAATATTTTGTTTCAAATTCTGTAAGATTTCCTTCAGAATCAAAAAAATCAGGGTGAATTTTTTTAAATGGAACATTCAGCAGTATCGTATCGCGTACTTCTTGCGATATATTAATTTGCAAATCACCATGTGGAATACGTTTTACCGCCCCTTTATCGGTATCTGATTCCTCAACCGGGTCAGGCTCAAACAAAATATGATATGTTCCGTGTACAATCTGAATAAACGGATTTAGTGAACGGTCGCATATCAATTCTGTTTCAGCTTTGATCTTCAGCTTAACTTCAATAAAATGATTGGTTTTATAGAAGTTGACATCCACAACTGCACCTATAAAGCGGATATCTTTTTCTAAAACCAGCTCATCCTGCCCCATAATGGCCTGCCTGCTGCTTGCACCATTTGGTAGCTCATGTAAGTTAAATATCAATTTGTCAGTTTCCACAATAGCTTTACAAGATAAAAACTAATAGTTTTTTTTGCAATTAATTAAACAGCCCAAAAAGCCTTTGTTCAACGAGTTCAATCACTCTGCCGAGATCTTCCTTTTTGTTCACAAAATCAAGATTATCAGTATCGATGATCAATTTTTCATATTCGTACCGATCAATCCAGTCTTCATACAGCCGGTTCAGCCGTTCAAGGTATTCAATTCGAATGGTATTCTCGTAATCCCTGCCGCGTTTTTGTATTTGCCTAACTAGGGTCGGCACATCTGCCCTAAGATAGATTAACAGATCGGGTGGCTGAAGATAATCTACCATTTCATTAAACAGCGAACAGTAGTTTTTATAGTCACGATCACTCATTAAACCCATATCATGGAGGTTTTTAGCGAATATTTCCACATCTTCGTAAATAGTCCTGTCCTGGATTAAACTGGTTTTTGTCTCCATCAGTTTTTTCTGGTGCCGGAAGCGGCTCGATAAAAAGTAAATTTGCAGATTAAAGCTCCAGCGCCTCATATCGTCATAAAAGTCGGAAAGGTAAGGATTGTCATCTACCGATTCGAAGTATGCCTTCCACCCGAAGTTTTTGCCTAAAAGCGTAGTAAGCGACGATTTGCCGGCGCCAATATTACCCGCAACAGCGACATAGTTTCGTTTTTTTTCAGCCATCGTTATTTTCAGTTCTTACCTAATAGCCGATACATCGCTTTTTTATAATCTTCAACACCGGGTTGATTGAACGGATTTACACCAAGCATGTAAACATAAACGGCAGTAAACAGCTCATAAAAATAGATGAGGCGGCCAAGCTGTTGGGCATTCAGTTTCTGCATGATTATTTTTATAACCGGAACACCGCCGTCAGTATGGGCTTCTACCGTGCCATTCAATGCACTTCGATTAATATCGTGGAATAATTTTCCTGAAAGATAGTTAAGCTGATCTGTGTCAGATTCATCCCCGCCGGCAACCGAGGCATCAGAAAATGGCTGATCCACTACGATCAGGGTTTCAATGATATTCCGCTCTCCCTCCTGAATCAATTGACCAACGCTGTGCAAATCTGTTGAGTATCCTGCCGCAGCCGGGTAAAGCCCTTTACCTTCTTTCCCTTCACTCTCACCGATCAGTTGCTGAATCCAGGCTATAAAACCCAGTAACTCCGGCTCAAACGACCCAATCACATCCACGGCAAAACCCTTGTTCAGCAACGCGTACCTGGTAGCTGCATAGTCAACAATATTGCCCCTATCTTCTTCGGATTTGTTAAACTCGGCAACAGCACCATAAAAAAGCGTTTGGATATCTATTCCCGCTACAGCAATTGGCAATAGCCCAACAGGCGTTAAAACTGAGAAACGCCCGCCAACGTCATCGGGTATTACATACTTTTTATAACCTTCTGCATCAATAATTTTATTCAAAACTCCCCCTTCCGGGCCGGTTGTAGCTGAAATGCGTTTTTCAGCATCATCATAAAAAAGGTGCATCCAATTTCGCAGCGTTCTGAAAGCAAGGGCAGTTTCCAGTGTTGTACCCGATTTTGAAATCACATTCAGGTACACGCTTTTTTTGGATCCGTCTTCCCTGGGTTCTTCGAGATAATCGACAAGTTCTTTCAGGTATTTTCCGCTCATGTGGTGCCCAGCAAATATTATTTCAGGGCCATTTTGTTTAAAAACCGGGTTCAGGGCCCTGATTATTGCCATAGCCCCGGTATAGGACCCGCCGATACCGCAAACAACAAAAATATCCGCTTTTGAACGAATCCCGGCAGCATACCCTGCTATCTCATCAAGTTCGGCATCATTTGGATGAGCCAGTATCCTGCGCCATCCAAGCCATTCGCTCCCCTTGCCGGTTCCGTTTACAACCATATCAAAAGCAGTATCTGCTTTATTCACGGCTATTGAATATTCATCATCAGTAATAAATCCGGACGCACTTGTCCGATCAATTGTTATCATTATTTTCTACCTCAATACTTTATATAATTCCACAAGATCGTGGTTGATCTCTTTTTTTACACCAAATGTTTCGTAGAGGGGTGTTATTCTTAATTTATTATTGATCACCCCTACCATCACTTCGCTTAAACCATTATAAATTGCCTTTACAGCTTCATATCCCAGCCGGCTTGCCAGCACACGGTCATGTGCAGTTGGATTGCCTCCACGCTGTATGTGTCCCAAAATACAAACCCGCATCTCGTAATCCTTAAAATCTGCTTCAAGTTTTTCTGAAATTTTCAATGCCCCGCCCGATTCATCTCCTTCGGCAATTATGACAAGGGTACTGCGCCTCTGTACCTTCAGTATTTCTTTCATTGATTGCCTGATTTCATCAATATCGGTTCTTTTTTCGGGCAAAATAATCAATTCCGCACCGCTTGCTATTCCGGTTTCCAGTGCTATAAACCCCGCATCGCGCCCCATTACTTCTATCAAAAACAGCCTCTCGTGAGCGTCGGCAGTATCGCGGATTTTGTCAATAGCTTCCATGGCTGTGTTGAGTGCCGTATCGTAGCCAATCGTTTCATCACTGCCAATAAGGTCGTTGTCAATAGTGCCGGGTATCCCTATTACATTAATCCCGTGCTCTTTTCCCAATATGGTTGCACCTCTGAAAGTACCGTCGCCTCCAATTGTGATCAATGCTTCGATTCCCTGATTTTTTAGCTGATCTGCTGCTTTTTTTCTACCCTCAGATGTCCGAAATTTTTCTGACCTTGCTGATTTTAGAATCGTTCCGCCCCTTTGAATAATCCCGGATGCGTCTGTATCACGAAAATCAATAAAGTCACCTTCGATCAACCCTCTATATCCAAAACGGACACCCACAGCCTTGTATCCGAAATGTGTGCAGGAACGCATCACTGCGCGTACTGCCGCATTCATACCGGGCGAATCTCCTCCACTAGTTAAAACTGCAATCTTTTCCATAACGAAGCGTAATCTTTAGATTCTGAGTAATTTATGCCAAAATTGGCAATATAATCCGAATTCCAGGTACCAAATTACGAAACTGGATTTTCAGTCTTGGGCCAATTCTATATATCGTTTGCTTGCTGGGCGCAAAACACTTTACCCAAACGGGTTCCAGCTTGAAAATTGATATTTGAAATTTTGTTAACATGTTCAAAAAATGAGCCGGCTTTAACGACTTAGGTTGTCAGCGATTATACAATATTAAACTAAACAGCGGTTTTACATTGCGCAAATTATTAATTGGCAATATTTCGTATTTTCCTGATCATTTAAAAAACAGAAATAAAAAATTACTCTTTGAACCAAGAGGTTTTTTTGGAAAACACACAGACTTTAGTAAAAAAAGACACCCTTAAGGAAGTTACGGCGCCTGTTCAGGAAAGTCTTTCCATATTCAGGTCATTTTTCAAAAAAGAGATCAGAAGTGATGTCTTTCTGTTAGACCAGGTCATTAATTACTTGCTCAGGCAAAAAGGCAAAGAGATCCGCCCTACCCTCGTATTTATGACTGCACGAATGTTCGGCAAAGTGGATCAGCGAAGCTTTATTGCCGCTACCATGATAGAACTTCTGCATACCGCTACACTTATCCATGATGATGTTGTTGATGAAGCTGATAAACGGAGGGGATTTCTCAGCATCAATAA
Organism: Balneolaceae bacterium; assembly: GCA_007694095.1. Lineage (GTDB taxonomy): Bacteria > Bacteroidota > Rhodothermia > Balneolales > Balneolaceae > Rhodohalobacter. Next base: position 3,603 of record RECI01000294.1, on the reverse strand, counting down.
AATATGGAGAAACAAGGCGGGTGTACTGCTTGGAGATTTTTTACTTTCGAAAGGGTTACTTATTGCGTTGGATCATAACGAGTACCAGCTGCTTCATGTGTTGTCGGACGCAGTAAAAAAAATGAGTGAGGGAGAACTCCGGCAGTTAAAAACTTCCAACCTGTTTAACATGACTGAAGGGCGCTACTTCCAGATTATCTCGGAAAAAACTGCAAGTTTAATATCTGCCTGCTGCCAGTGCGGTGCAATTGCGACAACAGATGATGAAACCGTACTTTCTGAAATAAAACAGATCGGGCTTAATATCGGCATCGCTTTCCAGATAAAAGACGACCTCTTTGATTACGGGATAGATGATATTGGAAAACCAAAAAGAAATGATATAAGGGAAAGAAAAGTAACCTTGCCGCTTATTTATGCACTTGAACATGCCACCAGGATGGAAAGGCTGACTGTGCGGCGCCTTATGAGAAAACGAAAAAAAACCGGAAAAGATATTGACAGGATTGTGTCGTTTGTCCATGAAAAAAGGGGGCTTCAACTCGCAGAAGAAAAAATGAAAATGTTTACCGAATCAGCATTAAACAGCCTAAAGGCATTACCCGTAGTTTCAGGATATGAAGATTTCGAAGCTTTGGTAAACTACATCATTACGAGAAAAAAATAACCCATTTATGGAGCAGATTTTTTTATCAGATGTGCACCTTGGGGCTTTCAACAGTGAAAAAAATAATTTACTCGAGAAGGCGGTGATAAACCTTATTGACTATTGCAGGCGTAATGCCATTCAACTGCACGTATTAGGTGACCTGTTTGATTACTGGATGGAGTTTCCGGGTTATATACCTGTACTTGGAAAAAACATGCTCGACAAGTTTGAAGAGTATAACCGGACCATTCAGGCAAATTATATCACGGGCAATCATGATTACTGGACAATTTCACATTTCTCCGAGCGCGGATTTAAGGTGTATTCTGAAGAATTACAACTCTCAATCGACCAAAAGAAAATATTCCTTTTTCATGGTGATGGATTATCTGACAGAAAGTACGGGCTGCCGTATCCCATATTGAACCATCTACTGCGAAACCGTACGTTTACATCAATCTACCGCTTGCTCTTCACCGGTGAAACAGGCAACCACATTATGAAAAAATTTTCCGACTTTACACGCGATACTGAAAATCTGAGGCCGGAAAGGCTTAGTGAATGGTCAGAATCATACCTGAACAAGAGTGATGTTGATGTCATAATCTCAGGCCATGATCATGTACCAAGGGTTGAAACTTTTACTGGCGGAACATATATAAATTGTGGTGCATTCTATCGCGACCAGTCAATCGCAAGGTATACCAATAACCACTTTGAACTCGTTTTATGGAACGATAACCGGCAACAAATAGAACCATTTGATAACTTTCTACCAAAAACTTATTTCTGATGAGCAAAAAAGGTAATCCTGAAGATTTAGAGCGGTATTTTAATGATGCTGAATACCGGAAAAAAATCACCCGGGAGCGCAATCAAAAAAAAATTGAAAATGCCTCACTGGGAAAAAAAATCTGGCTTTTTTCTATAACTGCAGTGCTCTTGCTGGCTGTGGTTGGGAGCGGGTATATCTACTACCTGTTTCAGGGGTTGCCTTCGATACAAGAGCTTGAAAATCCGAGAACAGCAATAGCTTCAGAGGTACGCAGCCGGGATGGAGTGGTGCTTGACCGGTATTTTATCGAAAACAGGACCTATGTTTCAATCGATAACATTTCCCCAAACGCCATCAATGCATTGGTTGCGACAGAAGACCACCGCTTTTTTAATCACTGGGGAATCGATTCACAAAGCCTGATGCGCCTACCCTACTACTGGGTGCGTCAACGTTTCCACGGTGCATCTACAATCAGCCAGCAGCTTGCCAGGAATTTATACCGGAAAATCGGATTCGATGTGTCCATAACCCGGAAATTACGTGAGATGATTACAGCCGTTCAAATTGAGAACAATTACACCAAACGCGAAATCATAGAAATGTACCTGAATACTGTTGAATTCAGCAACAGTGCTTTTGGCATTGAATCGGCATCGCGAACACACTACAGTAAACCGGCAAAAGACTTAACAGTAAGTGAGGCAGCTACACTTATCGGCCAGCTTCGGGCAGTATATGCGTACAATCCCCGATTATTCCCGGAAAGGGCTCAGTTGCGCAGGAATGTTGTGCTTGGTCAAATGGCCGTTCGGGGGTTCATTTCAGATGAAGTATTCCAGAACCTGCGCGAAGAAGAGATTTTACTCGATTACAGCCCGCCTTCCAGGTCAGGACGCGAAAGCCGGTATTTTGGTGAGTACATACGACAGCAGGTACAGGGATGGGTAGAAGAAAATGGATATGACCTTTTTGCCGATGGCCTGGTTATTTACACAACCATCGACTCCCGTCTCCAGCGCCATGCCGACAGGGCTGTAAAGGAACAACTCGAAGGTTTCCAAAGAATATTTGAACGTGAATGGACTTCAGCGGGTGGCAGCTATATGAACAGGCTGTGGGCAGAATATCCCGGCTTTCTGAGAAGTTTTATCCGCGAAACCGATCGATACAAAAATGCTTTCTCAAAATTAAATACGAACCAGGAATCTGTTGTTTTTCAGCATCTTGAAGCCGATGAGGCGTTTGTGGATTCACTGAAGCGGGCACGTACCAAACTTCAGGCAAGTTTTACTGCGATTGATCCCACTAACGGTCATATACTTGCATGGGTTGGCGGTGCTGACTATGGGGCTCAGCAATTCGACCACGTTCACCAGGCCCGCAGGCAGGCCGGTTCAACTTTCAAACCATTTGTTTACGCAGTTGCTATTGATAACGGGTATATGCCTCATCACCGTTTTTCAAAATATCCTATTAGTTTTATTGAGCAATCAGGAAGAATGTGGAGCCCGAAAGACCCCTCGATCCCCGCTGGCCCCGAGATGGTTCCATTGCGAGAGGCTCTTGCGCGAAGCCTTAACAACGTAACAGTAAGGCTGCTTCCGGAAATTGCCGGGGCACCCGGCACCAACAGAACCGCCGACCTCCAGCCTGCTGCACGTATGATTCGCGACATGGCTTCAAACCTCGGTATTGATATGACCAGGTCACAGGCTTTTCCTTCCATTGCGCTGGGAACCGCCGAAGTAACCCTGCTTGAACTCGTAAGTGCCTATACAACATTTGTCAACCAGGGCGTTCATATTAATCCAATCGCAATTACCCGGATTGAAGATAAGGAAGGCAATATTTTGGTTGAATATTTTCCTGAATACAGTCAGGAAGCCATCAGTCCCGAAACTGCATACATGATGATAGATATGATGCGGGGTGTAATTCGTGGTGGGGTTAACTCAGACGGAACCAACTATCACGGTACAGGAGTACGGCTCAGAAATCAGTTTAATGTTCAGCAGGATGTGGCCGGTAAAACCGGAACCACACAGAACAGTGCCGATAACTGGTTTGTTGCCATGATGCCGCATATTGTGATGGGCTCATGGGTAGGTGGGGAAGACAGAAGAATACGATTCCCAACCAACAGCCCGTCAAGTATCGGCCAGGGAGCTCGTACTGC
>RECI01000292.1 GCA_007694095.1 Balneolaceae bacterium | reverse complement strand
ATGGTGTCGTTCTAATTTGATTATTTGGTCCTTAAATAATGGTATTTTGAACAGTCGAATTGAAATCAAAACGATTAGTTTGTAATCCATCTATCGTAAGAGAGTCTTTCTTTATATAGATACACTAATATCGTTGGTATTATTTATATGGCTAACTTTCCTGAGGAAAATGCAATAATTACGGTGTTTAAGGCCATTGCTCAATCAGAGAGATTGCGTAATGAATTGGTGTTAAAAGGTGGATACGCTCTAAAACATGTATACAACAGCCCAAGAGCATCCGTTGATCTTGACTTTACAGAGGTAGAAAATCTATCAAATAAGCCAGATGAACAGTTGCAAAAACTACTGGTTGAAATCAGCAGCGAACTGAATGAAAGCCTTAAATCTGTAATGAACGAATTTAATTTTACAGATATGCTTGTTCAGTCTTCCTCGGTTGAGCCGGCAAAAAGAGAACTTCGAGAACATCCTTCGTTGGAGATTAAAATCGGTTACTCACGAAAAAGGGATGGATCACCCCCCTACAGTGATGTTGTTAAATTGGAGATATCCTTAAACGATATAATTTGTGAACATCAATATTTTCAGCAAGGTGTAAACCTGCTTCGGGTAAGCTCTTTTAATGATATTATTGCTGAAAAACTACGCGCCATTCTACAACAAATTGAGCGAGATCGTTATCGTCCTCGAGATGTATTCGATATCTGGTTTTTCCATAAAAGAGCACCGCAAATCTTTGATTATGACAAAATAAGCAGATTTTTGAAAATTAAGTCGGAGGGCAAACTGCCGGCCGGGATGATCAATAAACAAGCCTTTCACTCAGATGAAATCAAAAAAAGAAGCTCTCAAGACTATTCATCGTTGAATGAAACAATACATGGCATCTCCCTTCCACTATTTGAAGTTGCTTTTGCAGAAGTACTGAATGTTGTTGACCGATTATCGATACCGGATTAAGAGTAGGATCCGTCTTGATTTTCTAAAATGGAGACAGGATGGTTAATGGAGATATTCCAGACGTCGGAAAAACGGCGTTCATAATCGTTGTCAGGGCTTAATAACCTGGATCCTCCTCTTGGGGTCTTCTGCTCTTTCCATTCCTCAAATCTTGGATGATAGAGCCCCAGCATATCGCATACAAATCCAACTCTTTGGTAAAGGATAATAATATCATACTGTTCTACATAATTAACGAGTTTGTTCATATTAATTTGGCCTTTTGCCCGCACCCAGGCTCTAAACACTTCATTTAGCCCACCACAATACTTTGGTGTCTTCAAGCCATCAACCAAGACCCGCTCCATTGAAAAGGTTTTAACATTGACCTCTTCAATGGCTTTTATTTCAGATCCAAAAAACCAATCATTTTTAATTGTGTGAACCTGGATAGTAAAATCCCATATTTTTTTTATATGAATTTGGCTAGGCAGATTTCTCATCTGCCAATCATTTATTTCCGTATCTGCCGGAATAAGCTCGTCAATTAGATGTTCTTCAATATTAAATAGGCTATCCACGCTTTGCTCCGGAATAGTAATATGAATGGTATCCGACCGCTGGTCTGTAAGCTTTAACAGCTCCATCGCTGTTGCATAGCAAAATGTACCGGTACTATATGCTTCTCCAACGGCCTCATATCTGTTTCTGGTTTCATCCAAATAGGGAAGCGTAACGTGCCATAGAGTGTTGGCTTTTGCACCTAAAGGTTTAATCATGCCACTTTTTTCAAGGCGATGGAGGTTTTTTCGAATCTTTTTTTCGTCAAGAAATGGATCCTGATACTTTTGGTATATGAGGTGCGCTCTCCAGGAAGAAACAATCTGTCTGTTTAGTTCAGAAAGTTTATTTAGAAGCAGTATTTCGCTGGAAAGATCCATACTTTAATTTGCAAATATATCCCAAGAAAAAGAAAATTCATGATATAGTACTTACCTTGTGTCCTTAGGACACAAGGTAAGTACTATAATCATTAATATCAAGTTTTTTACAAAACTTGTCAAATTATGAAGGTTCAAAAATCCTATTCTTCCCAAAATAACCCCAATCCTGATTCATAATTGCAAACAGGCTTACTTAAAATACCGTAATTTCAAAATCACCCCTACCCCCTTGCCGGCACCGGTCGGGGCCATGGTGGCCAGGTGACGGTCCCCGCCATAACTCAGGAGCTTGCCCGTTTTCAGGTGGGCGCCAACGATCAGCCTGCCCGAGGCCCCAATGGGCGAATCATCCATATAGTGATCCCCGAAGAAGGATTGAAACTGTGGCTTACCCCTCACACTCTTTACAGTTCAATAGGTGTCCAATATATTTTTCTCTGCCTTCCGGGGTGGTTACCCACGGGCGAAGCTGCCAGGGCGGGTCATGACGAACATGCTGAGTGTGACCACATTTTAGTTCGGCTACCCAATCGCCTTGGTCATCTTTGTGAAAACCGGTAATGGGTTGTTTCATTTAGAGGAGTGCTTTTTTACCACCATTTCAACGTCAAGTTGTTGAATGGCACTGATTGCAGCTTCCAAGGCCCCCTCACTGCAAAGTCCGCTTATAGACGCATCCAGAAAACCTTCCCGGGCCGCTTCAATACATGCATTTTTAACCATTTCAGCAATTTCCAGGCTTGATTGTTTATTATTCATTGGCTGCAGTTTAATTCCGATTTTATCGCGGATCAGGTGCTTTCTTTTAATGTCTTTCTAAAATGGATCATCACCGTTTATGCATTCTAATACAATGATAGGACAGTGATTGTGAAATTAATGTTAAAATTTCTGTTCCATTTCCATACGAATTGAAAATGAAGCTGCAATTTTTGCCGCCATCTCTTTGGAGTACTCTGCTTTTTCTCCAAGGAAATGTTCATCAACCGCTTCTATAAAAAGTTTAAGCCAGCGGCCAAAATCATTTTTTTGAATCGGTAGTGGTAAATGCTGCCGAAAGGGGCGTCCTTTATATCTGCCCGTTTGAAAGAGCAAATTCGACCAAAAGTCAATCATTTTGGGTAAGTGTTGATCCCAGTCCACTTTCGCAAAATCGTTGAAAATATATCCAAGTTTCTCATCTTGCCGTACTTTATCATAGAACGCATGAACAAGAAGTTTCACATCTTTGTCATTTGTAATATCAGTTCTTAAGTATTCTTCCATATTACCTCTTAAATTGAAAAAACCCTCCCACCGACCACATCCTATACCTAAACCAAGGCCGGTGGAAGAGGCTACGCGGATTCTTTACAGATAGTGTATTTGCATGTAATACAGGGTTCAGTGACTACAAATGCCATAGTTAGGATTCTCAATTTTATTTGTCTTTCAAAAAGTATCAGTTTTTAAAATCACAATCAACTATTAAATCGGTATTAACCGTTTTTATTGCTTTTTGCTTTTCCTGTCCGTATTCTGTAAGTAGTTTTAAACACCAATTACGCATTAGATTTATGAATACAGCTCACCATAATATCATTTTTGAACTTCTACATGATGTTAACGAAACCTTGCCGCGTGTTAATCAGGTACACGGTATTCAGGATCCATCGCTTAAAATTGTAAAACAGGAATTTGATCCATTTAGCGAACGATTAACACTTTATTTAAAATTTCAGCGAAATAAATTTTTCAGACATATCGAAAAGTTTGAAGCTCAAAAAAATGAAGTGTCGGATGGTGTTGTACAAGGCTTGAAAAAATCGATCAACATTATACGCAAAGATCAAAAAGAACTAAATCAGCCGATATTGGATAAATTGAACTAAAGGACCACCATTATGAGTGAAGTAAAAAAAGAATTATTGGAACTAATCAAAAGAAACGGAACACTCTCTGTAGATGAGGCTGTGGAGAAGACCGGTCTGGCCAAGACAACTCTCAGGGAGCATTTTTTGCATATTGAAAAAGATGGGGCCATTCAGCGTGGTTACGTTCGGTCTGGCCCGGGTCGGCCAAGCCTTCAATACAAACTTACTGGCCACGGTCACGATCAATTTCCATCCTATGAATCAAAAATGATGGGAGAGCTCTTAACCTTTTTAAAAAAAACGGGACAAGAAGTGCTAATGGAAGAATTCTTCGAACAGTTTTGGGAGAAACGATTCCAGAAGGCTAAACACCTGATGGATGAAGCCGGCCAAGGCAAGGAGGACTCAATCGATGTATTAATGGATATGTTACGGGAAGAGGGATTTATGCCGGAATATAAAGGAATCAATGAAGATGGAATGGTATGTTTGAAGGAGTGCAACTGCCCGTTCAGAGAGGTGGTGAAAGTAACAACACTCCCCTGCCGGCTAGAGGCAGAATTCTTTCAAAAACTGTTTAATACAAATGTTGAACGGACGACATATATCGCCGAAGGAGATCACGCCTGTACTTATGTAATTGGAGCTTGAAATTGCTGAAATTTTTTTAAAAATCAATAATTTTGCTCATGGAAAATGGCACTAAAAGGGCCGGCTGTTCAGCAGCTTAATTCAAAGCATCCAATATCCTGTCAAATATTTCCCCGATGCTTCCAACACCATCAATTTCTTTTACAAGGCCCTGTTTTTTATAATGATTGAGTACAGGTTCGGTTTCGTTCCGGTAAACCTTGAGGCGTGTTTTGATTTTTTCAGGTGTATCATCTGAGCGGCCCTGGCCACGGCTTAAGATCCGGCTGATGAGTTCTTCTTCCGGAACTGAAAGTGTTACGAAAGCATCGATCCCGCTTCCGTTCCCGGAAAAAAAATGATCCAGTGCTTTGGCTTGTGCAACGGTTCGCGGAAAACCATCCAAAACAACGCCATTGATGTACTCATCTTTTTGGAGTTCATCGGCCACAATCGCCACCACGGTTTCATCGGGTACCAGGTTACCATCATCAAGAATAGCTTTTACTTTTTTCCCGAGCGGGGTCTGCTTTTTGATGTTTGCCCTGAATATGTTGCCTGTAGAGAGATGGGGAATATTAAAATGGGATACCAGTTTTTCAGCCTGGGTTCCTTTACCCGCCCCGGGCGGGCCGAAGAGTATGATGTTCATTATAAATCTGTTAATGAGAAGTTATACGAATCGATAAAAAGAGTATAAAGCCACATTTGGTGTGTGATTTCACCCATCCGGGTAAAATATGCCCGGGATTTGATTATTTGATGAAGAATGAGATCACAAAAAAGGCGATGGAGTTTTTCATCGCCTTTCGGGTATCCGGAATTAAGATTCTTTTTTGGTTTGGTTCGTTTTGTTAGATGTATCTCGTTCTTTGATACGTGCAGATTTACCCCTTCTGTCACGAAGATAGAAGAGTTTGGAACGGCGGACTTTTCCGCGTTTTTTCACTTCAATTTTTGCAATGGAAGGTGAGTAAAGCGGAAAAATACGTTCAACTCCAACGCTGCCGGACATTTTACGCACGATAAAGGTTTTGTTTGCCCCGCTTCCGCGTTCGTTAATTACCACACCTTCATATTGCTGAATTCGTTCTTTTTCCCCTTCACGAACACGATAGTGAACGTTTACGGTGTCTCCTGCTTTAAATTCAGGCAGATCATCTCGTACAACGGTCTGCTCTATTAATTTCATTTTATCCATGATTGTGTCCTCGTTTCTGGGCTTTAATTTTTATTTTTAAAATGTTTAAATAAATCGGGTCGTTTTTGTTTGGTGCGTTCTTTTGCTGCTTCAGAACGCCATTCTTCAATTTTTTTATGATCGCCTGATAAAAGCACATCGGGCACCTTCAATCCCCTGAAATTTGACGGGCGCGTGTAAACGGGTCCTTCCAGTAAATCGTTCTGGAATGAATCGGTCAGTGCACTTTCTGCGTCACCGATCACACCGGGCAGCAATCGGATAATGGCATCAGCCATCATCAGTGCCGGGAGTTCACCACCAGAGAGTACCACATCACCGATGGAAAATTCCAGGGTAATGAGTTCATCCCTCACCCGCTGATCCACACCTTTGTAATGGCCGCAGAGAAAGATAAGGTTCTTCTTAATGGAAAGCTCATTCGCATGTTTTTGCTCAAAGAGCCTGCCATCGGGCGATGTGAAAATAATTTCATCATAGTGCCGCTCACCTGCCAGTTTTTCGATGCAATCGAAAATCGGTTGTGGTGAAAGAACCATACCAGCGCCGCCGCCATACGGGTAGTCGTCAATTTTCCGGTGCCTGTCGGCCGAATAATCGCGAAGATCGTGTATGTGAATCTCAACCAGTTTTTTTTCCCGGGCACGGCCAATAATGCTTTGTTCAAGGGGGCTTTTCAGCAAAGCCGGGACGCCGGATATCAGATCAATTCTCAGCATGGTTACAGTTCTGTGAACAGGTCAAGGTTTTTACAAAACACGATGCCTTTTTCAGGATCGATGCTTTCAACAAACTCATCCACCATCGGAATGAGCAATGTTTCATTACCATGCTTCACTTCGAGAATGGGATGAGCAGGATTTTGTAAAACATCCAGTACCTGTCCAAACTCTTCATCATCGGTAAATACGGTATAACCAAGTAGTGAAACGGAATCATCTGTTACCTCGGCGAGACCCTTTGCGTACTCTTTTTCAACAAAGAGTACCCGGTTCATGGCTTCGTCGGCATCACTGCGGTTGGCAATCATATCAAATTTTACAAAGAACATTTGCTGATTTCGTTTAGATTCGGTGTAAACCTGCTCAATGCGGGCAGGTACCAAATCAGACCGTTTGTTTCTCATATACAGCAGAGTAACATGGTTGAAAAGGTCAGCAGTAAAAATATCATTTGGCATAAAGCGGACAACACCGTCGAGTCCGCGCGGCCTGCCGATTCGGCCAATTTCTATAAACCGGTCTTTAGCGGATGTTGCCATAACCGGCCGGGTTAAAATTATTCAGTTTTTTTGCTTTCCCAGGCTCGCTGCACGGTAACCCGCTCTTCATCCTCTGGAACAAAACCTTCGAGGTCTTCGAGTGCGGTGTTTTTAATGTGATCGATAGCCTCATTTGCAGTCATATCTGTTGAAACAGGAGACGGAGCCTCTTCAGTTTCCTCTTTAGCCGCAGCTTCTGATTTTGGTTCTTCTTCAGTTTTGGCTTCTTCAACTTTTTCTTCAATGGCAGGTTCTTCTGCAGCAACCACTTCAGCCTCAGGCTCTTCAACGGCTGTTTCTTCAGCTTCGGCTACAGGCTCTGATTCCACCTTAGCTACTTTTTCTTCTGCATCAACAGTAGTTTCAGCTTCAGCGACGGGTTCTTCAATCACTTCATCTTTTGGAGCCTCTTCTTCAGCTATTTCAGCCGCAATTTCCTCTTTTTTATCCTCATCAACGGATTCCTGTGTTGTTTCCGCAGTTGCGGTTTCTTCAGCAGCTTCATCCTTCGCAACTTCAGCTTCAACGGCAGTATCTTCAGTTTCTGCAGCCACTTCTTCTTCAGCGGCTTCCGCTGCTTTTGCCTGGGTTTCTTTTTTCTTCTCTAATTCTTTTGCAGCCTTTGCTGCTTTTTCTTCAATCTGCTGCTTATAAGCTTTTTCTTCGGCTTTTAACAGTTCTTTTTGCTGGACCCTCCTGCTCGACTCTTTGTCAGATACCGTTACTTCTCGTTCAGCTCTCCATGCTTCCAGGGCAGCTTCAATTTCTTCATCGGTTTTGCCCCAGCGCATAAGGTGCATTTTATAGAGAATACCTTCACTCTTCAGGATACTGCGAACGGTATTACTCGGCTGTGCGCCAATTTTTAACCAATGGATAATACGCTCTTCATCGTACGTGAGTTCTTTTTTCTCGCTTACGTTATCGAAGCGGCCAAGCATTTCAATAATTCGGCCATCACGTGGTGAGCGGCTATCGGCAACCACAATGTGGTAAAAAGGCCTCTTCTTTCTTCCTTTTCGTTGTAATCTTAATTTAATCAATGGTTTGTTCCTGTATGTTTATGTTTTGCTATAAAATTGTTGTGTCTTTTTTTGTCATTACCTGCTTGTTCCTGATTTCCCCTCCCCTGTATAGTTTGGAGATTCCTGATCAAGTGTGGAGTGACGTTGTGGTAATTATCTACCTACCTAAGGGCAGGTTTTTCAACCCCTCCATTGCCCTACCCATTTTGCCCATTTTACTCATGGTTTTCATCATTTTCTTCATCTGGTCGAACTGTTTCATCAGTTCGTTGATTTCGCGAACGGTAGTTCCGGAGCCTTTTGCTATTCGACGTCTCCTGCTGCCATTGAGCAGGTCAGGGTTCTGGCGTTCTTCTGGTGTCATCGAATTGATGATCGCTTCAATCGGCTTAAATGTATCTTCACTGAGGTCTGCATCTTTAACCGCTTTGCTGGCGCCGGGAATCATCCCGACCAGGTCGGTAATGCTCCCCATTTTTTTGATTTTTTGTATCTGCTCGTAAAAATCCTCAAGATCGAACTTATCGGAGCGGATTTTTTTCTGCAGCTGTTCAGCCTGCTTTTCGTCAAATTCTTTTTGGGCTTTTTCAACAAGAGAAACCACATCACCCATACCGAGAATACGCTGAGCAAGGCGGTCAGGGTAAAATGGTGACAGTGCATCGAGCTTTTCGCCCGTACTCATAAATTTGATCGGCTTCTGAACCACATTGCGGATGGATAATGCCGCACCCCCGCGAGTATCCCCATCCATTTTGGTTAGCACAACTCCATCGAAGTTGATGGTTTCGTTAAAAGCCTTTGCAGTATTTACGGCATCCTGCCCGGTCATGGCATCCACCACAAAGAGGATTTCGTGCGGATTTACTGCTTTTTTGATCTCAGCAACCTCAGCCATCATCTTTTCATCCACGTGAAGACGGCCCGCCGTATCAATAATTACCGTATCGAGTGCGAGGCTTTTTGCCATGGAAACGGCCTCACGTGCAACGCGAACGGCATCTTTTTGTTCAATCGAGTAAACCGGGATATTAATTTCCCCGGCAAGGGTTTTTAGCTGGTTGATTGCAGCCGGGCGGTACACATCGGCCGCGGCAAGAATCGGGTTGCGTTTATTTTCTTTTTTGAGGTAGAGTGCAAGTTTTGCGGCAAACGTGGTTTTACCTGATCCCTGAAGTCCTGCAATCAAAATTACAGTTGGCGGGGTGTGGGCCACGGCAATATCGGATCTCTCTTTCCCAAGCATTTTCACCATTTCATCATAAACAATTTTGGTGAATTGCTGGCCCGGGTTCACGCTCGTCAAAACATCGGAGCCCATCACGGTTTCTTTGATATCATTGGTGAACTGGCGTGCAACTTCAAGGTTCACATCGGCATCGAGGAGGGCCCGGCGAATTTCACGCACTGTTTCTGCGATGTTAACATCGGTGATGCGTGATTGTCCCTTAAGGGACTGTACGGCTGATTCTATTTTAGAAGACAAATCTTCAAACATTACACAGTCTCAATATCAATAAATATTCAAGTAATTCTTAGCTTTAAATATTACAGCTATTTTTAAGACTTATCAACATCTTGGTTGATAATTTTTACAATAAAGAATATTGCCGCATATCTGTCCAAAACGGTTAAAAAAATTATGAACTACCCGTAAAAAGGGAGATCTCGCTTTCGCGTTCAAAAGATGAGCTCGACTTCGACCTTTTACGCTATCGCTGCAAAGGTCTATGCTACCGTTGACAGATTTGTGGAAAATGGCGTTTTCAGCCCTGAAAGTCGAAGATCCCG
>RECI01000225.1 GCA_007694095.1 Balneolaceae bacterium | reverse complement strand
GGTTTGGTCAAAAAATCAAAATCACGCCATATCCTTACGGCAGGGTCATCATAAATACGCTGGGATAACAGCGGTCCCTTTAAATTCACATACCAAAGGTTATGTTTGTCAAATTCACTGGTGAGATCAAAAAACTGACTCAGTTTATTCAATTGTACCATTTTTTCCGGCAAATATTTTTTACCGGTTTTTTCATTCAATATGTCATCAATCTGCTGATGGGAGAGGCGGTGGCGGTGGCGTAACGTTTCCCTGCTTATGTGATTAATCATACCTTGAAATATTCATCAATATAGGTATCAAATTAGCAGAAATTATTGAAATGGTGAAACAGAAGATTATTCGCCATGAATAAGCCAAAAGTTTTACAGCTAAATACGGCTGCATTTATATTGAATCCTGCAATCAGAACTTTATCATTTCCCTATTTTATGAAACCTGCGTTCACTTTTCTTATCAGTTTATCATTAGCCCTCCTGATCATTTCGTCAGGCAGTACACAGGAAAGGTTTTTGGAAATCGACAGCTACGTGGAAACCGACGATTATGTAACCGTACATGGGGAGCGGATACCCTATCGTGCAAAAGCAGGCACCCAGCCGGTTTGGGGTGAAGACGGCAAGCCGCTGGCATCCCTTTTTTACGTCTATTACCGCCGTACGGGATATGTTTTTTGGTGTGAACGCAGATATTGAGTACCTGGCCGAATGGATTGATAATTTCGTGGGGCGGCACAACAGGTGGGTATCCCCGAAATATCTGAAAGGGGAAAGTTACGGCACAAACCGCGTTGCCGGCCTTGCGCACCGCTTGCAAAGCGCCCATTGGATGTTTCTGAACGGGGTTATCCTGGTATCACCCACCGGCCTTGGACTGGAGCCGCCGGCTATGACTCCCCGATCCGAAATTTTGAAACTGCCTTACTATACCGCCACTGCGTGGTATCATGATGCACTCTCCGAAGATCTGCAGGCGTTGGACCTGTACGACATCCTTCCGGAAGTTGAACGGTTTACCATAGAGGAATACCTGCCTGCTGTTGCGATGGGAGGGGCATTAAGCGGCGACCGAAGAGACGAAATTGCAAATCTGGTTTCCCGTTATTCCGGAATTCCAAAACAACATATTATCAATCATAATCTTACTATTCCAACCGGCTTTTTCTGGAAAGAATTGCTAAGGGACGAAGGGATCACCGTTGGCAGGCTTGATTCGCGTTACAGGGGTATCGACAGAATGGACGCCGGTGACCGGTACGAACACGATCCGGCCCTCACTTCCTGGAACCACTCCTTCACACCGGCCATAAACCATTATCTTCGGGAGCATCTTGGCTATCAAACCGATTTAAAATACAATATTTTTGGCCCGGTTCATCCGTGGGATTGGAGCGATGAATCCACCGGTGATGACCTGCGCCGGGCAATGGGACAAAATCCGTTTATGCATGTAATGGTCCAGGCAGGTTATTGTTATTTCGAATCTTGTCCGTTTTAGTTATTACCTGGTTAACAAGATTTATTCTTGATTCTTAACAACTTCAAGAAGTCCTTTGCTCTCGAGACGGGGAATAAATTCTATAACCTCCTTTATACAATTTTCTCTGGTTATTTCAAACTTGTTCATCAAATGGTCACACAGCTCATTGATAGATTTGGGCTCGTCAAGAAGCGACCAGATATTCGAAGCAACAGGGTTAAGACCGTAGTATTTGCCGGCTTCTGCATCAAACATAACCAATTCATCGCCAATGGAGGAAGCAAGTACTTTTTCAGTTCTTTTAATTATTGTATCAGGGGTCATTTTTTTATCAATATTAGTTAGCAAACAAAATATATTTGATTATTTATGCAAAAGTTGAAACCACTACAAATTCCGATGCAATTTCACCGCCAAGGATGATTTTGGGCCCAACCCTTAACCAGGCATGGGCTTCCAATGCAGCTTCATTATTTTTTTTTACACCAAAATAGACGGTGCTCTCAATTCCCTTTCTGTTTAACATTACTTTTCCGGCAGCGGCCTGTACCAGACATTTTGATTCCCAGGGTACAAGCCTACTCATATTACTAATAAACCTTGCAGTATTTTCCATGAATTCATGGGACGATGAATATACATCTACTGATGTTGTCTCTTTACCCTGCTCGCCCAAATAACGGGCAATAGTTTTAAAGGGAAAGAACAGAATCAAAACCCTGAAAAATGCGAGGAGTAAAAAAACCCTGGTCAACATCCATTTTTCGGTAAAAGGTTTTTTCCAAAAGATTCGAATCAGAAATATAAATTTTTGGATATATCTTAACATGTTTGATCAATCAAAAAATCAAACCATTAAGATAATTTTTTGTTTACTCTCAATAAACCTGTTTTTTATAATTGCCTGATCCTGATATTTCTGAATTTCAATCCCTGACTTTGCAGCAACTAAAAAAGCTGTTTACAAGCTATATTTGACATATTGCGGAAGTTGAGATAATGGTCAAAATTGGGGATAAAAAATGTTTGAAATTTGGTGCTTGGATTTTGAATTTTTTTGCTTCTTTTGGCCGTAAACTTAATAAAAATACTAAACTTTTACATCCTCGGTATTTGCCCTCTTATTTCACCCATTTGATGGCGATGTGAAGAAATGACAATATAGAGGTTGCCATTCCTCAGTGCCTGGCGCTGTGCTGGTCGGAGTGCAAATTTATTTTCACTCTCATGAAAGCTGCCTTCCCGCTGATTTTCATTCAAATCGGCTTTCAAACGAAAAAGACGATTCCCGGTTTTTCCGGGTTCGCCGAAATGGATATGTCCGGCCCAGTATTGTCCCACTAAATCGGTAAATGTACCTCTCACATATAGTGTATCAGAATCGAACCAAACTTCGAGATTGCCAAATGCGGGTGTTCCAACCGGCGGTACATGTTCAATCCCGGTCAATGCCACATTATAGGTCGCCTGACCAAAACCAGCCATGCTGATTATGAATGACAAAGTAAAAGCAATTGTTATTTTTTTCATCTTACCCTGCCTCTTTTGTTTACAGGAATAACGGACTAACTGCGCAAAATTTTATGAGTTTTCACAAATTTTAAGGCATCAGCCTGGTGATTTGCCAGTAATCTCCGTTTTTTGTGTAACAAATACGATCGTGCAGACGATTGAGCCTGCCCTGCCAAAACTCAACCCTTTCCGGTATTACCTTGTAACCACCCCAGTAGGGCGGTCTGGGGATGTGTTTAGTGCCATATTTTTTCTCTGCTTTATTCAGCCTCTCTTCCAGTTCCTTCCGTCCGGATACAGGTCGGCTCTGATCAGAAGCCCATGCCCCGAGCTTGCTGGATACCGGCCTTGATTGAAAGTATTCATCCGACGTTATTTCATCTGTTTTTTCAACCCTACCCTCAATATGGACCTGTCTCATGAGGTCAGCCCAAAAAAATGTAAGGGATACCCAGGGGTTTTCTTCCATCACCAACCCTTTCCTGCTATTATAATTGGTGTAGAAGATAAACCCGTTTTCATCAAAACCTTTCAATAAAACCGTTCTTGAACTTGGCCTGCTCTTGTTATCACAAACAGAAAGAACCATCGCATTGGGATCCTGCTTAATCTTATTAAGTATTTCATCGAACCAGACAGTAAACTGGGAAACTGGATCGGGAAGAACCGTTGATTCATCAAGTGGTGTGCCATCGTATTCTCTTCGGAGCATCGCTATGGCCTGTTTTGATAGCTGACGGGGTTTTGCTGCCTCGTCATGTGCGGGCAGCCATTTTCTTATAAAATTGAACATGATTATCTCAACGGGTTTTCTGCAAACTGGTACTCTTTTACCGGAACACCATTTACCAGGTGTTCGGTTATAATCCGCTCCAAAACTTCGGGTATACAGGAATGGTACCATATTCCATCCGGATAAACTACTGCAATCGGGCCGCTTTTACATACTCTGAGGCAGTTAGCCTTTGTACGCAAAATCCCTCCCGATCCATCGAGTTCCAATTCCATTAACCTGGTTTTTAAATAATGCCACGATTCAAGGCCGGCTTCTTTTTTACAGCATTTCGGTATTGTTTGATCGGCACATAAAAAAATGTGGCGCTTCGCAGACGGGATTTGAAGCATTTCTGCCTGCTCAAGAACTTTCTTTTTCATAAAACTATATTAACAACATATTCTGATGATTGATCATGCCGGTTTACGGAATGAGCGGATGTGATTAAAATAAGAAACGTTTTGAATGGGGGAAAAAATTTGAAATTATTTCATTTAGAAAGCGCTTTTATATAATTGTATCTTATTAGTTGTTTCTCTTTTGATTAAATTGTTGTAGAGAATTTTTAAAAAAAAGCAGAGAATTTTTTCATGTCAAAATCAAAATTAGCCGGCCTGGTTTTGGGGATTATCGGCTTTGCTGTACCACTATTTGTCACATTTCCAGGGTTATCACTGGCAGGCCACTTTGCGATGAGTATTTTTCTGTTGGCCGCCGTTTTCTGGATGTTTGAAACCATACCCATTTACTCCACGTCTATACTGGTTATTTTTTTCCAGGTAATCCTGTTAAGCTCCGAAGGTTTTATAGATTATTCCGCGATGGCTTACACCCCGTTGCCATACTCGAATTTCATAGCCACTCTTGCCGATCCAATCATCATATTATTCCTCGGGGGATTTGTGCTGGCTGATGCTTCGGTAAAGTACGACTTCGACAAAAATATGACCCGGCTTTTATTACGTCCGTTTGGTTCGCAAACCAAATACATTATGCTCGGGCTCATGCTCGTAACCGCGATACTTTCCGCTTTTATGAGCAACACGGCAACAACGGCAATGATGATTACGGTTATCCTGCCTATTATTGCAAGAATGGAACCCGGAGATCCCGCACGAACCGGTATTGCTCTTTGTATTCCATTTGCTGCAAATATCGGTGGCATTGCAACTCCCATTGGTACACCGCCAAATGCTGTTGTGATTGCCGCACTGAACAACCAGGGTCTTGATATTGCGTTCAGCAGTTGGATGATGTATGCCGCTCCGCTTGCCATCGTCATGCTGCTTTTTGCCTGGCAGGTATTACTGAGGCTTTATCAACCGGCAACCGAAGTAATACCTCTTAAACTGGATGGCAATCTGAAAAAAAGCCGGAATGCCATCATCCTCTACGTTACATTTGGGCTTACCGTATTGCTTTGGGTTACTGAAGGAATTCACGGAATCAGAAGTGCTATCGTAGCCCTCATTCCGGTAGCCGTTCTCACACTTACGTCGGTTTTTGAAAAAAATGATATACGAAAACTTCCCTGGGAAGTACTTTGGCTGATAGCAGGCGGTATCGCTCTTGGAATTTCCATGAAAGAAACCGGCCTAGCCGAGTGGATGGTAGGCTCCATAGCGTGGGATACCTTTGGGTACCTTTTACTGCTGGCAATCTTTGGTGCAGTGGCATTGATCATGTCAAACTTTTTGTCGAATACCGTTACTGCATCACTTTTAATTCCACTCGCTATCTCACTTGCCACATCCGGAGTTATAGACGGGCCTTTTGGAATGATTATGATCGGGCTGGTGATTGCACTTTCAGCAAGTTTTGCGATGGTATTGCCCATCTCAACTCCGCCGAATGCCATAGCCGTAAGCACCGGGATGGTAAAAACCAAAGATATGATTACATCCGGCCTTATTATTGGGCTGGTTGGCCTAACACTTATATTATTACTGGCTGTTATTTATTGGCCATTCATTGTTTAAAATTCAGGAATTATGGAAAAGAATATTTATATCATGGTTGTTGAGGA
The DNA here is from genome assembly GCA_007694095.1 of Balneolaceae bacterium. Classification (GTDB taxonomy): domain Bacteria; phylum Bacteroidota; class Rhodothermia; order Balneolales; family Balneolaceae; genus Rhodohalobacter. The sequence goes on along the minus strand of RECI01000225.1, from coordinate 30,498 downwards.
TGAACCGGAAGTATTGGATTCAATCGTCAGGGACATTGCAAGTTTCGAGGAATTTTTCCCTATTGAAATGGCAGACACCGCCGAGGAAGCAAGGGAAATCATCCGGTCTATCCTGGATGATGGGAAAGAGATCGGGCTGATTCTCTGCGACCATGTGCTGCCGGGCGATAACGGGGTGGAACTCCTTGTGGAAATGCAAAAAAATCCCGAAACAGCCGAAACAAAAAAAGTACTGATCACCGGCCAGGCCGGTTTGCAGGAAACTGTAAGGGCTGTTAACGAGGCCGAACTGAAACACTACATTGCCAAACCATGGGAAAAAAATGAACTGGTTCAAATAGTCCGTGACCTTCTTACCAACTACGTAATTAACCATGCAGACAGCCCGCTCGGTTATATGGCTATTCTGGATGGTGAAAAGATAGCTGATTTCATTCGCAGGGGCGGCTCCATCACCGATCATTAGGGGGAATCATGGATTTTAAATTAGGAAAGCAGTGGATTGAAGAGAGAGGCAGAGTCACACAACTCATCAAAAGAATTTTTGATGATACTCACCAGACAAAAAAATACCTGCAAACCTACCAAAAAGATGAAATCCTCTTAAGAGAGGGAGAACAGCTCGAGGATGTTTTTCTTCTTCTCGACGGAGTTGTGGAACTTTTTAAAAAGAAGCCGCATACCGACACACAATACCCGATCACCAGGCTAAACGCAGGTTCTTTTATCGGCATTATTGCATTTACAACCGGTGAGCCATCACTAACTACAGCTATTGTTGAACAGACGGCCACAGTTCTGAAAATTCCAAAAAAAGAGGTAAATCTTCTTTTTGAAAAAAACGAGCAGTTCAGAAAATATATGGACGAGTTAATTCTCGCCAACCTGCTCGACCGGTTTCGTAACACGATTATTCTTCAAATGAAGCTCGACTCGGCAAACAATAAACTCCGGTCTGAGCGCAACGAAGTTCAAAAAGCTTACCGGGAATTAAAGGATGCCCAGGACCGCCTTATTTACCAGGAAAAAATGGCAACGCTTGGCCAGCTTGTTGCGGGTTTTGCCCACGAAGTCAACAATCCGACCGCATCCCTGCTTCGTTCAACCGAAACACTTGAAAACCGAATTTCTGACCTGTTAGAGCGATTGGAAGGCCAGGAAAAAGAAAACCGGCTTGCCAAAAAGCTCTATGAAGCTGGCATTAGAGCCATGTATCCCGACACGGCAACACTGCGCCAAAAAATTGCAGAGGTAAAACCATATTTCCAGCAGGCACAAGCTCTTGAACTGCGTTTACTGGCTCAATTGCCTGAAGATTTGGTTGAAGAGTTAAAGGTAAAAAACTGGTCGGAGGGAAAAGATCTTGGTTTCTATCTGAATCATTTTGAAATGGGAAAAATGTTCCAGAATATCGAATCGGCTGGTTTGCGGATTGCCGGCCTTGTGAAAAGCCTGAAAAGCTACAGCCGTTCAGATACCGACCGCCAGTGGGAAGAAATAGATATTCGCGAGGGCATTCATGATACACTTCAGCTAACCAGCAACCGGATTAAATATTACGATATTGACATTGATCTGCCTGATATTCCCAAAATCCGTGCAAACCCTGCTGCACTTAACCAGGTTTGGACAAATATTATACTAAATGCCGCAGATGTCATGGGTAAAAAGGGAGCCATTTCCATCCGCTGCAACAATGATGATGAAAAAATATGGGTGGAAATCCGGGATTCAGGACCCGGCATCCGGGAGGATATAATCGACAGAATTTTTGAATCGAACTTCTCGACAAAAAAATCGGAAGTAAAATTCGGGCTCGGGCTCGGGCTCTCAATTTCCAAAGATATCATAGACCAACATGGGGGTACTATATCGGCAAAAAACTCTCCCCATGGCGGAGCCATTTTTACCGTTACCCTGCCTTTAGACCCTCAGGGAAAGTATCTGATTGCTTAGCCAACTTTTTCCTAACCCGGTTAAACCAGAATTTCCCACAAAGTGATCCCTTCGGGGCAAATCTCAAATCTCAAATTCCAAAATGTTGGTATCATTTATATTTGACTTTTTCGGTATGTTGATGCCTAAATTGTGGGTAAAAAATGTTTGAAATTTGGTGCTTGTGGGTTTTGAAATTTCTGTCATTTTTGGTCAGAAATTAAATTTAAAAACAGTAAAAGGTATCGATTCAACAATTGAGGCCGTTAATAGCCCGGATATTTCTACGGCTTTGTTCAATAAAAGTGCCTGGTTAACTTCAAGCTCAATCCCAAGGTAATTCTCTTCACTGAACTGTTTCCTGAGAACAGTTGTGAAGCCATCCGACTTTCCTTTGTAAGGTTGATTCATCCTTATTTTAAAACCATCGCTTTTTCTTTTTAAACTCCTTTTTAATTCACCGGCAACAAATTTCTCAGTTTTTCGCCCGGGATCATATAAAATGCCGATATCTACGTCTCTGGTTACCCCGGATAGTACAGGTGTGAAAGAATGAATGCTCAGATGTAATACCGGCCCGTTTTTCTTGATCAAAGTGGATATTTCCGTTTGAACTTTATTTCGATATGGAAGATAAAAACTCCTGATTAACTCATCTTTTTCATCCCCCGGAAGTTTCCTGCTAAACTCTGAAAAGAGTTTCGGATGGCCGATAGAACGGTTTGGCTCTATGAGAAGTCGGGTGTATGGAAATGCAAAAAAAGTAACCCCAAGCGCGGCTGATATATGCTTTGCCAGCTCCAGGGCACCCGGATCCCATCCCCTGTGGGAATTTATCACTTCATCATGGCCTGCAAAAAGCTCCCTGTATTTTCCAGGGACTTCTTTCCCGGCGTGTTCACAAGTAATAATGATTTTAACTTCCGAAAGCTTTTCCATTCCTGAGGCAGTCACATAGAGTTAGATATACATCAAACAGGTGATTTCTGCTGAAGCCAACAGGCAGAGAATCAAGAATTCTTCTTGCCAGCGGACCCTGATTAAAAATCAGTTCAATATGTTTTACCGATTCTTCCGAAAAAGGATAATCCTTTAATACATCCAAAAAAATATGTTCGCAGAGTTCGCCGGCTGTAATTTCAGAACCGGATGCGCCAAAGAGACGCAGGAAAGATTCATTTTTTATGACCGCTTTTTCGCCATGGGTTACTACATCCATCAGAATTCTGAAGAGATCAGTATCACTCCAGGATTTCTGCTGATCAGCGGCAGACCACTTTTCATCAACCAGTGCTTTCGTGAGGTTTACAATCCACTCCAGTATGGCAATATCGGCTCCGGGAAATTCCTGGATATCAATTACCCGAATCTCGATAGTTTCACGGTCCCAGCGCGACATTGCGCCGCGGGAATTCAGCCATTCGTCCTGCAAAATTCCATCCGGATCAAATGAGGAAATATCCCTGTACATCCGCTGAAAAATTTCCCGGTTATAGTCTTTCCTGGTAAACACGGGCTCGGGAATAATATTTCCGGTGATAGAAGGAATTCGCAGCGAATTTGTTCGGTAGGTTTCCATTCTGAAATCGAGAAACGGCTTCCGTTCTCCATCTGCAATAGGCGAGCTGGCCGCCATAGCCGGAATTAATGACAGCACAATACGGGCTGCAGCGTGAAGTTTTGCAAACTCCTCATCACCATGAAACGGCAAATTCAAATGTGTACTTTGCAGATTTGCCCAGCCGTGCCCATGGCAGTCAAAAATCCGGTTATAGGCTTCGTAGATGGGGTTATATTCGTGAGGCCAAAGTTTAATCTCAGAAAACGGGTTCATCCACGGATGCATAGCACCCGGCATCAGGCGGGCATCAAACTGATGCAGTATGGATTCAATTGCATCAATTTGATCCTGAAACGCAACATTCAATGGTTCTAGTGCGGACGCGGCACCGTTGGTTTTTATTTCGATCACATGAAGTGCGAGTTCATTACTCCATGCCATACTGTTTACAGGATATTCACTGACTATACTGCCGGCAACCTGTTCCAGCAGCCGGTCAGAAATGGGCAGCACATTCAGTGTTTTATCATCAACAATCATATATTCCAACTCAACACCATACCCCTCAAACAGTGAAAGAGGCCGCTTTTTGTTAATGGCCACCAGGCTGTTCATTCTGAAATCCTCTTCTGTTTTTCAATCCGCCTCAAAAATTCTTCTACAATAATTTTGTAGAGTTCATCTTTCAGAATAGCGTCTTCAATTCCAAAATCGATATTGGGGTTATCGTTTACTTCAATCACATAAACTTTGCCGTCAATCTCTTTGAGGTCTACACCGTAGAGGCCGTCTCCAATCAGTGCGGCAGCTTTCAGGGCATATTTTAAAACTTGTTGCGGAATTTTATCAATCGGAACTGTCTGGGTTGAACCCTCATGGGTTTTGCCGTCACCTGAGCGTTCATAGATTTGCCAGTGTTTTCGGGCCATAAAGTATTTGCAGCAGAATATTGGCTTGCCATTTAAAATACCAACCCGCCAATCATAGCTTGTTGGGATGAACTGCTGGGCAATTAAAAGTTCTGACTTTTCAAGTAATTGCCCGGCGTTCAAGACAAATTCATCGATATTATCAGCTTTAACAACGCCAAGAGAAAATGAACTGTCGGGCTGTTTCAGGATGCAGGGAAAGCCCAGCTTTTCCTCAACAATTTCAGGATTAATTGAGCTGATGATCAGGGTTTCAGGTGCGGGAATCTGATGTTTATTCAAAAGCTCGGCCAGGTACACTTTATTGGTACAGAGCAATATTGAATTTGGATCGTCTATTACAACAAGCCCCTCTTTTTCTGCCCTGCGTGCCATGCGATAGGTATGGTGATTCACACTGGTCGTTTCCCTTATAAAAAGTGCATCGAATTCATTGAGACGTGAATAATCCTCTTTTGTGATCAGTTCCGTATAGAAATCGAATGATTCAGCCACCCTGATAAAACGCTGAATCGCTTTTTCATCTGAAGGGGGGAGCGGTTCATCCGGGTTCGTAAGAATTGCAATATCGTAGCGGGGTTCTTTTTTCCTGGGCCCGGAATATCTTTTTTTAAAAAACTCTCCGGCCGCTGATGAAAGAAATGGTTTATGATCCTCTTGAATCTCATTTGTTGCAACGGGCTGAATATTTCTCAAAAACCAGATATTCTCTTTCCTGCTGAATTCAGCCCGAAGCAAGGGCGCCCTGAAGTGTGAAAAGAGGTTTTGTGCCAGCCTGTCGTACCGTTTGGCTACATTTTTTCCAAAATAGATGCTGAGTGTAAAATGATTGCCGAGAATAGGTTTCAGACTTTTTTGGATAAGCTGGTCAAGTTCTTCTGAAACGATACGTATGATGGCCTGTGACTTTAAATCTTGTATTGTCAAAACATCCGGATAAGGTTTATGGCCGCGTGCACTTGCCAGCAGCGACACATAATATCCAAGAGTTTGATACCGATAACTCCGGCAGAGATTATAAACTTTTACATTCCGAAGCTTTGTGTAAACAGGATCGGTAACATACGCTTTTGCTGAAATCACTTCCCCGCCGGGAATTTCAATGAGCCAGTTTTTGGGATTATTTACAACGACAAGATGGCGCATATTTGTTCTATGGTTTTGGTGTGATTATGATCAGGTTGGCATCGTATGTTACAATTCCAAGTAAAATGGCATTAATCACACGCTCTATTTTCATTTTGTAAAATTGCCCGTCGGAAACCGGATTTTTCTTTAACGGATCAGCAATGTACACCTCCCTGTTTTCGGCGTTATAGCCGTGCAGCACAACAAAATGGCCTGTTGATTCACCGCGAATATCATCATCAATAAGGTTTGGCCCGTACTCGCGGGCACTTTGATAGAGGTAGGTGGCACTTAATCCGGCTATAACTGGCCGGTTTTTTTTAAGATACCTCCTGATGATGCCCGATCGTAAATCTTCAAATCGCAGTTTGCCTCCGAGTTCTAAAAACCGGATGTACGAGTTGGTGGCAATGGAAAGTTTGATATCTTTTTTAAATGCTGCCTGTTCTTTCAGTTTGCTGATAATTTCGTTCCGGTTTTTCCCTTTCCAGGTTGGATCAAAAAGAAGCAGGTTGTACGAATATATGGTTGCCTGAAATCCCTTCTGAAGGGCGTGAACCGCCAGCATAGCTCCAAGTGTACCTCCCTCTTCGAGTTGGATTACCTGTTCTATCACCGATTCTAGATCAATCGAATCGTTATAATATTCATAAACAGCATGCAGGCATGTAGGGCCGCAAGTGGTGTCATCAGGTTGATTTTTTATGGGTACGCTAAGCATTGGCAAAGATCAATTGGTGTTTCATCATCGGGTTTGTATCCGTCACAAGAACGAATGATAGTAATAAATCATCGATTTTTATTTTACAAATATGAGGTTTATATGTTGCCACAGAATGCACAGATTTTCACAGAGGGTTTATCTGTGTAAATCTGAGTCATCTGTTGCAAAACAACCCGTTTATAACACTATTCACTGTGCCCACAACACATTAATCAACATAGAATTTTATCTTTATTGGAAACATCAATCATCATGTTTCAAAAACTGTACAATTTCTTTTTTGATGACCTTCTTACATCTTCCTGGAAGTCTGTGTTGAAGTTGTGGAAACCCATGGCAGGCTGGACTTTCCTGGTTTTCCTTGTTTTTAGCGCACTTATCGCACCGCTATTGGCTTCTTTTTTCGATTGGGCAGTTTTCAGGGGTGACCGGTTATTCGTAGGCAATGAGGACCTTTACACCTGGTTTAGATCACCATCCGGCTTTCTCTATCTCTTTGGTATCATACTCATTACACCTGTTGGCCTGATAATCAGGTATGCCGGGCTCTACCAAATTACCCGCGGACATCTGCTTGGTGATACCGTTTCAGTACGTGATACTGCAATTCGTGTAGCAGCCAGAATTCCTGTATTGATTAAAATTTGTGCCCTTACAGTACTGGGATTTATCGTATCTCTCATACCACTCACAATGGGGCTGGGTATTGTTTACTACTTTTTTTTAAGTGAGTTTGACCTGAATTATTACTGGATTGCCACGCCACCGGAGTGGTACCGTGCACTTATCTTCGGTGGTATATGGGTACTGGCCTGGCTTTTCACATGTTTGATAATCACTGCATGCCTGCTCCCGGGAATTCCGGCTTATCTCGAAGGTGATAAATCCTTCATTGAAGCTTTAAAAAAAGTCTGGCGCGCTCCGATAAGCCAAACATTGAAATTCTTAAAAATAGTAGGGTTTGCAGCTTTAGCATGGTTTTTCCTGCGAATTTTTACAGATGCAATACTATTGTCCGTTTTTATTTATATAACAGAGTGGGCTTCAAATTCTTTTGAATCGCTTAGGCTCCTTTCATTAATTGCAGGCGGATATTTCTTCACAAGTTTTTTGGCTGGTGTTGTGATCTCCTTTTTTGGTTTTTCGTTGATTTCTGTGATTATTACCAAATTTTATTACAGCTTCAGCCAGCCGCAGCTCCTGCCTGAGCCTCCCGGTTTTTTAAATCTTACACATAAAACAGTGCGGCTTTTTACAATGTGGACCAAACCTGTATGGGCTTTCCTGCTGATTTTGATTCTGATCTCCGGCAGTTTTACGGCATCCTTTCTTGTTGTGGATGTTCCGGAAAGTTACAGAAACATACAGGTTATCGCACACAGGGCCAATGCACTCGGTGCACCTGAAAACAGCCTGCCTGCGTTGCAAAACTCTGTTTCTATCGGTGCCGATATCGTTGAAATTGATGTACAGTTAACTGCGGATGGCACCGTTGTTCTATTGCATGATGAAGACCTGATGCGCGTTGCGGGCGATCCAAGAAAAATTACTGAAATCAGTGATGAAGAACTCAGTCAGCTGCGCCTCATAACAGACGGCAGCTATCCTGATTCGGAATTACATATTCCAATATTGAGTGAATACTTAGAACGGGCAAAAAACAAGATTATACTGATGATTGAACTGAAGTATTATGGCTTTTACCCGGAACTGGCTGAAAAAACTATCGAACTGGTCAGGAATTATGAAATGGAAAGCCAGGTCCTCCTGAAATCAATGAATATTCGTGCAGTGGAACAGGTTAGCGAACTGGCACCTGATATAGAGACAGGATATGTATCAGCCGTGGCAAGGGGGGATATCAGCAGGTTGCCGGTTCAATTTTTATCAGTGAATCAAGCCGGTGTCACTCCAGAACTGATGAAGAGGGCGATTGACAGGGGAGTAAATGTATATTCCTGGACAATTAACGACAGGGAAGGTATGATCAATGCTATTTTAAAAGGTGTACATGGCATTATTACCGACCAACCTGAACTTACAATCGCAATTATCGAAGAAATATCCAATCTGACAGCCACTGAAAGATTATTACTTCAGGTTGGGTTGTTTTTTCTCGAAACCCAGGCGGTTTTTACTGCAGATGAATGATTGCTGTCTGTCCATATCTGTGAATGAGAATTCTGCAAAAAATTCATTTTTGATGAGTAATCGTTTTTGTGTAACTACCCTATGTTTTTCTGCCACAAAGAACGAAAAGTGCGCAAAGTGTTTATTTTGAGATATTAATATTATGATAGTGACCAACCAAGTGTCCGGAAAAAAAATCTTAGGAATAGCAGCATTTTATCATGATTCAGCCGCGGCGATATTCATTGATGGCGTGATTGCAGCCGCAGCACAGGAAGAAAGGTTTACAAGAGAAAAACACACCGCAGATTTCCCCGTTCAAGCCATCCGTTTTTGCCTTGAACACACCGGTACATCTATAGATGAGCTTGATGCCGTTGTTTTTTATGATAAACCCCTGTTAAAATTCGAACGGCTTCTTGAAACTTATTACGCTTTTGCTCCCCGCGGACTCAGACAGTTTCTTGTCTCGATTCCGGTCTGGCTTCGGGAGAAAATGTTTATCAAAAAAATGATCCGGGATGGATTGTCTGAAATTGAAAACTATGATAAAAAAAAACTTCGGCTATTGTTTCCGGAACATCATATGTCTCATGCAGCCAGCGCGTTTTTCCCTTCACCGTTCCGTGAAGCCGCAATTTTGACAATCGATGGTGTGGGTGAATGGGCAACGGCTTCCATTGCACATGGCAAGGAAAATTCCATAAAAAAAATGATGGAACTTCGGTTTCCCCATTCGGTGGGACTGCTCTACTCCGCATTTACCTATTTTCTTGGGTTCAGGGTAAACTCAGGAGAATATAAACTCATGGGACTTGCACCCTATGGCGATCCGGAATCAGGCGAAACGCATTCATTTATCCAAAAAATAAAATCCGAAATAGTTGATATCCGGAACGACGGTTCGATCAGATTAAACCAGGATTACTTCAATTATGCCACCGGCCTCACCATGATTCATCAATCAAGGTGGGAAACATTATTTGGAATTCCGAAACAAAAACCGGAAAGCGATTATAATCAGCACCATTGTAACCTGGCGTATGCCATTCAGAAGGTAACGGAAGAGATTGTTGAAAAGATGGGGGCAGAGGCAAAACGGTTAACCGGCGCCAAATATCTCTGCCTTGCCGGCGGGGTTGCACTGAATTGTGTGGCAAATGGAAAATTGCTGAGAAGCGGCTTATTCGATGATATCTGGATACAGCCGGCAGCGGGCGATGCCGGGGGTGCCATTGGCGGGGCGCTGTTAGCCCATCATATCTATTTTGATCAGGAGAGAAAACCGGTGAACAGCCAGGATGCCATGAATGGTGCTTATCTTGGGCCATATTATTCTGAAAAGGAGATTCTTCAAACCCTGAATAAATACAAGGCCACATATATACACTTCGATAACTTTCAGGAGTTGTGTGATAAAACAGCCGGTTTGATAGATGAAGGGAAAGTAATCGGTTGGTTTCGCGGTAAAATGGAATTTGGCCCGAGGGCACTGGGCAACCGGAGTATTTTGGGAGATGCTAGAAATTCAGAAATGCAGAAAAAGCTGAACCTGAAAATTAAGTACAGGGAAAGCTTTCGCCCGTTTGCACCTGCTGTATTGGCTGAAGATTCCACGGAGTATTTTGATCTGAACAGTCCATCCCCCTATATGCTTCTTGTAGCTGATGTAAAACAGGAACGGCGCCATGCTGTTCCTGAGGATTACCACCAAAAAGAACTGTCCGGGAAATTGTATCATCTTCGAAGTGATATTCCGGCAGTTACCCATGTCGATTTTTCCGCCCGTGTCCAAACCGTTCATAAAGAAACCAACCCCGACTTTTGGGCATTACTGCAAACATTCAAACTGAAAACCGGATTCGGTATCCTGATAAATACCAGTTTTAACGTCAGGGGAGAGCCGATTGTCTGCTCGCCGGACGATGCTTACCGGTGCTTCATGAACACAGAAATGGATTGCCTGGTACTTGAAAATTATATGCTGCTGAAAAGTGCACAGAAATAAAGTATTTGATGTCTATCCACTATCATACTTATACCGTTGATGAATCATACACTATTAAACCGGATTTACGTATTTTATTAATAAGTGTAATCATTACCCGCGATGGAAACCATTAAAGACATCCTTTATTATATCAGGGAGAGGAAAAAATTCCTTCTGGCACCTGTGATTATTGTCTTGCTTTTACTGGGAATTTTGATTGTGATAGGCGGCGGAAGTTCACTGGCACCATTCATTTATACCCTATTTTGACCATCGCTTTTTATTCTTATGCAACAAAAAGAAAATACGAAGTCTACGGTTCTTGTCATCACTACCGGTTTTATCGTGATCTATTTTTTCACTTCCTGGCATTTCATGCTGATTGCTGCAATTGTTACCGGGGTTTTGGGTATTTCCGATCGTGTCAGTAAACTGATCCATATTACCTGGATGGGCCTTGCCAGGCTTCTCTCCTATATCATTCCCAATATATTATTAGCCCTGATTTTTTATTTAATCCTTTTTCCACTGGCAATGATTTCACGATTACAATATAAAGATCCTCTAATGCTATCATCAGCACATAAAAGTTACTGGGTGAAAGATGAACAAATCCCATCAAAAGAGAGTTTTGAAAAGACATGGTAATAACCTGCAAGACACAGTAGCATACAGTCTGCTAAATATGGCTTACTTGTTACCGTTATGAGATAAATATATGGCACTTATTTTGTTACATTGAATGTGTCTGATTAAATCGTAAATAAATGAATAAAATATTGTTTCAAGGCCTCATTGCATTGATGATCCTTTCCGGATGCAGTGATACTGAACCAGGTATTGCCCCTGTGCCAGATAATTATCATGAACAGGTTGAGGAGTGGCAACAAAACCGGATCGATCGTCTCAAAGAACCAACCGGATGGCTCCGGCTTGCAGGAATGTACCTGCTCGAAGAGGGTGAAAATACGTTTGGCAGCGGCGCACATGCGGATATTCAATTTCCGGCGGGTACAATCCCTGAAATTGCCGGTACATTTATACTTGAAGACGGAATCGTAAAAATGATTCCGATCGAAGGCGTCAATATTTCTCATGATGGCGCGTTGGTATCGGAATTTATCCTGGATGATGGCAACGAAACTCCGGCAGTTGAATATGGCAACCTGGAGTGGTTCGTTATTACCCGCGATGATCTGAAAGCGATCCGCCTTTATAACAAGGAAAATGAAAAAGCGGATGCGTTTGAAGGATTTCCTTCATATCCGGTTGACCCCGAATGGCACCGGCAGGCACGTTTTATACCCAATGCTGAAGACACTACAATCCCGATTGTAAATGTACTTGGCCAGCAGGTGGATGCTACGGCACCAGGAGTTCTTGAATTCACGATTGATGGGAACCTGTACTCACTGGATGCATTGGAGGGAGGAGAACGAATGTTCATCATCTTTGCTGATGAGACTAACCGTACCGAAACTTACCAGGCAGGCCGCTACATGTACATTGATTATCCTGAACCAGGAAGTGATTTTACGGTCATCGATTTTAACAAGGCTTACAATCCGCCCTGTGCGTTCAATATCTTTACAACCTGTCAGCTTCCGCCTCCTCAAAACCGGCTCCCGGTTGCCATAACCACCGGAGAAAAACGCCCGGTTGATTGGACAGGCCTTCAGATCACTGAGTAACCGATGAATAATACTTTAACCAAACCTGTTTTTGCATTGACTGCCGTAGTAATCTTTTTGCTTACCGGCTGCATGAATCGGGATCACGGGCAGGCTCCATTGCCTGAAAATTACTATGATTCACTTCAGGAGTGGAAAGATAACCGCGTCAACGTTTTAAAGGGGCCTACAAACTGGCTTCGGCTCGATGGTATCTACTGGCTTGAGGAGGGTGGAAACAGCTTTGGCAGCGGGAATGACCAGGATCTGGTTTTTCCTGAAGGGACGATTCCGCAACATGCCGGAATCATGACACTGGAAGACGGGATCATTACCATGAGAGTTGCCGAAGGAGTAACCATTTTACACAATGATGAACCGGTTTCTGAATTCATAATCTTTGACGGTGAGAACCGCCCGCGTATAATACATGAACAGCTTGAATGGTTCATTGACAGCCGCGGAAATGATCATGGGGTTCGATTATACAACAAAGATAATCCTAAAGCGGATGCGTTTGACGGTTTCCCCTATTACCCGGTAAAACCGGAGTGGCATTTAAAGGCCAGGTTTACAGCGAATACCGACAGTATTTCGATCACCCTTGATAATGTGATCGGTGAAGAAGTAGAGCGTTTTTCACCCGGGAATGTCGACTTTTTTGCTGAAGGCAATCATTATTCCCTGATTGCATTTGAGGCAAACACGGGATTATTCATCATTTTCGCTGATCATACTAACCAAACGGAAACATACCACGCCGGACGGTATATGATCATCCCTTTTCCGGATGAAAACGGAAATACAATCATCGATTTCAATAAAGCTTACAATCCGCCTTGTGCATTTAATACATTCACCACCTGCCAGCTTCCTCCACCCCGGAACAGGCTGGATATCGCCATTCCGGCTGGAGAAAAAAGGCCTGTTGATTGGGCTGGTATATAGTATCCTATTAAAAGAATTGGTTCTACCACTAATTTAATGGGTAAAAAAGTGAAAAGTGAAAAGTGAAAAGTGAAACCTGCCAGAGTAGCGGTGTTTTTCCGCCACCTGGCAGAGTTGAACGGTTTTATCAGGATTGAAAATGAAAAGCTGGAGTGGTAGCGACAGTCTCGATAACTCGACTGGTAAACTAAACACTAAAAACTAAAAACCCCCCATCACAAAATTCCAATATCATCCGAATCCATTAAAAAAGTGGTAGAATCACAGAATAAAAATAGGTCACTCGGTTTATCGCCAATCAAGAAGGGGAAAGACCGAAAGACCGATAAACCGAATGGCGAGTAACGAATGAGTTGGGTCAAAATGAGGGACTACGACTGACAGCAAACAAGCCCCAACGGGGCATAATCATCAGCACAGGGCAGCGCCCTGTGTAACAGGCCAATGGCCCGCCGGCAGCCCCGAAGCGGGCGCAAGCCTGGTAATATGTCTGGAAATATGTCCCATACATATCGTTCATTATTACCATGATGAGCGTCTCGCTTGTGCCTCCTACTACCAATGACAGATTGACAAAAAGTGTTTTCCAATAGGGATCACCACGTGGTTAGTTTAAACAAATCCTTCCATGAACCGCTCGACAAAGTATTTCCTAAATCCCCCCGGCCCCCTTTAGAAAGGGGGGAGTTATTTGTGGAGGTCTTTTCCTGATTTAGGTTGACAGTTTTTATGTTTATTTATTGTTTTCAGCCTATGAAATTCACACATCAAACTTCTATCTTTCTAATAAACTAAACCTGACTAATTGATTCATGAGTATCGTACAAAATTATATTGATGAGAATATCAAAACATTTGAAGAGGAACTTTTTCAACTTCTCCGTATACCAAGCATCAGCACCGATTCCAAACACAAAGAGGATGTAAAAAAAGCAGCCCTGTTTTTAGTGGATCAACTCAATGCAATTGGCCTCGATAAGGTAACCATGCATGATACCCCCGGCCATCCCATCATCACTGCTGAAAGATGTCCGCACAATGACAAACCCACTGTACTGATTTACGGACATTACGACGTACAGCCATCCGATCCTGATGAACTCTGGAAAACCCCGCCTTTTGAACCAACCGTTAAAGATGGACGGGTATATGCCCGCGGCGCGAGTGATGATAAGGGCCAGTCGTTCACACACATAAAATCGGTTCAGGCTTACATGAAAACGGGAACAGAATTGCCCGTGAATATCAAATTTATCCTGGAAGGTGAGGAAGAAATCGGATCTGCCAACTTGATCCCATTCATCAAAAAGAATAAAGAACTTCTGGCCTGTGATATGGTATTGATTTCTGATACGGCCATGTTCGATGAAGACCAGCCATCAATTACCTATGGCCTGCGGGGACTGGCTTATATGGAAATCCATGTCACCGGACCCAACCGTGACCTGCACTCCGGAATTTTCGGTGGTGCAGTGGAAAATCCTGCCAATGTCCTTTGTGAAATCATTGCGGCACTGAAAGACAAAGAGGGAGTTGTACAGATTCCCGGCTTCTATGATGATGTGGAACCTCTGACACCTGAAATGAGGGAAGCATATAGTGCATTGCCATTCGATGAGGAAGAGTACAAACGGAGCCTTGACCTTAAAGCCCTGCATGGTGAAAAAGGATACAGCACACTTGAACGTTCTTCAGCACGGCCTACTCTTGATGTGAACGGCTTGTGGAGCGGCTACCAGGGTGAGGGTGCCAAAACCGTTCTTCCGGCAAAAGCGGCCGCCAAAGTGAGCATGCGGCTGGTTCCCGGTCAGGATCCCGATAAGATATCAAAACTGTTTACCGATTATGTGAGGTCCATCGCACCTGATACCGTAACTGTGGAGGTTATTGCACACCATGGAGGGTATCCGGTAGTCATTGACCTCGACTTTTATGGTTTGAAAGCAGCAGCCAAAGCATTTGAAGATATCTATGAGAAAGAAGTACTCTTCAGCCGTGAGGGAGGGTCCATACCCATAGTCTCTGATTTTAAAAAAGTGTTGGGAGTAAATTCTATCCTAATGGGATTTGGAATTACACGGGATGCACTTCACTCACCGAACGAGAGTTTTTCTCTAAAAGATTTTCACAGGGGGATTAAAACTTCAGCCCGGTTCTTTGAAGTACTCTCCGATTTTGTGGATACGTAACCAGGATAGTCCTGAAATTCCCACAAAGTGATCCCTTCGGGGCAAATTCCAAATTCCAAACTTCCATATCATGGCAGATTTTTCACATGTCGTGCAATGAAGCGGCATTCCATGCATTTTTTTTGGAATTCATTGAGAACAAAGTCTGACTTTTTGCCACGCCCCAACGGGATCCCTTACGGGAGAGTCACGGAAAAGCACGGAATTTTGTTTATGGCTGTGCTGATGTAATCAGGCCATCTCAACCAATTTCCGCCTCATACCAGGCAATCTGGCCGAAGGATATATTTTCGTCATTCGGGCTCAGTTGTTTGTGAAAGTACAATTCAATGTTTCCGGGATTCTTTTGGATAAATTCGTTTACAAGTACTGCGTTCTGAAAAACCCCGCCGCTGAATGCAAGCCGGCTGATTCCTGTTTCTTCACTCACCTTGTAGATCATGGCTGCCAGGCTGTGAAAAACCCCGGCAGCGATCTCGTGGGGATGCACTCTCTTTTCTATATCATTCAGGATACCGGATAAAAATGGTTTCCAGTTTATTGCTCCATTCTTTGATTTCATTTCATAATATGGCGGGTTATTCCCGGAGTATTTTTGGGCCAGATGTTCGAGCTTCATGGCTGTTTCCGCTTCATAGGTATTATGGGTCCCCGCACCAAGCAGACAGCCTATTCCATCCAGGAACCGCCCCATGGAACTTGTTGAAACCCTTTCCGGATATACCGCCAGTTTTTTATAAAAATCCCATTCCCGGTCACTGAAATAGTTTTTCAGCAGATGTTCCGCTTCCGGCAGATCCCGTATTAACGACATGGCCGAAAGGCGAGGTTCCCTGCTCATTTTATCTCCTGCCAATACCGGGAAATAGGACAGGTGGCTATATCTGGATATCCGTTTATGCTGTCGGATAAAAATTTCACCGCCCCAGATCTGGTTGTCGTCACCGTAGCCTGTGCCATCCCAGATAAATCCCAGGATATCTTCGCCGCTGTTGAGAAGCCCGTTTTCGGCAAGCACCGCCATAAAATGCGCTTTGTGATGCTGTACATACACCAGTTCTGCTCCTTCATCCTTCGACAATTCCTCCGCCATCTGAGTGCTGTGATACCCGGGGTGGGAATCGGCAAGTATGATGCCCGGTTTGAATGAGTAGAGTTCATGAAGGTGCGTCAGTGTTTCACGAAATGATACCTGCGAATCATACGCCTCCTGGTTCCCCAGAAACTGGCTGATCAGCACTTTATTTCTGTCGGCCAATGTAAATGACCCCTTCAGGTCAGCTCCCATTGCCAAAACCGGCTTTGTGATTTTCTTAAAAGGATAAGGCTGGTAATTGGGTGCAAGTCCACGGCTCCGCCTGAGCAAAATCCGATTGCCGGCTGATGTGTATTGAACCACACTGTCATCCTGTGGCGCAACGATATCTCTGTCGAACGTCAGAATGTAATCGGCAAGATTTCCGAGATATTCCAATGCCTGCTTGTCTCTATAAATAATAGGGGCACCGCTTATGTTAGCGCTTGTGGCTATAAGCGGTCGTTTAACCTGTTGCAGCAGCAGCTCATACAGGGGGCTGTATGGCAATAGTATGCCAACCGTTCCGAGTCCCGGGGCAACCTGTTCTCCGCAAATTCCACTTGCAGGTTTATCTTTGCGTTCACAGAGCACAACTGGTGCGTCCGGAGCCCTGAGCGCATCTTCATGGTGCGGGTAAAGAATCGCATCCCCTTTGGCAGTGGCAATATCGGGATACATCAGAGCAAACGGTTTCGCCGGACGCTGTTTCCTGTGACGCAACGTATCGATGCTCTGCCGGTTTGTTGCATCGGTGAGGAGCAGATATCCCCCGATTCCTTTTACGGCAAGAATATGACCCGATGTGAGTGCTTTCACACATATTGCAACAATGTCATCTGCATTTTGGCTGATCTCTTCTGCTTCCTGATTAAACAGATGCAATGGAATGGCACATTCCGGGCAGGAGTTGGTCTGGCTGTGCTGACGGTAACCTCCGGGCAGTTCATACTCAACCATACATTCGCGGCACATTTGAAGATCTGCCATGGTTGTATTTGGCCGGTCGTATGGCAATTCGGATATGATAGAATACCGGGGGCCACAATGGAGGCAGGTGATAAACGGATACCTGTAACGCCGGTCAACCGGATTATTCAATTCCTTCCGGCAGGAATCACACAGGGCAATATCCGGTGCGAGCAGTGTCCCGGCCTGTTTCCCTTTGGTACTTTCAACGATCGTAAATTCAGTAAACGGCTGATCCTTAACTTTACGAAAACTCTGTTTTGTGATAAGTGAGTGAGGAGGAGCGTTTTTTTTTACATATTTGTAGAATTGCCGTGCACGGTGTTCAGTTGTTGTAACCCGGATTTCAAGGCCGTTTCCGCTGTTTTTTACCCATCCCTTAAGCCCCTGCTCACGTGCCTTCTCATATACAAACGGGCGGAATCCTACCCCCTGCACGATCCCCCGGAAACGTATATGATAGGTAGGCATGATTGATCTCAGCCGGCAACCGGTTTATGTATTTTCGTTCTCAGCCAGTGATACCATTCATCCAGGCCTTCTCCGGTTGTGCAGCTTGTGGTAAAAAATGTCAATTCAGGATTAATTTTTTTTGCGTTTTCCATGGCCGTCTCCACATTGAATGAAACATATGGCAACAGGTCTGTTTTGTTGATTACACACACACCGGATGTGTGAAACATATCAGGATATTTGATGGGTTTGTCATCTCCTTCAGTGACGCTGAATATTACAACCCGTTCATTTTCTCCAAGGTCGAACATGGACGGACACACAAGATTTCCAACATTTTCGATAAAAAGGATACTTCTTTCCGGTGGATCCAGCTCCTGGATGGCATGCAGCACCATATGAGCATCGAGGTGGCATCCTTTCCCGGTATTAATCTGCACAGCTTTTGTTCCGGTTTCCCGGATACGGTCTGCATCGAGGCTTGTGTTTTGGTCTCCTTCGATAACGCTGAAATCTATTTTATTCTTCAGTTCGGTCAGTGTTCGCTCCAATAGCATGGTTTTTCCACTTCCGGGAGAACTGACCATATTGATGGCAAATATCTTTTTGGCGTCAAGATACCCCCTGTTTCTTGCTGCCAACAGTGCATTTTCGTGCAATATGTCTTTTTCGAGGGTAATCAGCCTGCCATTCACATCCTGGTGGTGGCTGTGTGTATGGCCGTGTTCGTGATGATGATGATCATGGTTATGATCATGATTATGGCCATGGTCATGGTTATGATGCCCTTCAGTTACAATATGAGCGCTATCCGTTCCGCAGCCGCACGTTATACACATGATTCAATCCGTTATAAGTTGGTTGATTCTTTTATTCTCAGTGATCTTATTTTTAATTCATTTCCCTCCAATATTTCGGAGAAATAATTTCCGCAATGTGGACATGGGTCAAACAGTTCTGCTATTTCAAACACCTGTTTGCATGTTTTACACTTAGCCTTACCGGGGATATCGTGGGTTATCCGCTTTGCGTGTTCAAGCAATGTATTTCGGATCCCGTGCTTCCAGGCAAAATCAAACGCTGTCTTCTCTATACAACTCAGTTTTCCAATCTCAAGTTCAATTTCACTGATGGAAAGAGCCCCGGCTTTGCGGGCTTCATTCTCGGCAATTTCTATGATATTTGCTACAACCGTAATTTCATGCACGCTCGGCCACGTTTCGTTTTTTACGGATCAGGTACCAGGTACATGAGCCTGCAATCATCAGTACAACTGCCATAAGTACCATTACATGCATGGGTTCTGTAAGGTAGTGTATGAGTGAATGGCCGGAAGTTTCGCCATGCCCGGGATGCGCGTAGAGCAGTGAGCCAAACGCGGACAAAGCCATCACAAGGGAAATAAATAATGTTCTGATTTTTTTCATAATGTTTATAAGGTTACAGGTTCTGTTTTTTGTTTATAAATTGCAGGGCCTGCGTTTTCAAAAAACGTGTCATGAAATAATTGCAGTGCCCGCTCAAGATTTTCAAGGGCTGTTTTTTCCGGCTTTTCTCCCAATTCCCATTCATATCCACAAATGTGAAGTGTACAGGCAACGGGAGTCCGGCCGTAGAGTTCTTCAGAAAGATAAACAATCGCTTCAGGGCTTTGCAGATGAGAAGAGTAAAAGAAACTACCTGATGATTCACAAGGCCTTAATGCACATCCACCCGGAATTTTTTCCTGTGTAGCATCAATAAACAGAACTGAGTCGTAATGGCTGATCAGTTCAGCATCTTCCACCTGCAGCTGATAACGATATTCAGTGATAAAGATTCCGGGATATCGTTTTTTAATTTCATCAAGAAATAACCAGCCGAGGCCATCATCAGCCCGTCCCGAGTTGCCAACTCCAATTAAAAGAAATTTTTCCATTTCAATTTTTTATGATTTCCTGAATAAGATTTCCTTCATGATCATAGAGTTCGGCTTTCAGCGGCATTTTTCCCAAAGCCTGTGTGGCGCAACTGAGGCATGGGTCATAAGCACGTATGGCAACCTCTACCTGGTTCAGCATTCCTTCGGTTATAGCCTCTTTTTTGCTGATAACGTTGTTGGCCACCCATTTCACCGCCTCATTCATGGCATCGTTATTATGGGTTGTGGATACGATCAGATTACACCGGGTTATCATGCCTTTATCATCCACTTCGTAATGGTGCGTTAGTGTGCCCCTTGGTGCTTCAATAATGCCAATCCCTTTTTGCCGGTGGCGCCCTTCCCGTACCAAATCATCCTCTCCGAGAATGTCCGGGTCATGAAGCAAGTCATTGATGATCTCGGCACAATGCAGGGTTTCAATAAGCCGGGCCCAATGGGAATACATGGTACTGTTGATTACCGTTTTTCCGGAAAATTCGAAGTACTCCAGTCTTGCTTTTTCAGCGAGCGGGGTAGGTATGTAGTCGCAAATATTCAATCTTGCCATTGGCCCTACACGATTCCATCCATTTTTTCGGCCTATGTTTTTCAGGTAAGGAAACTTCATATACGACCATCTTTCCACAGCCTCTGAGAAATACTGTACATAATCATCGGAATCAACATCCGGCAGTGTGATCGTTCCTTCCGGCCCGATTGCCCGAAGGAGACCGTCGTAGAGTTCAAGAGCACCATCAGGTTTCACAGTTCCGAGATGGCCGGACGGAAAAGCAGCAAATTCATCAAGAAAATCCCTGTTTTCGATATGGTAGTTTTTAATGAATTCCACCATCGCCGAGCTCCATTCGATCATGGTTTCAATATTCGGCAGTTCATCTCCTGAGAGGAAATAATCACGCTCTTTCTTTTTAAATGTCTTATAAACCCCGCCAGGTATTGCTAAAGTACCATGAATTTTCTTACCGGCCAGTGCCTTAATCAGCTCCTGCCCGAATTTTCTCATGGTTATGCCTTGTACGGCAAGTTCCCTGTTTTCCGCTGCAACCGCTACTACATTTCGTTTTTCCGGAGGGGCATCCATACCGAAAAGGAGATCGGGTGAAGCAAGGTAAAAGAAGTGCAGGGCATGCGACTGAAAGATCTGTGCATAATGCAGCAATTTTCTCAGCTTTGTAGCAAGGGGGGAAAGATTTTCGGGGTCGATACCCACAATTTGATCAATTGCTTTAGCTGCCGCAAGGTGATGGCTAACCGGACAAATACCACACAATCGCTGCACCAGATTAGGGGCCTGCCAGTACGGATGTCCCTGGATAAAGCGTTCGAACCCGCGAAATTCCACAATATGAAAATAAGACTCATTTACTTTTCCCTGTTCGTCAAGATGGATAGTTACCCTTCCATGCCCCTCAACTCGTGTAACGGGATCAATCGTTATGGTTCTGCTCATGATAACACCTTTGTTTTAGTCGTACTTAAATTCTGAATAGAGGATAGAGTAATTTTCATCCCACAGCAGATTCTTAACTGCTTTCCAAATATGCTGGGCATCGGGCGGACACCCCGGAATAAAATAATCGATCTTCACTATTTCACGGCTTTCGTAAACTCTGTCCAGCATTTTTGGCAGGTCTTTATGGTAAGGAATAATGGTATTGCCCTCTTCGCTCGTTACACAATTCAGGTATGCCTCTTCCATACACTCTCCAAGCGGAATGCTGTTTCGCATGGAAGGCAAACCACCCCAAATGGCGCATTCTCCAACTGCGACAAGCAAATCGCAGTGTTCCCTGAACGCCCTTAATGTTTCCACGTTTTCATCATTACATACAGAACCTTCTACAATTCCTACATCACACCGTTTAGAAAATTCTTTGATGTCAGTAAGTGGAGATTTATGAAATGAGATCAATTCCACGAGGTCGAGCAATTCGGTGTCTATATCCAACAGCGACATATGGCAGCCAAAGCAGCCTGCAAGGGAAACGGTCGCAATGGTTTTTTTGGCAGGTTTCCCATTACGTTTGTTATTGTTTTTAACCGGTGTGCCATAATCGGGACGTGTTGACTTTTTATCAAATTTTCTGAAACCAAATGGCATACCGTAACTTTCTCCCCGAACGATAATTGCCCCGGTGGGGCAGATGTTCATGGCATGAACCGCTTGCTCCCGCGTAAGTTTTTTTTCTTCTTTATAATCAATTCCAACGTATGTTTCATTGCCCCGGTTTTGATAACTGAATACATTTTTGCCGTCATCATTCTTAATTTCCACAACACACCGCATGCATTTAATACAACGGTTGTGTTCCATAATCATCCGTTTGGCATCATAATCGATCAGCCTGTCTTTGAATAGATGGGGGAAACGGCTGATTGCGATTCCAAGTTCATAGCCCATATGCTGAAGGTCACAATTACCGCTTTTTTCACAAGAGGGGCATATATGGTTCCCCTCGGCAAACATCATTTCCACCAGTGCCTTTCTCATGTCTTTCAGGTCAGGTGCGTTCACTTCTATTGTAAGGCCTTCACGGACTTTTTCAGTGCACGCCGGGCTAAACTTGCCATTAATTCTGCAGGTACACGTACGGCAGGTTCCCAGCGGCGGGTCAATGGTTTCAAAATAACAGAGAGAGGGGATGAAGAATCCGTTTTCAGATGCCACCTCTACAAGATTTCTCCCTTCTTCAGCCAAAATGTTTCTGCCGTCAATGGTAATGTTTACACGTTTAGCCATAATCCATCTCCGAAACTGTGTTAATTTTTAAATTCCTCGTAATCACGGATAGCTGCTTCCATATCAAATCCCACATTTAAGGCGGATTTATCCTGCTGTATCATACCATCAAAATATTCTTCAAATTTTTCGATGGTATTGATGAGGCTGTTTGTTGCTGTTTTACCTAACCCGCAGCGGCTTGTATGGCGCATGATGATGCTCCATTGCTTCAGTTCTTCGATATCCTCATGGTTGGCGAGCCCGTTTTTTAAGCGTTCAAGTTTACGTTCAATAAAGTAATTACCGGCCCTGCATGGAGTGCAAATACCACACGATTCTTTCTTGTAAAAATCGGCGTAATTGAGCAGTATGTCGAGGATATCCCGGTTTTTATTGAATATTGTAAGTGCTCCGCCACATCTGATGTGCTGGCTGAAGAATTCAGCAAACATGGCAAATGGAACATCCTGCTCATCTAATGTGAGTACGGTACCCGATGGCCCGCTTTCCTGGATATAGTGGGGGTCTTCGGCACCACATTTATCAAGAAGCTCTCCAAGTGTCATGCCCCATTCTATCTCATAAATTCCCGGATATTTACAATCACCGGAAACGCTGATTATTTTTGTGCCAGGAGATTTTTCAATGCCATAGCTGCGAAAACAATCCACGCCGAGTTCAACGATTCTTGTTACCGCACTGAATGTCTCTACATTATTAACCACTGTTGGTAAATTCAGATATCCTTTTTGTACAGGATAAAACCATCTTGTACGGGGTTCGCCTCTTTTACCCTCTGCCGATTCGAGAAGCGCCGTTTCTTCACCGCAAACATAGGACCCAGCACCGAGCTGCAGTCGGATATCGAAATTAAAATTTGTTATGCCACCACAACTCTTTCCAAGCAAGCCTTTATCACGATATCGCTGCAAAGCCTTTTCAATTCTGTTTTGCAGCCATGTGTATTCAGCCCGCAGGTATATCAGGCCAAAACTTGCGCCTACAGCGTACGCACAAACAATCATTCCCTCTATCACTGTTTCGGGTACATCATGCAATAACACTCGGTCTTTAAATGTTCCGGGTTCTCCTTCATCCGCGTTGCATACCACTACCTTGGGAGTTGCCTTTTCATCCGCAGCTGCCTGCCATTTCATCCATGTGGGATAAAACGCTCCGCCCCTTCCTGATAATCTTGTTTCTCTTAAAGCGTTGATTACCCCATCCGGCTGGAGGGCAACCAGGCTGGAAATTGCCGAACCGGATTTAAATTCAGAAAAGAAAATACTGGCTTTATCTTCGGTGGTGAAAAGTATATTTTTTTTGGGTTTGTCATAGATCTCTTCAAGCGGCACACCCTTTTTCAGCTGTGTGATTATGTTGCGGACTTTTAGGGTATTCAAATTGGTGAAGGGATAAAAATTAATGAGTGCCGCTGGTTCCTGATCGCTTAGTCCAATGCAAGGTGTAAGAAATAAACCAAATGTTCCCGTTGGGTCAGTAGAACCCGCTTTAGCAGCAGTTTCACGTTCAAATGCTTCAAGTATCCTGTTGAATCCCTTCATGTGGGATGTCATACTGTTATTCAGGTAAATGGTATATTTACCGGCGGGCTTTCGGTGAAAAAAATGATAGAAAGAAACAATCCCTTCAATCTCTATCTCAGATATATTATAATCTTTCGCAAGTGTTATAATATCGGCATCAGAGATATATTGCTTTGCACGCTGAAATTCCCATAGACGATTCAGCATTTGAGTTCGGGGTGGTTCGATTAGATAAGTATTTGCATGTTGTGCATCCATATCCAACATCCTTTTTTAAAGTTGGAAAAATTTACACGAACCTATCTTTGTTCAGGCAGCATCAGATTAATGCTGAAAAACTAACCCGATACCATCAAATTCAAAATTGAACGAAGAGTCGTATTAAGGTATAGAGGTACATTATGAGGAATTATTGAATTATTCAAATGTTGGGGCAAAATTTTATCTATTTGGATATAAAAATCCAAAATAATACTGAAATTTTACTCATCTGTCATGAGATGGATGAATTGCCGCGTAGTTATCTGACGAGTTTTCCGAAAGTTAAATTATTTTAGATGATTGGGATGATCCCGGATCGACTCGTCAGCCTGCCCCTTCTATGGGGATGACTTACTCCTGGTTTTATCGTGGAAGCGACACCAGGCTCTTGAATAAGGGGGAGAATCAGCAGATTCGCGGTAAAAGTTCTCCGCTTGCCTGTGGCATCATTCTCTTCCCCCCAATGTTGCTGTGCATCAATACCCCTCCGGGATGTTCTTCTACAATATTGCCGATAACCGAAGCCTGTGAACCATATTCCCATGAATGCAGAGTATGTAAACAATCATCGGAAATGTTATGGTCTGCAATACAGACAAAGATACCTTCATTTGCGACATAGAGAGGGTCTAATCCGAGCATTTCGCAAGCTCCTGCAACTTCATTTTCGAGTGGCAGGCGATTCTCGTGGATCTCAATTCCCAGTTTTGTTTGCCGAACGATATCATGAAGAACAGTAGCTACTCCACCGCGGGTAGGATCGCGCATAAACCGTATGCCGTCTCCAAACTTTTCAAGCATCTCCTGGCATATATGGTGCAGCGGCCGGGTATCACTGGTTAACGTAGTTTCAAACTCCAGGCCTTGCCGTTTGCTCATAATGGCAATCCCGTGCCGGGCGGGTGGTCCGCTCAATATAATCTTGTCCCCGGGACGGATATATTTCATAGCCAGCCTGGCTTTGGAATGAATTTTCCCGATGCCGGTGGTATTAATAAAAATCCTGTCGCCTTTTCCTTTCTCTACTACTTTCGTATCCCCTGAAACCACCATTACTCCAGCCTGAGTACACGCATCACGTATGGATATCAATATTTCCCAGAATTCAGAAGTTGATAATCCCTCCTCCAGAATAAATGAGAGCGTAAGATATTTTGGTTCAGCACCGCTTACGGCAAGGTCATTTACCGTACCGTTAACGGCAAGATCACCGATAGTTCCTCCGGGAAATATAATTGGTGATACTACAAATGAATCGGTACTCAAAGCGTATTCACCGTCAAGAGACAGGTTTGCGGCATCACCCTGGCTCATCAGCCAATCATTGTTCAGAAGTGTAAAAACACCCTCTTCAAGCAGTTTTTGGGTTAATTTGCCCCCTCCGCCATGACCGAGCGTGATTGCATCGAAATCCTGAAAAGGGATCGGGCAATTCAATTGTACTTTGGGGTTTTGATTCATAAAAGTTTAAAATGCAATGATTACTGCGTGTACTGGTAATATGCCGCACAGGCGCCCTCGCTGCTAACCATAGGGGCACCCAGCGGAAATTCAGGTGTGCACTTTGTGCCAAAGTGAGGACAGTCGGGTGGCTTGATTTTACCTTTCATAACATCACCGGAGCGGCATTCTGTCTGCTTCTCTGCTTGTATGTTAATCTCACCAAACTTTCGGAGGGCATCATAGTCTTTATACTTTTCCCGTACAAATAACCCGCTTACCGGTATTTCACCTATTCCCCGCCATTCCCTCGCGCGGTGCTCAAACACCTTATTAACTAATTCGATTGCTTTCGGGTTTCCGTCTTTCCCGACTACACGCCTGTATTGGTTTTCGAGGTGGTATTCTCCCTTTTCAAGCTGTGTAACCACCATCAGGATACCTTCAAGCAGATCCACAGGTTCAAACCCTGTTACGACTATTGGTACTTTCCAGCGTTGAGCGAGTGGTTGATATTCACCCAGGCCCATCACAGTACAGACATGGCCCGCGGCTAAGAACCCGTTAATCACTGTCTCAGGATCACTCATAATGGCTTCAATCGCCGGCGGCACCAAAACATGTGCACTAAGCACCGAATAATTTTTTAAGCCGGACTGCCAGGCCTGCAGTACGGACAATGCATTTGCAGGCGCAGTTGTTTCAAAACCAACTGCAAAAAAAACAATTTCTTTACCGGGATTATTTCTTGCAATATTAACCGCTTCCAGCGGGCTGTATAATATACGAATATCCCCGCCTTTGGCCCTGGCCTGTTGCAGGCTTATCGTGTTTCCCGGTACACGAAGCATATCTCCATAAGAACAAAGAATCACATCACTTCTAAGACTCAGCTCAATTGCTGTGTCAATCAGTTCAGCCGGAGTTACACAAACAGGGCATCCCGGCCCGTGTATCATCCGGATTTTCGGAGGAAGCATATCCAAAATTCCATGACGGACCAATCCGTGAGTCTGGCCCCCGCAAACCTCCATGATATTCCATTCCCGGGTTACAGTACTTCGGATTTTACGAAGCAGTTTATTGACAAGTGCAGAATCCCGGTATTCATCAAGATATTTCATTCCATTCTCCTAACTTTTCCGGTGGTGTTTTTAAATCATCCAGCTCTCCCATTTCATCAAGATACTTCAAGGTTAGCATAGCCTCATTTTCATCCACTTTACTGAGTGCGACCCCTACATGTACCAACACATAATCTCCAATTTCCGCTTCAGGCAGAAAACAGAAATTTACTTCGCGAACTATTCCGCCGAATGATACTTTGCCAGGATAATTTACTTCATCAAAATCTGGCTCAAGAGAAATGACTTTACCGGGAATTGCAAGACACATTTTCTCATCTCCTCCGCTTAATCAGTTGAATTCACTTCTGAATAATTCGTTTGTTATAAATATTACAATACAAAAATTATTAACCAATCGCTTTACACGATGATTTTCTCAGCGATTTACTTTATTCTGAGGTAAGCGCTAAATCAAATAAAGTAATTATGTATTTACCCGGGAGCATTGTCACCGTTTTGTCAGATACCTATGGAATCACGATAAATGAACATCGGTCTGTTTCCGGCGGAAGTATCAACCAGGCATATTTCATATCCACAAATAAGGGACGTTTTTTCCTTAAATACAATCCATCGGCCCCGGATGATTTTTTTGATAAGGAGGCACTGGGATTAGCAACGCTTAAATCGGCTGAAACTTCAATGCGTATTCCTGATGTAATTGCTGCCGGCAATCCACAGGAAGGCATACCGGCTTTTTTACTTCTCGAATATATTGAAGAGGGAAGCAGTGGCAATTCGTTAGGATTTGGTGCTGAGTTGGCAAAACTACATCAAACGCGTAACGAATATTTTGGCCTGGATGAAGATAATTATATCGGAAGCCTGCCGCAGTATAATGGACAATATGACGATTGGATCTCTTTCTTTCGTGAAAAGAGAATTGAGCCACAGATGAAAATGGCTTTTAATTCCGGCCGGTTATCCAAAAACCTGGATGCCAACTGGAACCGGCTTGCCACAGAGCTGGAAAATATCATTCCTCCGTGCAAACCTTCCCTCCTACATGGCGATCTTTGGGGTGGTAATTACCTTTTTGATACTGCCGGAACCGCTGTTCTGATAGACCCTGCAGTCTATTATGGCCATCCGGAAGTTGACCTGTCATTTACCAAAATGTTCGGCGGTTTTTCGGAGGATTTTTACAGAGGATATGAATCGGTTTCTCCCCTGGAAGCGGGCTTTGAGAAAAGGGTACCGGTATTCAATATGTATCCGCTGCTGGTGCATGTAAACCTGTTTGGCGGACATTATGCTACTCAATTCGAACGGTTTTTGAGGTCGTTCTGATTATTTTTTGAAACTCACAGGAATTCTTACTTTAAATAAAAAAGCTAAATCATTGAGTTTCAATGCCTGTCCCGTACAGCCCTGTCGGGGTCGGCCCGGAGGGCAAAAAAGGCCTAACGGCTTTTTTGGGTTTAACAAGATAAGCCACAGAAACTCCGTTTCCGGAACATCGAGGTCAAAATTGCGGATAGAAAATGTTTGAAATTTGGTGCCTGGATTTTGAATCTACATCCTTTCGGGGGCGTTGATACCAAGGATACCCAGCCCGTTGGAAATAACACGGGCAGTGGCTTCAGCGAGCAGAATCCTGGCATGCATCAGGTTTTTCTCTTCGCCAATGATACGGCAATCATGGTAAAATGAAGTAAAGCCTTGTGCCAGTTCATTGAGGTAGGTAATCAGGCGGTGAGGCTCGCGGCTTCCTGCTGCATTGGATACAGCATCGGGAAAATTCATCAGTTTTTTGATGAGTGAAATCTCCGCTGTATGATTCAGCAATGTGAGGTCTGCTTTGGCATCAAATTTTTCAAGTTCAGCCACTTTCCTGAGGATAGACTTAATGCGCGCGTGAGCGTACTGAAGGTAAAAAACGGGGTTTTTTTCACCTGCTTCTTTGGCCTGGTTCACATCAAATTCAAGATGGGTGTTTGGTGACCTCATCAAAAAGAAAAAGCGGGTAACATCTTCACCGACTTCATCCATCAATTCATCCAGCGTTACAAAATTGGCTTTCCTTGTGCTCATTTTAAATGGCTTGCCATCCTTCACAAGGGTAACAAACTGGTAAACCAAAACTTCAACTTTATTTTTATCGTATCCAAGAACTTCAATTCCGTTCATTACATCGGGATAGGTGTCGATATGATCGGCTCCGAAAATATCCAGGCACAGGTCAAATCCGCGTTCCAGTTTATTGGCATGATAGGCAATATCGGGCAGGCGATAGGTTGGCTCGCCGGTACTTTTCACAAGAACTGTATCCTGGTCTTTGCCAAATTCGGTGGTTTTAAACCATACTGCCCCATCCTCATCAAATGCGAGGCCTTTCTCCCTTAACACATCAATTACTTTTTGAATGGAGCCGTCTTCATAAAGTGTGTTCTCATTAAAAAATGAATCCATCACGATATTCATTCGTTTCAGGGTTTTCTGAATGTCATCAAAAATTACAGCTTCCGCTTTCTCTTTGAACACCTTCTCGTCCTCTTGATTCAGAAGGGCGTCTCCGTATTCATTTACCAGTTCTTTAGCTATATCGCCGATATAGGCACCTTCGTAGCCTCCCTCAGGGAATTCCGTGGGCTGTCCAAGTTCCTGAAGGTAACGCGCTTGCACGCTGAGGCCCAGCATCCTCATCTGGCGGCCAGCATTATTGAAATAATATTCCCGTTGCACCCGGGCACCCGTCCATTCAAGCAGACGGGCAACGGTATCTCCCAAAACAGCATTTCGCCCGTGACCTACGGTCAGTGGTCCGGTGGGGTTGGCGCTCACAAATTCAAGAAGGCACTTCTGCCCTTTATTTTCGACCGATTTGCCATAATCACCACCCTTATCGAGGATCGTGTTGAGTTCGCTGTAGATGAAGTAATCCGCATATCTAAAGTTGATAAATCCCGGTCCGGCAATCTCGGCTGCTTTCACTTTTCCGGAATCCGGCTGGATTTTTGAAACAATCTGTTCCGCAATGCTCCTGGGATTCTTTTTGAGTGTTTTGGCCAACAGCATAGCAACATTTGTAGCCGCGTCACCGTGGGATGGGTCTCTGGGTTTTTCAATTTTGACGGGAGGAATTTGGTTTTCCTCAACCCCGATTTCTATAAGAGCCTGCCTGATGATTCCCTGCAGATATGTTTCCATAAAATTTGTTTTAAAAAAGTGAAGCCTGATCACTGTGTTGATCCGGCTTTTTAAAAATTCCGGGATTATTCTGATATAAATCAAGCATTTCAGGAATGAAGCGTTTACCAAATATCCTGCGGCAAATCCCCTGCAATGCACGTTCGCCATGCTGGGTAATGGTAAGATAACCATGTTCGTCTTCACGGATAAACCCGAATTGGCGCAAGTCATTTACAATCAGGTATGCCAGTTTAGGCAATACGCCGATGTTTTTCTCGACAAATTCCCGATGAGGAGGTTCATCTTCAAGTGCCAGTACCAGGCCAAGCAGGTTCATTTCGGCTTCAGTCAGAGGATATCCTTCAGAATATTTGGTGAGGAGGCTGTCCCATGCGGTTTGGCTGTAATATATTCCGAACCACCATTTTGCATGTTTAAGTAGTTTATGGCTAACTGTACAGGCAAGATATTTACCGGGAGCAGCGCGGCGAGGTTCACCCCTGTCGCGATACATGCTCACCATCGTAGCAAGATCGAGCTCCTGCAGGTTAGGCGGATACTTAAATATGAAGTCTGATTTTTTCTGAAGCATTTGAAGAACCCCTCTATGACCGATATATACGAAAAATTATGGATTTATGAGA
>RECI01000140.1 GCA_007694095.1 Balneolaceae bacterium | reverse complement strand
ATACCTCTGCCGTTTAACAACAGACCGCCACGTCCTGTCAAAAAAAATGCTGCTGGCCAGATAGCGCTTGTACCAGACCTGTCAGCATGCCGGCGCCTTTCCGGCTTCTGACAGCGTCGGAGATCTGAGTTATGCGCAAGCTCCTCGTCTGCCGGCTGCAGTTGCCGGCTGACGAATTACGGATCAACGCCGGGAGGGGAGAGAGGGAGAGAGGGAGAGAGGGAGAGAGGGAGTGAGGGAGTGAGGGAGTGAGGGTTAACGTACGCATTGTTCACATGACGACGTTTTAAACTGCGTATCAATATCCATATTGTGCCCTTAATCAAAACTAACAATCATTAATAACGGTCAAGTCAATCCAGGGATTGACACCGAATCCAGTATCCAGTATCCCGCATCTTTATCCAACGAAGTTTTCTTGAACCTCGAAGTTAATACGTAGTGGGTAACGTAGTTGGGCCGCATCCCGCGCATGCCCCAGCTCTGAGATCGCCGATCTGTAATACGAGATCCACACCCCTCGTCTGAAATCGCTTCAACGCAGACAGATCCGGTAGGTGCTTTCAGATTTACACGCCCTCTCTCCCTCTCTCCCTCTCTACCTCCCAACGCTTGGAGGTCCTTCGGACGCTTCAAGGTTGGAGCAGGGAGGAATGTTCTGCGCAGATCCCGGATTGAAAAACCGGGTCATAACCTGTCACTCACTCTTAAAGTTCAGGTAATTCTTCACTTTAACCGAAATTCGTCAGCCGGCAACTGCAGCCGGCAGACGAGGGGTGCAAACCATCACCCACCCTCTAATAATCAGTTATCGTTATCGCTGTACACCCACATCAGCATTTCGGATCCGTCTTCAAAGAAAACATCCATTCCAACAAGGCCAAACCGGTGGTTAAAGTAATATTTGATTTTCGATACGCCCGGGCTCGCGATGCCGGTTTCTTCCACCTGAATGGTTCTAATATTCATAAAACCCCAATAGAAATCATTATCAGTGGACTTATGCACCACCCTTCGTACAAGGTCGGGTTTGCCGCTTCTTTTTAAGGTGTATTTATCACCTTTTTTAGCATCGTACTCAACAAGTGTAAACGGTTTTCCATCAGAAGTAAAGCTCTGTACCCCTTTGGACGTAATTCTGAATTTCATGCTGCCAGATACTTCATTGCCATTTACGCTAAAGCTCTGCCTGTAATTTGCGACTTGCAGGAGGGCCGGATTGGTGACGGTAGCACTAAATTGAATCACAGACGTTGCCCCATCTTGTTCAACTACCCGGAAGCTGCGGTCAGATGTACCCGGTATAGCTGGCACAGTAAACGTATTGCCAACTTCACCAATAGGAGTAGGATTGCCGCCTATTGGATTTGTACTCGAGGAACCTGATCCGCCCCCTACAGTATCACAAGAGATGATACCGAACACGGCAAACATAACGATGATGCTGATTATTAACATATTTGATTTCATAATTCTCCGGAATTTTTAATTACTGGTACATAAGGTTCTTGTAGTACATGACAAGACTCAGCCGCAAAAGGATGATATAGACAATTAAAAATGTGGCAAAAATAAATGCTGACACCACAATAATCGGCCATCCAAAAACAGTGAGGTAAGCCAGTCCCCATACAAGAGTTGTGAGATAAACCGAATAAAAGAGGATTTTTATTCGTATCAGGTTTGTAATGTGATTTTCGTTTTTATCCCTCGAAAAGCCGATAAAGAGAAGCCCGAAAAGGAAAAAAAGAAAAGAAATCTCATCAAGCGAGTTCGTCTGTGCAACTACAAACCATCTTGTTTCAACGTAGGAGGTAACGATCGCGAATACCGGTACTTCGAAGAAGGCTGGTCTTCCGCCCCAAAAATAAAGATAGGCTGCTCCGAAACCGAGGATAATTAAAGCAAATCCCGCATATCTGAAACGATAAGGCAATAGCGGCAAATTGGCCTCTTCACCCAGTTCCTCGTCCATCATTACCTCGTTTATTATTAATCATATTAATAATTTTGGAGATAACTGTCATATAAATTTTAGATAAAATTGTCAGAAATTTTTAATATGAGTAATAATAACTAATAAATAAACGGTTCTGTTGACAGGTATTTGGCAGGCAAATCACCAGTAGATCCGTAAAATGGCCTGCACATATAACTAACACTGAATACTAATGGGCATTCAACGATTATCTCCATTCAGGAAACTGAAGAGCTTCGACATTTTTGCAATCGTAAATATTGCACTTTTTATCGTTATCACTGCTGTTGTCTATTACGACCGGTTTGTTGAATACAGAGGCCCGGCGAACCTTCACGAATTTTACATTTATGCAATTGCAATTATTCTCTTTGTATGCCTCTGCTGGTGGTATTTCCGCAGGTTTTTTGCACCTGTCTATATCCTGGTGCTGATACAAATTGCCGTATTGCTGCACTTTGGTGGTGCTTTTATTCCGGTTGATGGAAACAGGTTATACGATGCTGTAATTTTCGGAATTGGTTACGATAAATATGTCCATTTTATCAATTCGTTTATTGTTGCCGCCACGTTAAACGAAATTTTCCATGCTTTGCATGTCAGGATTCCTGTTTTCAGAAATATTGTTATTGTTCTGATGACACTTGGAGTTGGAGCTATTGTTGAAATCCTGGAATATATGGTGGTACTTACAATCCCTGACACAGGTGTTGGCGATTATCATAACAACATGCGAGATCTCGTCGCAAACCTGTTTGGTTCTCTGATGTTTCTGATGTTTATGCAGACAACATTTTTTCAAACTAACCGGCATAAAAAATTAATAGATTAAATGATGAAACGTCCAATTCACCTGCTTTGGGGGTTTGCTGAGGTATTCATTGTCTTTGGGCTTTTTCAGTTTTTCATCTGGTATATCGGGCCGAAAATCGCGGGCTCGGTTACCCTGGTTGCAGTTAGCTGGCTGTATTGGATTATGCTGGGTTTTTATGTGGCATGGTTTTCACCGATTGTATTGCATGGACTCTCCAAAAAAGATATCGGATGGGTTTCACTTGCCGATAAAAGCCATTTTGCATCTGCCGTCAACGCGTGGAAACCGTATGTTGCTGTTACATCTATCGGGGTTTTAACACTGATCGGTTTAACACTCAGCTCGAATCCGGCAGCTTTTGAAACGATCAACATGAAAGGGCTGGCTATAAAAGGCGGAGGATATATTTTTTCCGGTATTATACAGGCAACCATATTTTTCGGATTTATTCTAATCCGTTTTAAAGCAGCTATTGGCTCTCTGATTCAGGAAAAGAGTCCGGCAGCCGTAATGCTGTCCACAATTCTGCTTACCTCAATTGTGTTTTCGGTATTTCACTATCCAAACCCTGAGCTAATGTTTTTTACTTTTTCTGCGGGTCTTTGTTGGTCGCTTCTCTTTTATCTTTACCCCAATATATTGCTGATGGGCCTCAGCCATGCAATTCTCGGTACAATGCTGCATCAGTTTGTTCAGCTCTATATGAGAATTGGCCCGTTTTATGATAACCCTGACCTCTATATAGTCCGTGAAATAGTACCCGGACTTAAACAACTGATCGGGAATTTGTTTTAACATCCTCGTCTGCCGGCTGCATTTGCCGGCTGACGAATGTTGTGCGCAGATCTGAAATCCGAAATCATCACCCTCACTCCCTCACTGACCCCCTCCCAACGCTTGGAGGTCCTTCGGACGCTTCAAGGTCGCTGACCCGGCTGGGAAGACTCTTCCCCTGCACAACCCTCCGTTCGATTGGCCGTTCTTCAGCACCCCGGTAATTCATCAGTGTTCCATTTTTCAATTTATTTCCCTTCCGGCTCAGCCACGCAGTGATGCCTATGGTGCGAGCCGGGCTACTGTACTCCGAATCTTCTCTCCCTCATTCCCTCCCAACGCTTGGAGGTCCTTCGGACGCTTCAAGGTTGCTGAGTCTTAACCGCCGTTGCGTTTCAGGTATTGCCATGCAATTGCCAATAACATCATATACGCGATCAGGGCAAACAGAACCACCCAGAAGCCCTGTACGATATCTGTAAAATAGTGCACAGGGGCATTGATGAGCAGCAGAAGAGGAAAGCCGAATACCAGGGCGAGTCCGCTTCCGTAAACAAGGTTATAACTTGCAGGAGATTTCATCTCCGAATCCACTATTCGTAAAAGGACCAGGGCTGACTGCAGTGTTCCGTTCATATTACCATAAATGGCCGCGAACCGTTCAAAGGCAAATTCTCGAAATGCGCCATAGGTGAGATAGGAGATCAGTAACCATGTAGCAAATGCAACGGCTACCGAAATTGTGAGCAGCGGTATCCAGTACTGTGCCACTACCACTAAACTGATGGCTGCAACGGATGCAACAATCATAAAATCCATAAAGAGGTTTGAACAGCGGGTCATTGTTGTGTCATCAATTAATCTGCTTGCACCGGATAAATCCATAAATTTTCGAACAATAAGAGCAATAATTGCCGCAAAAATAAAATGAAAGGACCAAAGCGTGGTAACCTCCTGCTCCGCTCCCACTTTAATCAGGCCTGATGCCATCAGGTGTACAATTCCGTAGGTAAGAACAAAAGTGGCTCCAATCAGCCCGATATGAAACGTAAAGGACTCTATGTTTTCGGATGATGTTGTGATTTTTTCACTGGTATTTGCTACCGGTTTTAAAATGATTCCTTTTTTTACATCATCCGACAACTCTTTCCCTGCCTCATGATAGGCCGCCATACCCTGTTTAATTCCCCTCCGCACCAATCCGATGCCCACGGTATAAGCCACGAGAAATCCGACTGCTGAAAAAGTGAGGCCTACGATACCGCCATGTTCAAACCCAAACTGTTCCCAGTTTGTGCCGATGGAATAAGCGATGCCGGGGTTCATACCAAAAGCCAGCGGTGGTATAAAACCTATCCCCACAAACAGGTCGGGCAATATTGTATAAAATAGGAGAAAGGCAATCAACAACCCGATAATGGCCTGGATCAGGTAGGTAAAAATAAATATCAGCCCAAATTTTATGGACGACAGCCCAATCTTCTTCCGGGGCGCCCTCAGGCTGAGGGCGATAAAAAGGAGTGCAAGTAGATGGTATACGTATGCCCCGAGGCGATCTGAAGTGAGGTCGATCCAGCCGAGCAGATTTGCGCCAACTACCAGTCCGAGTGCTCCGGCAATCAGGTTTGCCGGAATAAGGTATGTTTGAAAAACCCGGATTTTACTTCGCATCCATGTAGCGAGTACAAGAAGCAGGCCCATCCAGGCAAAATCGAGAAAAAACTCACCGGCGGTAATTTCTACAAACCAGGAACTCATCAGATCGATTTTACAGGTTTCTCGCCTTTTTTAAGGCGGTTAATGTAAAGCTGCCACTGCAACGCGCTGGATCCCTCGAGGTCAATCTGTAATGTTTGTTTTGGTGTTGTTACCGTAATTTTATGATTTTGCTCAACCGATATGTACCTGATATCGTCAAGTGAAAGGTCGTATTGAGTTGCACCCATCAGTACAAGCAGCCTGTCATCTCTTAATTCAACAAAAGCGCGATCGAGCTTAACAAGCTGATGGTCGGTGTCTACCATGTAAATCTGGCTTCCCGGTTTTTCAAGGATCACCCCATCTGCATGCCTGGCAGAAACCATTGGCATACGGTTAATTTTCTCAAAAAGGCCGATGATAGAAATGGTGTTGCCCTGGTTGTCGACCAGCCTTGAAGCGGGATTCATGTTATACTTATAACCTGCCGCCCTGCTGAAGACGTTAATGCCGTCCGGAGAAAAAACGGCCCCATCCGTTCCGGTTTCCGGGCACCTGTACAATAACCGCTGAATCCCCGAAGCAGGTTTTTTACAGGATTTTGGCACTGCGTCTTCCGGGGGATGATACTCATCAAAACTGATCAGTTCCCGGCAGTAATCCGCGAAGGTGTCATAATCTTTAAAATCGGACGCGTGTACCGGGTCGAGAAACCGGAGTTCCACACTGCCTCTTCGGTATTTATCGGCCCACCGGGGCCAGCCAAGATGGGAACCGTGAATTTGCACCGGGTGGACCGGTATCCGCATTTTCCAGAATAGCTTCAACGTGGTTTCAATCAGGGGCTTGGGTTTGCCGTCCCACCGGCGGCCGCCCTCGGGAAATATGACAATCATCCTCCGCTGATCAATCATTTTGATGACACTCCGGATAATTCCGGGCTCGGGCACATATTTGCTGGTAGGCACGATACCGATGCTATCCATAAAAATG
Source organism: Balneolaceae bacterium (assembly GCA_007694095.1). Classification (GTDB taxonomy): domain Bacteria; phylum Bacteroidota; class Rhodothermia; order Balneolales; family Balneolaceae; genus Rhodohalobacter. The sequence continues at coordinate 3,503 of RECI01000140.1, read as the reverse complement.
CGTGGGAGGGTTTTATGAAACTGGTCACGGGTCATAACACCGGCAGTAGGCTCCTGGGTAAGCCCCATATTTATCATAAACGGGTCAAAATAGTTGGAGTGGTTCCCATAAATAAAACATGGACCCGTAAGCGGCATATTGTGAATATTCGTAATCCTCGGATTAAAGAGATACCGGGTTGCCGGAATAATCGTATTGCGCATAAACACAAAGGCTTTATCCGAAAATCCGCGCTCATTCTTTTTAAACCTGAAACCTTTAACCATATCCCGAAGTCAGTGCATTAACTTTGACTGAAAATAATACTGAAGGTAATGGATTTTGTGAAATAAGACAGGAAATAAAGTGATGTAGCATATTACGTCATGTCAGTTGTTGTGTTGAAATGTTTTATGCCCCTCGTCTGCCGGTTGCTTTTACCGGCTGACGAATCGCAGGAACCAAACCCCAATCCCCTCATTCTATGGACACTTCAATCACAGTGATTGTAAACTACAGCTTCCATTTATAAATCGAAATTCTTCGAAACCTGAACCGGGACTCGTCAGCCGGTAAAAGCAACCGGCAGACGAGGGGCACACTTTCCGGCTCAGCCTCGTGGGGATGCCTTCGGCACGAGCCGGGCTACTTAACAGATTACAAATTTTGTTGACTTACATCTCTGTTTTGAATAATGTGTAGTTATATCTGATAAAACGATCTGAATAACAGAAATAAGAAAATAAGTTAAAGGTTACATTATGGGAAAATTATCACGTAAAAACTTTTTGAGAAATAGTGCTTTTGGGTTAGCCGGCATGGCTATGCTAAGTCCAAAAACTTCCAAAGCAGATGTAAGCCATGAACTAAACCAGCGCGAGTGGAAAAAGAAATTTGCTGCTAACGACCACATTCAGGTGGCAGCCATTGGTATGGGAATTATTGCCCATTATAATGTTCGTACTGCACTTGAAGTGCCCGGCGTCAAGCTTGTGGCCGCTGCCGATGCGTACGATTCGCGGCTGGTGCGTACAAAAGAGGCATATGGAAGCGATATCTATACAACCAGGGATTACCGCGAAATATTGAACCGCGATGATGTTGACCTGGTTTTAATTAACACACCCGACCACTGGCACGCCAAAATGGCTGTGGATTCTCTTGATGCCGGCAAGCATGTTTTCTGTGAAAAACCAATGGTTCAAAGAATTGACGAAGGTAACGCGGTTATTGAAGCACACCGGCGCAGTGGAAAAGTTCTCCAGGTGGGAAGCCAGTTTGGCAGCGATATTATTTTCCTGCGGGCAGCCGAACTTTTCAAAACCGGGGCCATAGGCAACCTGAACCAGGTTATTGCCGTTTATAACCGCAACTCTTCGCTGGGTGCCTGGCAATATTCAATTCCTGAAGAGGCCAATCCGAGTAATCTCGACTGGGAAGGGTTTTTAGGCCATGCCACACAGCGGCCGTTTGATCCGATGCGCTTTTTCAGGTGGAGAAACTATGATGATTATGGAACCGGTGTTGCCGGTGACCTATTTGTACACCTGTTTTCAGGAATCCATACCATCATTAATGGCTACGGCCCAACCCGCATTGCGGCATTTGGTGGACTGAGGTCATGGCTTGACGGGCGCGATGCTGAAGATGTGGTTTGCGGGCAGTATCACTATCCCGAAACAGGGAATCATCCGGAATTTACCTGTGTACTGCAAAGTAACCTGGCTGATGGAGGTGGTTCCGGAACACAATTCCTCTTTATTGGCGATGAAGGATCAATCGAAGTAAATCCCGGTTCATCGTTGAGATTAAACAGGGTTCAGCGCAGTGAACCGAGCATAAATGAACTGGTGCGGGGATATAATTCTATCTTTACTTTCTCTGAAGCTGATCAAAAAGCATTTGAAGATCGCCTGCGCCGTGAACAGGATACTAAGGTGCAATTTAAGCCCGATATGAACAAGACGGAAGAGTACAGGGCGCCGGGTGGCTACGACTCCCGGCTCGACCACTTCGTAAATATGTTCGATTCCATCAGGCATGGAGCGCCACAAGTTCAGGATCCGGTTTTCGGCTTCCGGGCAGCAGCACCATCTCTGCTCACTAATACAAGCTTAAGGGAAAACCGTGTTATGCAATGGGATCCCGTAAATATGCGGATGGTTTAGTAGTAACTATCCCGATATAAAAACATGTTGAACATGATGAATCAGGCCATTTTTGGGCAACCGAAAATGGCCTTTTTTGCTTCTATTAGCACAACCTGACAGCACCCACCGGATCTGTCAGCGTTGTGCCGGCATGGCAAAATTTATGTTTTGATAGCAGGATGTGAGTAGTGTTTAGTACGGGGTTGAGTTAGTTTATTGATATCACAGACACCCCGACGTGGTTCCCGATCAGATCCCCGACGCTGTCAGAAGCCGGAAAAACGCCGGCATGCTGACAGGTCTCGATATTTACTTATTCCAGATATAAATCCTCATCTGAGTCCAGCCTCAGCTTAAATTCCTCATGTGCTTCATAAAAATTCTTCATGCCCCCAAACTGGTCTAGAACCCATTCTCTTTCAATAACCAAATTCCTGTTTTGTAAATAATCGTTGTAAGAAGAGTACTTGTAATCGGTATAATTTGCGCAAACTTTATGATGAATAGGATTTCGATGGATATAGCAAACAAGATGTAAAAAGTTTGCCTCATCAATAATCTTTTTCCTTTTCAAAGGCCCCTCAACCAATGTTCCGGTGCGTTCCCTCTTTTTATTGATGTATCTCGTGTAACTGTTCATCAGATGGCTTAACTGTTTTGATGCAACGAAAGGCATTACCTGTGGATCCATGCTGCCATGAAAGTAACCCGAATCAAACTCTTTTTTTAACAATTTGAAAAGCTCACCCTGTTCATCAACTGTCCTGACTCTGATCAATGCATGAAAATGATTGTTCATTAAACACCATGCATAGGTCTGAATAGCCGGAAAAAGATAATAACGATATTTTCTAATGAATTCTCTGTAATCATCGGGTGACCAATAGAGATTCAACCTTCCTGCTCCCCGGTTATAAATATGATAGAAATAACCCTCTTCAATTGGTTCCATTTCTCTTGAATTTTATCTCTTGGTTAGCGTTTTGATGAAATTATTAGTCTGATTTATAATTGTCAAGACACACCCACAGACGTTGTTCCCGATCAGATCCCCGACGCTGTCAGAAGCCGGAAAAACGCCGGCATGCTGACAGGTCTTGGCACAACCTGACAGCACCCACCGGATCTGTCAGCGTTGTGCCGGCATGGCAAAATTTATGTTTTTATAGCAGGATGTAGATATCAGTTAATACTGAGCATAGATATTCAGTGATATCACAGACACCCAACGCTGTTCCCGTTCAGTTCCCCGACGCTGTTCCCATGGGGATCCCGTTGGGGCAGAAGCCGGAAAGACGCCGGCATGCTGACTGGTCGTTGCACAACCTGACAGCACCCACCGGATCTGTCCCGCAGGGATCCCAAGGGATCAGC
>RECI01000188.1 GCA_007694095.1 Balneolaceae bacterium | reverse complement strand
TAGGGATCCCTGTGGGGCAGAAGCCCCGTAAAAGCACCGGGGAATGCTGTCAGGTCTCACCCGTCACTTTAAGCTTGACATGACACTAGTGAAAAGCCCGCCCAATTCTGAAATGCTGCAATACCTTTAAGTATTAAATACAAGGAATTTATATTTAACCCGAAATTGTCATTGACCAATGACAATTTTGCCCGAAGGGCAAAAAAGGCCTAACGGTTTTTTGGGTTTATCTCTGTTTACCCTGAATTTTCTTTAACTTTCCTGGTCCGTGCAATGGATTTACTCAGGATAAACACGGGTAAAAGTCCCACCAGGATGATGGCAAGGGCTGCACCTGATGATTCAGCAAGGCGTTCATCCGAGGCAAGGCGATAGACTTGTACGGCAAGTGTATCAAAATTGAATGGTCTTACAATAATGGTTGCAGGCAGTTCTTTAATCACATCCACAATTACAAGCATAATTGCCGCGAAAAGGCTCCCACTCATCATAGGCATGTGAACTTTACCCAAAATTTTACCAAATGGGTAGCCCATTCCCTCGGCCGCTTCATCCATACTGTGCGTGATTTTACCAAGGCTTGCTTCTACAGTATTGAATGCAACTGCCAGAAAACGGACAACATACGCAAAAACAAGGGCGAAAATGGTGCCGCTCAACAACAGGCCTGAGGAGATACCGAAAGTAGACCTGAGCCAGCCGTCTATGGTGTTATCGAGCCAGCCGAATGGTATTAATATCCCCACAGCTATTACTGAACCCGGTATGGCGTAACCCATCGAGCCAATTCTTGTGGACGCTTTTGTTAGAAAATTCGGGCTGAGGCGTACTCCATAGGCCATCAAGAGGGCAACAGCCAGTGCTGTAAATCCTGCGATGATGGCTACAAGAATCGTATTGAGGCTGTATTGTACAAACCGTGCATCAACAGCGGCATCAAAGTTGGCAATCATCATATCCAGCAAAATGGCCGTTGGAATTAAAAAACCTCCTATAACTGGTATGGAACAGAATATTGTGCTAATCCAAGCTTTCCAGCCGCTTAAATTGTATATAAAAAGACGCTTATAACGGCCAGCCCCACTTTGTTTCACATTCATTTTGTTGCGGCTCCATCTTTCGAGAAGTATCAAAAAGAGGATAAAGATGAGAAGAAACCCGGCCAGTTGGGCAGCTGCCGCTCGTTCTCCCAGGCCAAACCATGTTCGGTATATCCCGGTTGTAAATGTTTGTACACCAAAGTAATCTACTGTTCCAAAATCGTTCAGGGTCTCCATCAGCGCCAGTGCCATACCAGCGGCTATGGATGGGCGTGCAAGTGGAAGGGCAATTTTGTAGAAACCCTGGGATGGAGTGGCTCCAAGGCTACGGCCTGCTTCAAGCAGCGATGAAGACTGTTCAAGAAATGCCGCACGGGTAAGCAGGTACACATACGGGAAAAAAACAAAAGACATCATTATGATGGCCCCACCCAGCGAACGCACATTTGGGAACCAGTAATCACCCAGGCCCCAGCCAGTTAACTCTCTTATAAATGATTGCAGCGGGCCGGTATATGCCAGGAAATCAGTATACGTGTACGCCATCAGGTAGGCTGGTACCGCCATGGGTAAAATCAGCAGCCAGTTAAACCAACTGCTGCCCGGAAACCTGCACATGGTTACCAGCCAGGCAGTACCAACACCAATAACAAACACCCCGGTGCCTACGCCCAGCATCAACCAAATCGAATTCATCACATATGCAGGAAGTACTGTGGAAGCAAGGTGCTGCCAAACATCACCGCTTGACACAAAAATATTAGCAGCTACTGTAAAAACAGGGATTCCAACCAGGAGTGCAATTGTTATCGTGAGAGCACTCCACCATTTTGATCCGCCTTTCTTACGGCCATATTGGTTCCATATGGAACCGCTGCGGGTCATTTCTATAATGTTTCGGATCATCAGATAACGGAGAGGATTTGAGAAACCCTGATTTTAATAATTGTCATTATTTAAAAATCAAATTTCCAGTCTTTCTGTTTAATACCAAACTCTTTTCTGAGTGCAAGGTTAGCTGCGTGAAATCCACACATGCCATGCACTCCACCGCCGGGCGGGGTAGATGATGAGCAAAAGTAAATACCTTTCGCAGGTGTTGCATATGGATTGTATAAGCTAACCGGTCTTGAAAACAGCTGGGTAATATCCTGCCGCCCGCCGGTTATATCACCGCCGATATAATTGGCATTATAATGTTGCAGCTCAAGTGTATTCATGGTTCTACTTTCGTCAATTACATCACGAAAGCCGGGTGCAAATCGCTCAATCTGGTTTTCAATGGCATGTGTCATATCCACAACAGATCCGTTTGGCACATGGCAGTATGCCCACAAGGTGTGTTTTTCATCGGGTGTGCGGGTTTCATCAAACAAGCTTTGTTGTGCCACAAGAACAAACGGTTTTTCGGAGTGTTCATTTCGATCCATTGTCGCTTCAGAATCGGCAATTTCTTCATATGTTCCTCCAACGTGTACTGTTCCGGCCCGTCTGCATTCATGATCTTTCCATGGAACAGGTTCTTTCAGGATATAATCAATTTTAAAAACACCGTTTCCAATTTTATAATCTCTCAGTTTTCTTTTGTATTTATGTGGTAAGCGCTCCGATGCAATTCTGGCTACCTGGAGCGGTGTCAGATCAAATAAAACTGCCTGAGAGGGAGGCAGCTGGCTGATACTTTCTACTTCAAACCCTGTTTCAATTTCACCTCCGAGAGACCTGAAGTGAGCAGCCATTGCATTGGCTAGCGATTGTGAACCACTTTTAGCTAAAGGCCAGCCACCGGTATGAGCTGAACCAAAAAAAACCAAAGCGACTGCTGAAGTGGCAAACGAATTCAATGGTAGTATACTGTGTGCGGCCATACCAGCAAACAGCGCTTTAGCCCGGCGTGTTTGAAACTTTTTTTGGAAATGTGACGCGGGTTGTAAACCTTTGAGCCCGAAAGAAGCTAGTTTTAATGGGTTTTTGGGAAAACGTAATGGCCCTAAAAAATCGTCCGTCAATTTTTCCCAATTCTCAATCAGTTGTCGTGTAATGGCAAGATACGTTTTCTCATCATCTTCCAGATGAAAAGCTGTTTCATGGACATCGTTATAAAGAATCGCTGCCGGTTCATCATCAAGAGGATGGGCTGCAGGATGATGTGGATGTATCCAATTAAAACCGTAATTCTGAAGCGGTAAGGATTTCATGAAAGGCGATGCAACTGCCATAGGGTGAATGGCCGAACAAACATCATGAAGGAATCCGGGCCTGATGATTTCTTTTGTTCGCAAACCTCCGCCAATGGTTTCTTCCGACTCAAATATTTTTACCGATAGCCCTTCCTGGGCAAGCCTGATTCCGGCAGCAAGCCCGTTCGGCCCGGAGCCAACAACAATGGCATCATATAAACTGGTTACGTCTGACAATCTCAACCATATTTTTTTTGTTTGCACCCAAAAGGTACGGAAACCACATACAAACCTGAAGTTTGTGGAGTGTAAAATGCAAGATACAGTTTAGCGTTATAGCGCTTTAAATATTAGTATAACTTCAGGGTGTATCTGTTGAAAAAAATAAATAGATTGAAATTTGATAAGCGTTCCAACCAACGTATGAAAATTACCATACATTTCAATGAATCAGATAACATAAGTTTAGCAAAATGAATAGCAATCCGATTCATAAGATTATAATTTTTGTTTTTACTCTCACTCTTTCATCTTTTATTCAGTGTGGCACCGATTCTCAAAATGACTCAGCAAACCAGTTCAGGTGCGCTGATACCCTTACCGATACTGACGGGAATAATTATCAAACCATTCAAATCGGAGATCAGTGCTGGATGGCCGATAATCTTAGATCGTCAAAATATAGTGATGGAACCACTATTCCTAACTATCCCGTGGAAGCAGACTGGAGAACCACAAACATCGGGGCATGGGTAAATTATTCGAATAATTCCGAATATGACGAAGTATACGGTAAAATTTACAACTGGTTTGCCGTAACTGACAGCAGGGGTATCTGCCCCGAAGGATGGATCGTGCCAGGTGATGAAGACTGGAAAACCCTCGAAATCACTATTGGAATGACACAATCGGATGCTGATAGTACCGGCTGGCGCGGAACGGATCAAAATATTGGGGGAAAATTAAGAATTCCCGGTTTGGATTTTTGGGAATCTCCCAATGAGGGAGCCTCAAATGATAGCGGATTTTCCGGCATGCCGTCTGGCTTGCGTTATCCGGACGGCAGATTTTTGTCGCTTGGCAGAAGTGCTTTCTTTTGGACATCTACCTGGTTCAGTATTTCTGAAGCTTACGGCAGGGTGATTGTTTTTTCACGAGGCGGGGTATCGCGAGGGGTTTACAGAAAGGATTTCGGTCTTTCAGTACGGTGTATTCTTGAGACGGATGAAGGGCAGTAAGTCATTAAAAAAAATATCACGGGGATTAAACAAATTTACACCGTTATTGATTTTCATATAAAGAACCGATAGTTTCTCTGAGCATGAAAATGAAGTCATTAAATAGCGCATGGTGGTGGCACAGCTTAGATCATACAGCAGTGGAATCATTATGAAATAAAATTTTTCTTGAATGAATTTTTGAACCCACTGCAGTTTTCTGGAGTGGGTTTTTTTATTTTAGGCACCTATATGACATTAACAGAATTTAAAGAACTGGCAAAAATTTACACGGCTATTCCAATATCCCGCAGGATGCTTGCGGATATTCTGACTCCGGTATCGCTCTTTCTTTCTATTCGGGAAGATTCAGTAAACCCGTTCTTGCTGGAATCAGTTGAAGGCGGAGAACATCTTGCCAGGTATTCGTTTTTGGGATGCAACCCTTATCAAAAATTAATTTTTGATGGCACATTTACAACCTTAACTGTTTCAAATAAGCCAACAGTGAGGCTTGATGAAACTTATTTTGAAGCCCTGAACCGTTTGACCACAGAGCATTCGGAGCCGGTGCTTCCTCAATTGCCACGTTTAACAGGCGGTGCAGTCGGTTTCTCAGCCTACGATACGGTGCGCCAGATTGAGCGTTTACCAGACACTCCTGTAGATGATTTATTGCTGCCCGAGGCAGTCTGGTGTTTTTACGATGAAGTGTATGCCTTTGATCATGTAAAACAGCAGATTGTACTGATTAAAACGGTTTTTGTGGATGAAAACACAGATCTCGATCTGGCTTATTCCGATGCAATATCTGCATTAGACAGAATGGAGGAGGCTACAACGAACCGTGTAAGTTCGCAGGAAGTTTTTCACCTGGACTCATCAAAACTAAAAAGTAATATAGAAGAACAGAGGTTCCATGAGATGGTTGCCCACTCAAAAGATTACATTTATGAAGGTGATATTTTCCAGGTGGTATTATCGCAGCGCTTTGAGGTGCCTTTTGAAGGTGATCGTTTTACACTTTACAGGGCACTCCGGATGGTAAATCCGTCTCCATATCTTTTTTTTCTGGATTTTGATGATTTTGCACTGGTTGGTTCATCCCCGGAAGTACTGGTTAGGGTAACAGATGAAGAGGTTCGTTTACTGCCCATTGCCGGCACGCGTCCGCGTGGCAGTACCCATGAGGAGGATCTGGCGCTTGAAACTGACCTGAGCAATGATCCAAAAGAGATTGCTGAACATATCATGCTTGTGGATCTTGGCAGAAATGATTTATCTCGGGTCTGTAAATCGGGAACTGTTCGCTTGGAGAGGAACCAATCCATCGAAAGGTTTTCACATGTGATGCATATTGTCTCGGATGTAGTGGGCAGGATTTCACCGGGAAAAACTTCCGTCGATGCACTGATGCAGTGTTTCCCCGCAGGCACCGTAAGCGGTGCTCCCAAAATACGGGCAATGCAGATCATAGACGAACTGGAACCGACAAAACGGGGCCCCTACGCCGGAGCTGTTGGCTATTTTGATTTTTCCGGAAATATGGATACCTGTATCGCCATCCGTACGATGGTTGTTACCGCCGATTCGGTATATATACAGGCAGGGGCAGGAATTGTGGCCGATAGTGATCCGGCAAAAGAATTTGATGAAACAAAAAACAAAGCCGGGGCTCTTGTGGAAGCTTTGAGTGTGGCTTTACAAATAACGAAATAGATATCATTATTAATGAAAAGTGTGTATTGAGATTCGCACTATGTGATACCTGATACTCAGCAATTGAAACAAAATGACAAAACAAAAAACCATTCTCTCAGGAATTCAACCATCGGGAAAGCTGCATATCGGCAATTATTTCGGAGCAATGAGGCAACACATCCGAATGCAGCAGGAGGGAGATGCATTCTACTTTTTGGCCAATTATCATTCACTTACTTCGGTTAATAACGGCAGGCTTCTTGAAGAGTATACGATGGACGTTGTTCTTGATTACCTGGCATTGGGGCTGGATCCGGATAAATGTACATTTTTTGCCCAAAGTGATGTACCGCAAACTACGGAGTTGGCCTGGATCCTGGGATGCCTCACACCGGTATCACTGATGGAAAAAGGTGTTTCATATAAAGATAAAGTGGCAAATGGACTCAGTCCCAATATTGGTTTGTTCACCTACCCGATACTCCAGGCGGCCGATATACTGATATACCATTCGAACCTGGTTCCGGTTGGAGAGGACCAAAAACAGAATATTGAAATTGCCCGTGATCTGGCCGGGAAACTCAACAGGGCGTATGAAAAAGATCTTTTAATTATTCCTGAAGAATATATTGTGAAAAGCGTTGCTATTGTGCCTGGCATTGACGGCCGGAAAATGAGTAAGTCGTATGACAACACGATTAACATTTTCGATGAGGGCAAAACTTTGAAAAAACGAGTAATGGCCATTCAAACCGATTCAACACCGCTTGAAGACTCAAAAGACCCGGAAACCTGTAATGTATTTTCACTAATCAAGCTTTTTGCAGAGGTGGATATTGCGGATGAAATCGCAGAAAAATATAAAGCCGGTGGTTATGGTTACGGCCATGCGAAAAAGGAATTAATGGGACTTATTGAAGGTTTCTTTGCTGAAGCCCGTGATAAACGAAAAGAACTGGAAAAAAATCCTGATTATGTTCGCGATGTACTTAGCGATGGCGGTATTAAGGCAAGGAAAAGAGCCGAGTCGGTAATGGAACCGATCCGGGAAGCAACAGGATTGTTCAGAAGCTTTAGTTATTAATAATAAATGTTAGTCTTGAGAACTCAAGACTCAGAACTCAGGACTATGATATTAATCATCGACAATTACGACTCTTTTACCTACAACCTGGTACATATAGTTGCGGGAGTAACAGAAGATTATATAGTGATCCGCAATGATGCTATGACTGTAGAAGAGATCCGGACATTGAATCCGGAGAAGATCCTGATTTCACCGGGGCCGGGAAGGCCGGAAGATGCAGGTATTACCGGACAGGTGATCCTTGAACTGGGCCCGGAAATTCCTTTATTGGGTGTATGCCTTGGACATCAGGCAATCGGCCAGGTTTTCGGCGGCAAAGTGGTACATGCTCCAAGCCTGATGCATGGCAAAACTTCTGAAATTTTCCACGATGGAAAAACGGTATTCAGGGATGTATCAGACGGATTTATTGCGACACGATACCATTCCCTTGTAGTTGAACCAGATTCTGTGCCAGATTCACTCGAAGTAAGTGCACAAACCCACGATGGAGTCATCATGGCATTGAGGCACAGAAATTACCCGATAGAAGGAATCCAGTTTCATCCCGAAAGTATTTTGACTGTAGAAGGACCGAAAATTATAAAAAACTGGATCGGTTTGACTTATAAAAACAGTCTGGTGGAATAAGTTTAAATATAAATTATTTAATTAATTAGTTAAAGTTATTGTGGTAGAAACATTTACTGAAATTCTTGAGAAAATTTCGAGAGCTGAAAACTTGATTGAAGCAGAAGCAGCTCAAGCCATACGGCTCATCCTGGATGGAAATATTTCCAATGAAGAAGTTTCCGCGTTTTTGATGGGAATAAGGATGAAAAAGCCAACTGTTTCAGAATTGACCGCATTTGTTCAGGAAATGAGAAAAGCAGCAATTCCTGTAGAGGTCAATACTAAACATGCTGTTGATCTCTGTGGTACAGGGGGCGATCGGTCAGGAACCTTTAACATTTCGACTGCAGCGATGTTTGTAGTTGCCGGAGCGGGTGTTCCGGTTTTAAAACACGGCAACAGAAGTGTATCCAGCAAAAGCGGCAGTTATGATGTACTTGAATCTCTGGGAGCTGTGCCAAACCTCCAAAAAGAAGCGGTAGAGAAACTTTTCAATGAAACAGGAATGGCTTTTATGTTTGCACCGAATTTTCACCCGGCCTTAAAATATGTGATGCCGGCAAGGCGTGCTCTAAAAATAAGGACATTCTTCAATATGCTTGGGCCGATGTTAAATCCTGCCGGAGTTAAAAATCAGTTGATTGGCACATTCAGTAATGAATCCGCTAAAAATATGATCCGGATTCTTGCAAATCTTCAAGTGGAAAATGCCTGCACTGTCCATTCAGAGGATGGGCTCGATGAAGTCAGTTTATCTGCACATACTGAAATCAATGAGTTACGAGACAATGTCCTGTCAAATACAATCCGGTTTGATCCTGAATCATTGGGTTACGAAAAAGTTAAACTCACTGAATTATATGGCGGGGATGCATCAATGAATGCGCGCATCATCACGAATATTATGCAGGGCAGATCGACAAAAGCGCAACGTGATGTTGTTGAATTGAATGCCGCATTCGCAATTCACGTATCAGGTTTAACTACTGACCTAAATCATGCTGCCGAAATGGCTGCAAAAAGTATTGATAGTGGTGAAGCAGCGAAGAAACTTGAAAGTTTTGTGAAAGAATCGCAGAAAGTTAATAAATAACATTGCATGGATTTACTCCAAAAAATAACTGAACAGACAAAAGAAGACCTTGCAAAACGGCAACGAAAGATTTCACCGCGAGATTTTGAATCATTTGAATTATACGATCGGAAGAGGCGGTCTTTTTCAGCAGCGCTGAAGCGGGATCGTACTGTTTCTGTGATTGCAGAGGTAAAAAAAGCATCGCCTTCAAAGGGGATTATTCGTGAAGATTTTAATCCGCTGAAAATTGCTGAAGCCTATTTTGAAAATGGTGCATCGGCGATATCTGTATTGACAGATGAACCGTTTTTTAAAGGTTCGCTTCAATACCTGGAAACGATTTCCCGTATCAGCCCTGTACCACTTCTTCGAAAGGATTTTATCATTGATCCTTATCAGGTTAAAGAAGCACGTGCTTATGGTGCCGATGCGGTTTTACTGATCGTTGCCATATGTGAAGGAAACCAGCTGTCAGAACTGCTGAATGCAACAAATGAATTTGGCTTGCAGGCGCTTGTTGAATGCTATTCTGAAGAGGAAATTGATTCCATTAATTGGAGTGAAGTTGAGATTGTAGGTGTAAATAACCGTAATTTATCCACCTTTGAAGTAGACTTGCATCGCGGAATAAACCTGCTCCGAAAAGCTCAGGAACATGTGGTCCGTGTATCAGAAAGCGGCATCCATAAACCGGAGGATTTGAAGAAATTGTATCATAATGGCATTCACTCTGCATTGATCGGCGAGTACTTTATGCGGCAGCCCGAAATTGGAAAAGCTCTGAAGACCTTATTGGATGAGTTTGAAGAAATGAAGGAAAAGGTGTTCCCTTCTGAATAGTTTTTGAATATTTATCACTGAAACACAGAAAAACACAATTACACTCAA
>RECI01000198.1 GCA_007694095.1 Balneolaceae bacterium | reverse complement strand
ACATCGCCACTCGTTTTTTCGGTCATTCCCCTTTTTGATTTGCGATAAACCGAATCACCGATGAACCGATCTGTCACCTGTAGTAGGGGGCACAAGCAAGATGCTAGCGCCATCATGGAAAGCCTTTTTTTCAAATCTGTCACCGGCAGCCATAACCCACCTACATAACGTGCTGATTGCTCCTGTTCAATATAACCGATTCTTTCCCAACCACATCATAAAGCCCTCGAAGAAGGTCATTGTTAGGTTCAATCACAAATTTTCTCACATTCATCCTGAACGGTTTTTTGTGGTGAGCGGACCGGATTTCAAACTTGACCGGGGTTTCCCCTTTGTGAAGGCTGAATAGTGATGCCATCTGGTTAAGGTCGTCTTTTGATAATTCCCCGGTTTTCAGTTTAATTTTCAATTCAAGCTGGGTTTGATATTTCTCACGTAAATTTTCCACCCTCTCAAGGCTGTTCGCAATAATTTTCGGTGATTCGTCCTTTTTAGAAACGGATCCTTCAAGCAATACAATGGTGTCGGGTGCTATCAGACCCTGATGGCGGTCGTATACATCATTAAATATGAGCACCTCTGTGCTTCCTTTAAGATCCTCGATCTGAACAAATGCCATTGGCCTTCCTTTGCGGTCGGTAATCCGTTTTACCGAGGTAATAATACCGATGATTTTCACCGAATCGCGATCGTTCAGCCCGGCAAGCACCTCTTCGGAAAGGCTATGGCTGGCAAACAGGCGGGTGTCTTCTTTATATTTGTCGAGTGGATGGCCGCTCAGGTAAAAACCGATCAGTTCCCGTTCTTTATTCAGCCGTTCAATATTCGTCCAAGGCGGACAGTCGCGCAGTTTTGGTTCACTCAAAAAACTGCCGCCGCTTCCGCTACCCCCGAACAGGCTCACCTGGTTCAGCCTCTCTTCTTCCTGTTTGCGCTGGGCAAAACTTAGTACATCTTCAATGCTTGCCAACAGCTGCGCACGGTTTTGATGCAATGAATCAAACGCCCCGGCCTGTGCAAGGCTTTCGATCGTTTTTTTATTGCAAACACGAGTATCAATTCGGGATGAGAAATCGAAAACGCTGCGGAACAATCCTTTTTCATTTCGCTCTATCACAATTTGTTCAATAGCCGCCGAGCCCACTCCCTTAATTGCCGACATACCATACTGTACACGCCCATCTTTGGCAATAAACCTGCCCTCTGCCGAATTAATGTTCGGCGGGTCGACCGGGATGCCGATCCGCTGACACTCTTCAATAAAGAAACTCACCTTTTTGATATCGTTCATGTTGTGGCTCAGTACAGCAGCCATATACTCGGCCGTGTAATTTGCCTTAAAGTACATGGTTTGATACGCCACCACCGAATAGGCTGCCGAGTGCGATTTATTAAAACCATACCCGGCAAACATGGCCATTTTGTCGAACACCTGTTTGGCAGTCTCTTTATCGTACCCTTTTTCCACTGCCTGTGTGATGAATTTCTCCTCCTCTGGCGGCAGCAGTTCCGGCTGCTTTTTACCCATTATTCGCCGGAGTACATCCGCTTCACCAAGTGTATAGCCGCCCATCCGCTGTGCAACCATCATGATCTGCTCCTGGTAGATCATGATACCGTAGGTCGGTTCAAGGATATCCCGCAAGTCATCGTGATCGTAAGCTACCTCTTCTTCACCATGCTTGCGGCGGATGTAGTCGGGTATAAACTGCATCGGCCCGGGACGGTAGAGCGCATTCATCGCAATAAGGTCGTTGATGCTGGTCGGTTTGAGCTGTTTCAGGTACTTACGCATTCCGTCTGACTCAAACTGAAAAATGCCAACCGTTGCACCTTTCTGGAACATCTCAAACGTAGGCTCATCGCCCAGCGGAATAGCATCAAGGTTATACTCTTTGCCATGGTTCTCCTTCACATACAGGATGGCCGTCTTTAGGATAGAGAGTGTTTTGAGCCCTAGGAAGTCCATCTTAAGCATACCAGCGTCTTCAATCACCTTTCCATCGAACTGGGTCACATAAAGGTCGGCATCTTTGGCAGTACCGATCGGGATGAATTTGGTAAGTTTATCCGGTGCAATGATGATTCCCGCTGCATGGATTCCCGTATTACGTACCGACCCCTCCAGGGTCTCGGCCATGCGGAGGGTTTGACCTTCAAGCCTGTCGTCCTGTTCTTTCAGATCCCTCAGCTCTTTTACTCCGTTGAATGCATCCTCAAGTGAGATACCTATCGTTTCGGGTACCAGTTTGGCGATGCGGTCGGCATCGGCTAACGGAAGGTCGAGCACACGGGCAACATCACGCACAGACGAACGCGCAGCCATGGTTCCGAACGTTATAATATGCGCCACCTGGTCGCGGCCGTATTTCCCAACCACATATTCAATCACACGCTGGCGTCCGTCGTCGTCAAAATCGATATCGATATCGGGCATGGAAACGCGCTCGGGGTTAAGGAAGCGTTCAAAGAGCAAATCGTACTCCAGCGGATCGATGTTGGTAATGCCCGTGCAATAGGCAACGACCGACCCTGCTGCCGAACCGCGGCCCGGGCCAACGTACACCCCCATCTCTCTGGCCGCCGCGATAAAATCCTGTACAATCAAAAAATACCCGGCAAAACCCATCTCTTTAATAATGTTCAGCTCGTGATTAATCCGGTCGATCACTTCATCGCTTACGTTTGTATACTTATTCTTGGCTCCCTCGAGTGTGAGGTGACGGAGGTAGTCATCTTCCGTCTCAAATCCTTCCGGAAGCTCAAAATTGGGAAGAATTACATCGCGTTTCAGCTTAACCGGCTCGATTTTTTCAATGATTTCTGCCGTATTGGTGATCGCATCTGGAAGGTCGGCGAACAGTGCCTTCATCTCTTCCTGCGTTTTGAAATAAAATTCATTATTCGGGAAACCGAACCGCCGGTCGCGCCCTTTGCCGATAGGAGTCGAGATCAGGTCGTTATTTTCAATACAAAGCAAAGCGTCGTGTGCTTTGGCATCTTTTTTATCCAGGTAAAAGGTGTTGTTGCTGGCGATAATTTTGATGCCGTGGGTTTTTGCAAACTTCAGCAGCACACTGTTAACTCGCTCCTCTTCCTCAAGCCCGTGACGCATCAGTTCGATATAAAGGTCATCCCCAAACAAGCCGTGCCACCATTTCAGTGCCTCTTCAGCGGCAGCTTCACCACGGTTCAGAATCAGGTCGGGCACTTCACCCAGTATTCCGCCGGTAGTGGCAATCAGACCCTCGCGATATTTCTCAACCAGTTCACGGTCAATTCTCGGGAACTTATAATAATACCCTTCGATAAAGCCGAGTGAACACATTTCGGCAAGATTTTCATATCCCTGCCGGTTTTTTACCAGGAAAACCTGCTGGTACCTCTTATCTTTATGGTCGCGGGTAAACCGCTTTTGATGCCGGTCTTCCACAAAGTAAGCTTCCAGGCCGATTACCGGTTTAATTCCGGCCTCATCAGCGGCTTTCACAAAATGAAAGGCGCCGAACATATTCCCGAGATCGGTGAGCGCCACAGCAGGCATACCGTCTTCTTTGGCTTTTTTCACCAGGGCTTTGATGTCTGATGCAGCCTGAAGCACAGAATATTTTGAGTGGTTGTGAAGGTGTACAAACGCCGAATCCACATTCACGGCACCATTTTCTTTTGGCAGATCAATCAGTACAGAAGATTTGTCGTCATCGCCAGTTACACCCCGGCGGCGAAGGTCTTCCACTTTGGGCATGTAGTGTCCGGGATCGACCAGGTCTGCCGCATTCCGGTTCATCTCACCCGGTTTTGCCGGGAGCTGCGGGTTAATCACACCGATTCGCACCAATTCAAGGAAAGCCCGCGCGGTGGCGTCTACATCGGCAGCGGCATTGTGCGCTTCTTCGAAACCAATTTGGAATAGTTTGTCGTGAAGTTCGCCAAGGGTAGGCCATTTGTACTTTCCACGTCCGCCGGGCAAGGCGCAAAATTCGGTGGATTCATCCTTGGTGTCGATGGATATTTTACCTTGCAGCGGATTCTCCCTTCCCATACGCAGGTACTCCGATCCCATAATATTGAGATCGAACTCCAGGTTATGGCCGACCAAAAAGGTGCAGCGGTCCAGGTCCTTGCTGAATTCGTCCATTACATCTATCAGCGGAATACCCTCCCGGTGTGCCCGTTCGGTTGAAATGCCATGTACTTTTTCGGAATTATAGGGAATGGTAAAACCGTCGGGCTTTACAATATGGTTGCCGCTGGAAAGGAGTTTTCCCGTTTCATCATGAAGCTGCCAGGCAAGTTGTACACAGCGCGGCCAGTTATCAAAATCGGTGAGCGGAGCTGCATAATTTTGTGGAAGGCCAGTGGTTTCTGTGTCGAAAATGAGGTACATGAAGCGGGTCTTGACTGAGTTTGGATTACCGGTTGTGCAATGGCTGTAATATACTAACCGAAGCCCGAAAATGAGAGTAGAATTTCAGGTAAAGTTACTCCACTTAGCGACCTGCCAGAGTGCCCGGTGCTTTTCCGGGCTCCTGGCAGAGTCGCGGTTGAATGCCTTTCATTTCTTTAGCAACATACATCCCCACCATTGAACTATGATTTTCACTGATTACAGGATTACTATGATGATTATTATCACAGTCCATCAGAGAAATCACATCCATCACAGTCAAACAATCACCTTTAAACTATGATTTTCGCTGATTACAGGATTTACTATGATGATTATTATCACAGTCCATCATAGGAATCAGATTCATCATAGTTCAGACACCGGGTTTAAATTTAGCATTTATCAACCGTTTAAAATCAAGGCTTTTGCTTCCAAAGTTGATCAGTAAACCTACTTCAAGATTGTAGGCTTCCAGATAATTAATGGCCTGAGCCAGGTGGACATCCTGTATCTCAATTACTGCTTTGATTTCAACAGAAATGAGCCCTTTTACAAGAAAGTCGACACGGCGTGTTCCTATTTGAACCCCTTTATAATTCACAGGCATCTCAAATTCCCTGCTAAACGGCAAATTGTGTGCATTAAATTCAATCTCCAAAGCACGCTGATATATCACTTCCTGGAACCCGTTTCCAAGAGTATTGTGCACTTCCAATGCACAGCCAATAATTTCACCCGTCAATGCTGAATATTTATATTTTTCATTAATCATGAATCCCTCTTGTTGAACTTTTATTTTCACTGATTGCCTGATTGTTAATGATGAAATTCTAAAAAAATAATAAAAGAATCAAAACCCATCAGATAAATCACATTCATCACAGTCAAACACAATTGTATATTACTGTGAATTTTCGTTAACTGTAGAATCATTTACCCCGCTGAACCTGCGATGCCCGAAAACGACCCGCGTCTTCAACAGCTTTACGATAAGCTGGATAAGCTTGAAAAAAAACAGGAGCTGTTTTATGCAGAGATTGAAGAGATCCGGTCTGAAATCAACCGCTTGCGGCCATCCGGCGGCGAACAGACGCCTCCCGTGAAGCTGAATCCGGTGCAGAGCACCGTAACCGCACCTGCTGTGGTAAAAGAGCCGGCCTCAGAACCGATTCAACGGGAATCCTGGTACGTGAAATATATCCGCACGGACCTCGAAAGGTTTATCGGCGAAAACCTGATCAACAAGGTCGGCATTCTTATCACCATCATTGGTGTAAGTATCGGCACCCGTTATGCCATTGACCATGACCTGATCAGCCCGCTCATGAGGATCAGCCTGGGATACCTGCTTGGATTTGCAATACTCATTTTTGCATGGAGACTGAGAAGCAGCCTTCCAAAGTTCAGTGCGGTTCTGTTCAGCGGCGCGATGGCGGTTTTTTATATCATTACATTTACCGCGTACAGTTTCTACAGTATTCTGGCAGCCCTGCCGGCGTTCCTGCTTATGGTATTGATTACCATTATCACCGTTGCCGCATCGCTCTGGTATAACCGTCAGGTTGTGGCCCATATAGCTCTTGTAGGCGCATATGCCGTGCCATTTCTCGTTGGCGGCGAGGGGACAATCAACACGCTCTTCTTATACATGGCGATCATCAATACAGGTATATTGTCGGTTGCAGTATATAAATACTGGAAACTGCTCACGATTTCGGCTTTTACATTTACATGGCTCATTTTCGGCACCTGGTACGCCAACGAATATGCAACAGCAGAACACTTTTCAGCCGCCCTGGCTTATGCGTTTCTCTTTTTCCTGATCCTGTACCTGGCAGCACTGGCCTATAAACTGATCCGCGAAGAGGTTTTCAGGCAATCTGACATCTGGCTGATCCTGGCCAACTCTTTTGTATTTTACGGTTTTGGGTATGCCATTCTTTCCGGCCATCAAACCGGCAGCACCTGGCTTGGCGCGTTCACCCTTGGCAATGCAGCCATTCATCTGGTAGCAGCGGTACTCGTTCACAGGTCAGGGCATTCCGACAGGAATCTGTTCTATCTCATAGCCGGGCTGGCAGTCACATTTTTTACCATCGCCATTCCGGTTGAGCTTCAGGGCAGCTGGATCACTTTGCTTTGGACAGGCGAGGCGGTGATCCTGTTCTGGATCGGCCGTACACAGCAGGTCCCGTTTTATGAGAAAATGTCTTATCCCGTTCTGGCTCTGACGTTTATCAGCCTGATTATTGACTGGACCAATATTTACCCCCTCTCTGAAATGATATATGCGGAAACGGGATTTATGATGTTGTTTAACATTCACTTCCTCACATCACTCATTTTTATATCGGGGGTCTCATTCATCATATGGCAAGATTTTCAGTCCGAAACCCGGCCTGTTCTTTTCCGCAATGAATCGTACCACACACTTTTTCGGCAATTGACCTGGACTGTGCTGCTGATTGCCACCTATTTTGCATTTCAGCTTGAAATACAGGGATTCTTCAATAGTTTGTTTATCGACTCAAAAATGACCGGGGGCGATGCCGGCCAGGCCGGCAACCGGGACATCCTCCGGTTCGGTACCCTGTGGGTTTTTAATTACACCATGGTGTTTATCTCCCTGCTCATAATGGCCGTTATTTTCCTGCTGAGGAATAAGGATGCTGCACTGATTCTGTTTGTTGGTGCAGTGGTCTGCACCGTTATGTTCATCGAATACGGTTTGACTGAATTGAGCATCCTGAAAGATCATTACCTCACTGCCGGCTCAAATGAACCCTATGAAGCGGGTGTCTTTCACGTTGGCATACGGTATATATGTTTCCTCTTTCTCGGATTAATGATTTATGTCACCGGCCGTATGACAAACCACTCATTCATGGAAGGCAGACTGCATTTCCTTTATGATATGCTGCTCTATATTACACTGCTATGGATGCTTAGTGATGAAGTGATATTATGGATGGAAGTGGCTTCTGTTGAGCAGACTCACAGGCTGGGCCTCACCATACTTTGGGGGGTGTATGCCGTGTTTATCATTGTACTTGGAATCAGGCAGGAAAAAAAACATCTGAGGGCAGGAGCCATCATCCTGATCGGCATTACCCTGCTCAAACTCTTTTTCTACGATATTCGCCATTTGGATACCATCGCAAAAACGATAGTATTTCTGGCCCTGGGCATATTGCTGCTTGTGGCATCCTATCTCTTCAATAAATACAGAGATGATTCATAATAACTGTTCATATCTTTCCCGCGCTTCTTTTAAGTCGTAATAGTCGTTTAGTGAGACCGGCTGCATATCCATTATGGACTCTAACATCTGCTTCGCTTTTCGTGCCTGTCCGGTTTCCTGGTAATGTTGGGCAAGGTCTAATTTGAAAACAATTACATTCTGATCCATTCTTATCGCACGGTTCAAATACTCCTCTGCTTTATGATTGGTTGCACCATCGGGCAGGGTACCGTAAATAAGCCTTGCTGCCAATCGTTCAGTTCGTGAAACATTTGCAAGTTTTGAATGCCATACACCCTTCAGGTGCCAGGCAGGGGCGTAATGCGGATCCATCTCTGCTGCACGGTAAGCATACTCCTTCATATCCCATATCAGTTGAACCCGTTCAGAAGAGTTGGGCATATCATCAGCCAGGCCGGCAGATGCCAGGGCAACTACATAATGTGAACGCGGTTTATCGGGATGCTTCTCGACGCATAGCCGGGCATAAGCCAGGGCGGTTCTGTAAATGGCTTCCTGTGCAGTGTATACAGTTTGGCGGCGGGCTTTTCTGGTGTAGATAAAACTTATATTCCAAAGTGCTTCATAATTATCCGGTTCTTTTTCCAATATGTTGAGATAAATCTCCTGAGCTTTTCCTTCATCACCCCTATCAAAATGTTTTTTGGCTTCACTCAGCAGTGAGATGATCGGATCTTTTATTTCCAGGTCAACATTTGAACTATTTGATAAACCCGGAAAAAAAAGAGAAGAAATGATAAATACCAGGGCAGAAATTGTAACCATGTCGTTCTTTAACAGAGTAAACGCAAATTAGTTGCAATGATTATGGAAAATAACAACCATTGATTTTGACCGCGATCAAAGATGATTGACCTGCCAGAGTCGCGAATTGTTGTTTCGAAGCTCTTGAACCCAGAAAACGCATAAGACAAAAAAGACTTCCGAAGTCTTTCCAGTTTTTTTTAAACTTTGAAATTTTAAACCTGTAAGGGTTTATTTCGAAACTCCGTAAGACTTCGGAAGTCTATCGCTTAATCCGGTTTGAACAAAAATGGAACCCCCATTTCACAACTCTGCCAGGAGCTGGCGTAATCTTACCGCACAGCGATCTCTTCGGGACAGATTGTTTAGTTCATATACATGCGGCAGCGGCTGCATAACGTTGCAATGTAAAAAGCCCAGCTTTGTTCAATGATCTCTCTTGATACCATAAAGCTTTCAATATGCCCGCCATTCAGTTCTATCAGCATTTTCGGCTGATCCAGGATATCATACAACCCTTTTCCGTGGTGAAAACCTGCAACCTCATCATCCGGGCTATGCATGATCATCACAGGCAACTCCTGTACCTCGCCAAGAAACCGGTCGGCCGGAAATTCATATTTCGCCAGCCCTGATGGAACGAACGGGTATCTATCCCTGAACATCGCTTGATAGTTCAGAAATGCAGAGTCGAGTACCAGGCCTCTCAGATTAAACTGCGTTGCGGCAAACGCAGCCACAGCACCTCCAACTGCCCGCCCGTAAATTACCATATCATTTTCGTCATATCCTTTCTCACTGCGTAGCTTCCGAACTACGGCTTCAATATCACGGTAAAAACCTTCCTCACTGAAACTGCCGCCGCTCTGCCCCGTACCCCTGTGATGATACATGAAAACAGACGCCCCGCTATTGAGTAAGATCTCTGCCATTCCAATACCGGCACCAATTTTACCCCTGTTATCATAAGCATAAATTACGGTCAGCTCGGCCCTTTCATTCGGGAAGAATTGTCCGTGAAGGTTCACACCATCTGATGTTTCTACCCAAATATCCTCCGGACTCAGGCCGTAATCATCCGGAGTATATCGCAACTCGCTGGGTGAATTACTGAAAAGCCTGTCCTGGCTCACAAAAATGAATGCCAGTACCATCAGGTATACACCTGTAATTGCTGCCAACAGAATAAATGTTAATCTCATCTGAATGTAATATTTATGCGGTTAATACGGGCTGAATCAATATCATCTGCATGAATATTGCACGGGATTCATGCAAACAATCCATACAAACCTGCTATCCCGGTTTATTTCTTGTTATATCTCAACCCGTTCACCACCTCTCCGGGCCGATGTAAAAATGGCTTCAACAACCCTGATATCGGCCAGACCATCCTCGCCTGGTACTACTGGTGACTTATTTTCTTTGATGGCAAGCGCGTCATTATCCATCT
>RECI01000262.1 GCA_007694095.1 Balneolaceae bacterium | reverse complement strand
CCTGGTACTACTGGTGACTTATTTTCTTTGATGGCAAGCGCGTCATTATCCATCTGGCGTGCCTGGTGATGGGCGGGGTCAACAGGTAGCTGTAAACCGTCGCTGGTTTCCCCCTGCACACCCCGGAAAGACTGAAACGGACTCAGCCTGTACCACCCTTCGGTGCAGTCAATCTGCAGGTAATCCATGTTTTTGCCAAAACTGCATTCACATGTCGCGATGATGCCGCCGGGAAATTCAAGTTCAAATTCTGTATGTTCATCCACTTCGGGGAACATATCTGTTCGGTCCGTACGTTGGATTGCACTTACTGCCACCGGCTCCATTCCTGTAGAATATCTTGAAGCATTCAGGGGATATACACCCATATCAAACAATGCACCGCCTCCAAATTCGGGGAACCTACGCCATGCATCGTCACTGAAGCTTCCATTAAAACCACCACCCGATTCTATTGATGTAATTTTACCGTACGTTTTTTCCCGTCCAAACCTGATAATTTTCCGCGTATTGGTTTCGTGCTGCATCCTGTAGCCAATGGTAAGCTGTACCCGGTTCTTCTTAGCTGCATCAATCATTGCCCGGCACTCTTCTACATTCATCGCCATCGGTTTTTCGCACCATACATGTTTTCCTGCATTTGCGCCAATAATGGAATATTTGGCATGCAAATGATTCGGCAGCACGATGTACACAACATCTATATCCGGGTTATCCGCTATTTTGTGCATGTTTTCATATTGATACACATTCCGGTCAGCGATTCCATAGCGCTCCTGCCAGACAGGAATTTTCTCAGGCGTTCCTGTTACGATACCGCGCAGCTCGCAGTGTTGGGTTTCGAGCAGGCCGGGTGCAAGCCAGTTTGTACTGTAATTCCCCAACCCCACAAGGGCCACACCCAGCTTTGATTTCTTTTTCGGAAGAATGATAGCCGGAAACCCGATCGATGAAACTGCTAATGCTGAACCCGCTTTCAGAAGAAAATTTCTCCTTGTCAGTTGATTTACCATATCCTAAGCTCACAATAAATGATCCTTATTCTTGTAATATGCAAATTGCCTGTGAATTTCGTGTAAAAAGTTTATTAGTTGCTTTGTTTCAAGGGCAGGCATCGTAGAAGACTTCCGAAGTCTTTCGGTTTGTTTCAGAGTATTACCACTTCAAATTCAATTGGAGTTTTAGCGATGGATTGGAAGACTTCGGAAGTCTATTGCAAAAGTCAGTCCGCTGCACAAATGCAATCCTATTCCCCGTATTTATGCTCCCACCAATCTGGCTCCCCTTTCAGGTGTTTATCGAACCAGGAAAGGATGCTCGCCTTCCATAGTTTGTATTTGTTATAGTCAAGAATATGGTGATCCTGCTCATCCACCGCGATGAAGGCTGTCTCTTTTCCGAGCAGTTTTAACGCAGTGTACATTTGCAGGCTTTCACCGGGAGGTACGTTGGTATCTTGCATCCCGGTTAGAAAAAGCAGTGGTGTGGTTACCCTGTCTGCTGCGTAGAGGGGGCTCTGTCCCACGTAGATATCCTCACGGTTCCACGGGAATGAGTTGGCCGTTGCATAGGCACTGTACTGAAATCCCCAAAACCCTTCACCCCAGTAGCTGGCGATATTGCTGATTCCGGCATGGCTCACACCGGCAGCGAATATATCGGTCCGCGTCATCAGCAGCATGGTCATAAAACCTCCATAAGAAGCGCCGATTGCACCAACGCGCTCACGATCGGCATAAGGATGGGCATCGAGAAACTGGTTCACCCCTTCAATAATCTCATCAGCCACGATAATACCCCAGTCGTTCACATGAAGTGCCGAAAATTCCTGGCCGTATCCTGTGGCTCCGCTTGGCTGCATCACATATACAATATAACCTTTGGCAGCATACAGTTCTTTGGGATAGCGGCCCCCGAAAGCACGGTTTACAGGAAAAGTTCCTCCATAATAATTGGCGATGACCGGGTATGATTTCCCGGGATCAAAGTCTGGCGGGTAATACACATACCCGTCAATATGCCTCCCCTCACTTGTTGTAAAAGTCCATGTCTTCTCTTCACCGAATGCCACATGTTTGAAATAATCTGACCCGGGATCCCGAAGCAGCGTGGAGCGACCCCTGCGCAAATCGATCGAATAGGCCTGAACAGGCTGTGAGATACCTGTGCCGCTGTAAATCGCTGTTCGTCCGTCTTTCGAAATGTCAACCTGGGCCAACACTTCAGTTTGTGCGTTGATTTTTGTGTATTGGTTTTGGCGAACGTCGTAACGATAAAGATTACGGTAAGACTGGTCGGTAGTGATCATAAAGATCGTATTTGAATCACCTCCCCACATAGCCTGGTCAATGGCAGGGTCAAATTCACGTGAAATTGGCCTGATGTCTCCTGATTGAATATCATAAAGATAGGCCTGGGTATCATAATCATTTGCCACCATCCCATCCGGAACACTGGTTCCGGTTTCGCCAAACATGGATGGCCCTCCGGTAAACAGTATGGTGTTCCCATCGGGTGAAAAACGTCCGCTGCCACCAAACGGAACCGAAAATAGTGAATCCCTTTCAAGCGTTTCGATGTTCAGAAGCTGGTACTCGCTTACCGAGTAAGGCCTCACAGAATAGTCAGTGTGAGATCGTGAATAGAGCAGGGTACTGCCATCGGGACTGATGTCGTGAAGCGATGTGGTGAGGAGGCCTGCGGTAAGCCTTTGCGTTGTGCCTTCGGGTACATTCACCTTGTATAGAAAACTGCGGGTAAAGTGCCACGGACGCCGCTCTTCGAGATCATTCAGCAGCCGCACGCCTGAATCATCCGAATCGGGTCGTTCCGAAACGGCATACAGGATAAATGATCCATCGGGTGACCACCGGTATGATCCAAAATCAGAAACATTCTTCAAAAGCCTGAGTTGTGAGCCGGTTTCAAGATCGGCCAGCCACAGTGATGTTTTTCCATCACTTGATTCTGTGTAGGTAAACTTTCTTCCTTCCGGTGCCCACTGTAAACTGCCGAAATCCATTCCGCCCTTATACTCCCTGAGCAGATTTCCCGATGCCGTTTCGCGTATTTCGAGCCAGGAATCACCGGTGCCTTCGGGTGGCGCGGGAAAACTGATTCTCATCGCTGCCAGGCTTCCGTCTGCTGATATGGCCAGGCTTCCGAGCTGCGGCTGGTTGGATAATGTTTCAAGGTCAAGAAATCTCTCAGGGTTCAAGGATTGAGAAACTATTCCCTTCCCGTTTACAGAAACTGTACCCGAAAGAGACCACGAAGCATTGATTTCCGGATTATATAGTGTGCGCACCAATACCAGGTGTTTACCCTGGGTAAGCACGATCTCTTCGGTGTGGCTTCCCGGGTCGCTGTCACCACTCTCACTCTCCTGCTTGGTTCCCGCATTGTGTCCGTTCACATATATAACAAAAGGGTGATGGCTGCTGATTGTAAGTGAGGCTTTTGAGAACCGGTCGCTATCCAGGTAAAAGGCCGCCCATGCGTTTGCCGGTTTTTCTTCATTTTCAGGACTTAATTCAACCGTATCGGCTTGCATGGAAGACCATTGCAAAATACTGCTGCCCGACCAACGAACCGTTGCCCCGTTTTCAGGAACCCAGCCTGTGATATCCGCCGCCTCGTAGCTGAGTAATTTTTCCAGGGTAAAGGATTCGTTTCTCACATTTTTTTGATCGTGATAGATCGGCAATTGTGTTTCTACCGGGCCAAGGAGAAGCCAGTTTACAATCGGTGTGTCATTTTCACTGGCAAAGCTGCCGGTATAAAGTATAAATGTAAGCGATATGCTTAAGAGAAATAGTTTTTGAGCCATATCCGGATGAATTAGATTGATGATTTTCCGTCAAAACATGAAAAATACGAAACCTCCGTATTTTATGGGGCAAGTGAATTGGGTTTCATCTTGAACATACGCCGGGTATGGCTTTTGTAATGTTTAAACTCAGCTTTCATTCTTTCATCATATTATCAACTGCTTTTTTTCTTTTTTGGTTGGTTATTCATAGGTTATTTTTTAATTGACCGTGGCCATTTAATATTATAACCAAAATAAAATGCCTGTATCTATGACAAGATTTAATCAATTCCTATCAACCATGATAATCTTGCTCTTACCAGCTATGTTATCATCCTGCGGCACACACTCTGAACGGCCCATCCTTATTGGCGCCACTATGTCGCAGACAGGCGCGCTGGCAACCCAGGGAATAGCTGCCATAAACGGGTATGTTCTCTGTCAGAATCATATCAATGAAAGTGGTGGAGTACTTGGGAGAGATGTGGAGTTTTTGATTTATGACGATCAATCCAACTCCGAAACAGCTATCGCTCTTTACGAAAAAATGATCACTGAAGATGGTGTGGATGCTATAATGGGACCGTACGGTTCAACACTCACCGAAGCTGTTGCCCCGGTTACGGAACGGCACCGGATGGTTCACATATCTCCGCTCGCTGCCACTACCTCAATATGGGAACAGGGCCGTGAATATCTCTTCATGGTATTGCCGCCTGCTGAATTGTTCCTTGCCGGGCTGATTGAAATGGCTTACGATAACGGGTTGGACAGGGTCGGAATCATACAGCAGGATGCCTTGTTCCCAAGAGCTGCTGGTAACGGTGCCGCTGAGCTGGTTCTCGAAAAAGGCTTAACACTTACGTTCCATGAAACATATCCCACCGGCACTGAAGATTTCTCTCAAATCCTCAATCTGATTACTGAAACAAATACACAGGTAGTTGGCATGGCTGCATCGGCACTGGATGATTTTATCACCGTGGCACAACAAATGAAGGAACATGATGTAAATGTTCAGATGTTTGGCACTTCCGGGGCGGTTGCCCAATTTGTGAATGCACTTGGTGAAGATGCAGAGTATGTGTATGGCCTCTCGGCATGGGAACCGGGGCTGCCTAACCCTGGTATTGACCGGTTTGTTGAAGATTACGAATCGGCTTTCAATACTTCTCCAAGTTTTCATGCCGCGGGAGCCTATGGCAGTTGCCGGATATTTATGGAAGCCATCGAAACAGCAGGCAGCCTTAACTCAGAAGAACTCCGTGAGGTACTTCTGAACCTGGAAACTCAGACTATCTTCAGCAATTATGCTGTGGATGAACGCGGCTACCAGGTTGCCAACTCCGGGCTTTTTATCCAGTGGCAGGATGGTAAAAAAGTTATCGTATGGCCCGATGATGTTGCCGAAGCCGAACCAAGATTCCCCACTCCAACCTGGAGCGAAAGAGAAAATTAATCGTTAGTCCTATCATGATAATTCAGCACAACGCCGGCGAGACCAAAGGTGAGTTTTATATTGAAATGGATGGTATTAAAAAGGCAAAAATCACTTATTCAAAACTTGGCACGAGACAGATTATCATCGACCACACAGAGGTCTCGGATGAGCTGAGAGGAAAAAATGCCGGTAAATTGCTTGTTGAACATGCCATTACCCATGCACGTGAGCATAACCTTAAGGTGATTCCGCTCTGCCCGTTTGCCAAATCCATTATCGATAGAAATCCGAAATTGCAGGATGTTTTAAGAAAATAATGTAAATCTTATGACTCACAAATTACTCTTCATTGATATCAAACCTTGTCTCCCTGATGAAAACGAAGTAATAAATAAGTGCAATTAAAACGCCGCCACCGATAATATTCCCGATTGAAACAAAGAATAGATTTCCTGTAACTGCCCAGAATGTGATTTCTGAAGGTAGTTCAAGATCTACCGAATCGGTCTCTGTTACAAGTGCAAGAAAAAACTGGAACATATTCCCGGTACTGTGCTGAAAATTCATAGCCGGCACTGCCGCAACAGGTAAAAAGAGGGCTATAAATTTATCGGTAAGGGAGCGTCCTGCCATTGCAAGCCACAGACCTGAGCAGATAAGCAGGTTTCCAAAAATTCCGATGATTGTTGTTTGTAATGGGTTGAATGAAAGTTTTGCAGCCGAAATGGTTTTAGCCGCATCAACGAGTGCAAGGTCAAAAATGAAAACCAGGCCGGAATAGAAAAAAAGCGCAACAATAAACATTGCCCCAAGCAAATTAGACAACAAAACAATGGTCCAGTTTTTGGTGATATCCCATAAGCTGATCTGGCCTGAGGCCCATGCCATTGCCGACAAATTGTTTGTGGTAAAAATTTCAGCACCGGCAATAAATGCAATAATGTAACCCATTGCATAAAACAGCGGCGCAACCAATGCCGCTGTACCGGCATCGATGAAAGGATGAGCCATCACGTATAATTCATACAAGGCGCCCAGCGAAATGAAGCCTCCTCCCATAAGGCCGAGAGTCATCGTTTTGTAAACAGGGTACCTTGTTTTTTTAACTCCAATCCGGAGAACCTGCTCAGCTATCTGGTCTGGTTCATACGCATCGATTCCATATCCCCGTTTTGGCAGTGGTTCAGAATGATTGTCGCTGTCTTCTGTCATTCAGAATTTACGCTATATATGGTTAGACATACTGATTATATAAAGTATTTCCCCGCAAAAAGGTTCAATTTAATTATAGATCATTTCATGATAGAACTTCATCATCACATCAATTTTTTCAGGGTTATCCAGCAAAGCCCTGTCGGAAAACATCATTATACCGGTTGATGGCGGCCTGGAACCTTCAGTCATCACCTGCCGGAATTCGTCGGGAGTTACGACCCCGGGATTGTCGTGTGCCTGGACAATCGGCCATATTAACGGGCGGTTTTCAGGTGAAAGGTTCATCTGATCACCCAGCCAGCTTGTATAGTCTCCAACCCAGGCTGCCGGCCGGTCTTTCATTTTGTGAAACAACATGGGAGACAAAACATCGGCCATTTCAATAAATGCCTCAATATCGATGCCAAGTGTTTTGTATAATGCACCATCATATTCATCAGGAAACCAGGAGCAGTAAAAAATACCAAGCAATGCCTCCGGCCTCATCTCCCTTACAATTTCCTTTAGTCCGGTAATCCACCTGTTCAGAACCGTACTGCGCCAGTTTCTCCATTCCGAATCGGCATTTTCCAATATCCAGGCAGCTTTCCCGGGAATATCATCTCCCTGAACAGGCAGGCCTGTATCTTCTGCGAACAATGCCATACACCTGTCACAGAAACAGGTTTCTGGTAAAATGGGATCGGGTGTTTCGAACTGTGCATGCCAGTGAACATAATCCAGAAAGATCCCGTCTACATCATAAAGTTCAAGAATTTCGCGCAATTGAGTTCTCCTGTATTCCCAAAATCCCGGATCTGTGGGGCAGACACCCATAAACCAGTCGGCCGGAGGTGATTTTTCACCGGTTTCATCTATCGGCCAGGCTTCAGGATGCTCCTCAACATAATTCCGGCCAAGCAGGGTTGGAAATTCTACAAAAACCTGCACATTTTGTAACTGTGCGGTTTCATAAAGCGATTGGTTTAGCGATATGCTTCGAACAAATATCGCGTTTAACCCAAGATCATCAAATCTGTATCCGGCATCAAGCAGCGTTCCGGGGTTGCCATAAACGCCTTTTACAAATTGCGGTTCTTGTTGAAGGGACTCTGCTGAATCGCTTTTATTACAGGATAAAGGAGTTATAATGAATGCAAACAACAATAGAACAATAAAATAATGGCTGGTATATAATTTCATGATAAAACAAAGAGTATTTTTGGATTATGTAAGCAAAATATAAATTTGGTTCCTTACATCCCGAAAATACTGTATAGAGTCATTATTCCTTTATTGCCATTCTGCTTACATTTGCAACGAAATCAACCATTGATAATGTTCATTTGATGAATGGAACAGGCAACCATGCTAATATTAATTCATGTCATTTAAAGAAGAATTTAAATTCAAGGACCGGCTCATCAAGGGCATTGATACAGGCGGCAGGTTTAAAATCAGTGTGGTAAAAACAACCGATGTTGTACAAACTGCAAAAGTAAATCATGGCCTCTCCATGTTGAATACCGTACTGCTTGGACGAACCCTGACAGCGGCCATGCTGCTTGCATCCGAACTAAAGGGCGAAGAACGGATAAAAATCCATCTTGAAGGGAGCGGGCCTGTAGGGATGATAACGGCCGAAGCCAATCGTGCAGGTGAAATACGCGGGTACGTTCAGAACCCGGATGCTGAACTTGATTATTCCGTCGGCAGCACTACAATTGGTGATGGAATCGGGATTGGCCTCCTGGTTGTTTCTAAGACTCTTTATAATGAAGCTGAACCCCGGACGAGTTCCATAGAAATTGCAAAAGGTGATATCCTCTCCGATATGGCCCATTATATGGTGCAGTCGGAACAAATTCCCTCTGCGTTCCTGCTTGATGTAAGCCTGGAAGACAGCGGAGATGTAAAGCATGCAGGTGGATTACTCATCCAGCGGATGCCCGGCGCAGATGACTCGGTAATGGATAAGCTTCAATTACACCTGATGCAATTTACCCCGATTGCTCAGCTTCTTGAGAAGGGCTGCTATATTGATGAGATAATGGCTAAAGCCTCAGGCCCGTTTCGTGTAAAAGAACTCGAAAGGCAACCGGTCCATTTTTTCTGCAGGTGCAGCCCAGAGCGGTTTGTTAATGCTCTTTCCATGCTCAGTTACGATGACCTGAAAGAACTCAAAGGAGAAGCACAGGAAATTGTATGCCACTATTGTGGCAAAAAGTATAAAGTTTCGGAACAAGAGATACTGGCCATATATGAAACCGCCAGGGCAAGGCTCAATTAAGATGAAAAGAAAACAGGAAATTATTATTGTAGGTGGCGGATTTGGCGGGATAGCTGCAGCCAAAGCACTCCGCAAATCAGACTGCAACATCACCATTATTGACAAAAAAAACCATCACCTGTTCCAGCCCCTTTTATACCAGGTGGCAACCGCTGCCCTGTCGCCGGGTGATATCGCCATGCCTATCAGGGCCATTTTCAGTAAATATTCCGATATCCGTACCATTTTAGGAGAAGTCACGAAAATCGACAAGATTGGGAAATCACTCTCCCTTAAAAGCGGACAGGATTTAACGTTCGATTATCTCATCCTGGCACCGGGTGCTGAATATCACTATTTCGGCAACGATGAGTGGGCGGAATACGCTCCCGGCCTCAAAACCATCGACAATGCACTCGATATCCGGGAGCAGATTCTGATTTCACTCGAAAAAGCCGACCAGATCAGTGAACCGGACTCACGAAAGCCTTATCTCCGGTATGTAATCATCGGGGCCGGCCCAACCGGTGTTGAAACTGCTGGTGCCATTTCCGAGATTGCCAAACGCAATATGATGCGTGATTTTAAGAATATTTCTCCTGACGAGACCGAGATATTTCTCATTGAAGCAGGCCCAAAGGTACTGAACGGTTATCCTGAAAATCTCTCTCAGAGAGCTAAAGAGGATCTTGAAAACATGGGGATCACAGTTTTACTGAATACTCCTGTGACCGGAATAACGACTGATGGTGTACAAACCAAAGATCGCTTTTTTAATACACCGAACATTGTTTGGGCAGCAGGGGTAGTAGCGTCACCGCTTGTCGGTGCTCTCGATTGTGAAACTGATAGAACAGGTCGGGTGAAAGTAAGGCCAAACCTAACCATTCCCGGCTCCGATTCCATCTTTGTGATAGGTGATGCCGCTTACATTGAGGATAAAAACGGCAAGCCTGTCCCCGCACTTGCCCCTGCCGCACTTCAAATGGGCCGGTATGTTGGCCGGATTATTCATAATGAAGGAGATATCCGGGATGCAAAACCTTTTCAATACACAGATAAGGGTACAATGGCAACGATAGGCCGCGCCAAAGCGGTTGCCGATATCCGTGGGCTGAAATTCAAAGGCTTTTTTGCATGGATTCTTTGGTCATTCATCCACATTTTTTTCCTTATCGGTTTCCGCAACAGGTTCCGCGTATT
>RECI01000192.1 GCA_007694095.1 Balneolaceae bacterium | reverse complement strand
CGGGGGCATCAGACCGGATGATGTCAATCCTGTTTATTTGCGAAAAAGCATCACATGAAAAAATAAAAAAGACCGCATAAACAGACAGGATTCTTATCATATAGAATAGTTTTTTAAAACTCATGTTAAAATTTCATTGTTGGAGGAATTTTTTGCTGGGAAATAAATATCTGTATTTATCTGATTTATTACCAGTTACATGTTTGCACAGAAATAAACTTTGGCGTCCTTCGAAAATCGCGTTGACTTATCAGAATCAGCGTTGCTTTTTACAATTGTTTCGCATCAATTATTATCAATGGATTGCCAATTTAAGGCAGGATTGATTCGATTTCTTTTTTTACATTCATCATTCTGAAAATATATCAGCTACATTTATTCTTCGTCTATGAACTTTTTATCAACTCTCCATCCTGGTAACCTTTTAATTTATCTTTTCCTAAAGCCTGCCTTTTTTATAATGTTTTCCTTTTTGCTGCTGCAATCATGTAAAAAAGCAGAAGTCATCGAACCTGAAATTATAACTCTCACTGATCAGGAGGCATCTGCCGATGCTGAAAGAATAAGATCTCAGGTGGAAACGGAAATTCATGACAGATTCGAACTTTCACTGTGGGCATCTGAGAAGCTTCTTGGCGATCCCATAGCTATTGACATTGATAATCACGGGCGTGCGCTGATCACTGTAACACACCGGAGCAATAGTGGTTCAGAGTTTGATATTCGTGGAGTGGATAACAGCTGGAGAATTGAATCTATTCAATGGCAGTCGGTGGAAGACCGCCGGAATTTTCTGCACCGGGTATTGGCACCGGAAAAGAGTGAGCAGAATACGTGGATCCCCGACCGCAATGAAGACGGCCTGCACGACTGGCGCGACCTTGCCGTTGTAAAAGAAGAAGTTTGGAGGATTGAGGATGCCAGCGGTAACGGGCTTGCTGATCGTGCGCAGCTGTTTATCAGGGATTTTAATGATGAGGTTACAGATGTTGCCGGGGGGGTACTCTATTATAATGATGAAGTGTTTGTGGTTGTCGGGCCCGATACCTGGAGGCTGAGGGATACAAACGGTGACGGAATGGCCGACTGGAAAGAATCCATCAGTCATGGATATAATGTACATATTGGGTTCAGTGGTCATGGTATGTCGGGATTGCGGGTTGGCCCGGATGGAAGGGTGTACTGGGGAATCGGGGATATGGGCTTCAATGTGATCGACAAAGAGGGAAATCACTGGTATTACCCGAATGAAGGGGCCATACTGCGGTCAGAACCCGACGGCAGCAATTTTGAAGTTTTTGCTTCAGGCCTGAGAAATACACATGAATTTGATTTTGATAAGCATGGGAACCTGATAACAGTGGATAACGATGGTGACCATCCCGGAGAACACGAGCGATTAATGTACCTTGTAAACGGATCAGACAGCGGCTGGAGGATCAACTGG
Source organism: Balneolaceae bacterium (assembly GCA_007694095.1). GTDB lineage: Bacteria > Bacteroidota > Rhodothermia > Balneolales > Balneolaceae > Rhodohalobacter. The sequence continues at coordinate 36,072 of RECI01000192.1, read as the reverse complement.
CAGTTTGGCAAATATGATGATCCCAAAAACAACAGCTACAAGGTGCTGATGGATGAGCGTTTTTATTCACCCCGTTTCGAAGGCCAGGCCGCTTATATCCTTCCGCCGCTCGACGAGTACCATGCCGGCCCTACCGGGTTCAGGTACAATCCGGGAACGGCACTTAGTGAAGAGTGGAAAGACCATTTCTTTATCGTTTCCTTCAGAGGCTCGGAAGCGAATTCACCAATATTTGCTTTCACCCTTGAAGAGGAAGGGGCTTCATTCAGGCTTAAATCAGATACGGAAATCATGCGGGGTATTTTACCTGTAGGGCTGGCATTTGGCCCCGATGGCGCTCTTTATTTCAACGATTGGATCCAGGGATGGTCGCGCAATCAGCAGGGAAGAATCTGGAAACTGGATACCCCGGAGGATGCCAACGCTGCCTTGCGTGCAGAAACAAAACAGTTGCTTGCCGAAGACTTCAGTTCACGCACCGGGCAGGAACTGGTGCAGCTGCTGGGGCATGAAGATATGCGTGTACGTCAAAAAGCCCAGTTCGAGCTTGCCGGGCGTGATGCAGCAAACGATCTTCTTTCGGCCGTTGAACAAAGCAGAAACCAGCTTGCAAGGATTCACGGAATCTGGGGTGTGGCTCAGATCAGCCGCCGGAACCCGGACACCATTGATCCATTGCGCAGGTTTCTGGGTGATACGGATCCCGAAATCCGAGCACAGTCAGCAAAAATGTTGGGGGATGTGCGGTATGCACCTGCGGCAAACGATCTCATTCCGCTTCTGCAGGATGAAAATGCCCGTGTAAGGTTTTTTGCCACTGAAGCTCTTGGTAGAATGGCACACAGGCCCGCTTTCGATGGTATCGTAGCCATGCTGGAGGCCAATAACGATGAAGATGTTTACCTGAGGCATGCCGGGGCAATTGCTTTGGAACGAATCGGAGACGGAGAAGTCGTGGCAAACCTTGCTACACATCCTTCGCGTGCCGTACGTATCGGTGCTATCGTTGCCCTGAAGCGTTTGGTTCATCCCGGAGCTGCAAGGTTTCTTGATGACGCCGATGATTTCATCGTTACAGAAGCCTCCCGTGCTATCAGTGATGATGCTTTCATTGAAGAGGCGCTTCCGGCGCTTGCAAGAATGCTCGATCAAAACAGGGTAATCAATGAACCTTTGATGCGCCGCGCAATAAACGCCGCCCTCTATGTTGGCGGGCAGGAAGAGGCTAACCGTTTAGCAAGATTTGCTCTTCGAAACGATATTCCCGCGAACCTGAGAATAGAAGCCATCAATACACTGGAACACTGGGAAGAGCCATCCATTTTTGACCGTGTAACCGGATGGTACCGGGGTGAAATTCATTACCCTGTTCAGGAAGGGAGAAATGCAATTGCATCAGTCATAGACCGGTATATGAAGTCCGGTGAAACAGCACTCCAATTGGCAACTATCAATGCCGTGGGTACACTTGGTGTAACGGATGCCATTCCGGGGCTCCTGGACCTGGTGCATAATGCCGGTCCTGATCAGGTAAGAATTACATCCCTGAACACTCTTGCGGCACTCAGCTACGAAGGCCTTGAAGATGTATTGGCTGTATCACTGGAAGATCAAAGCAGTGAAGTGAGGATGAACGCGCTTGGATTGCTGGTGGATGCCGATTTTCCGGTAGAAACCAAAGTTGCCATGATGGCTTCCGTTCTTGCTGAGGGTAGCGTAGATGAAAAAAAACCGGCTTATGAGGCACTTTCGAGAATGAATGTTCCTTCAGCACACGATTTACTTCTTCTCGAATTCGAACAGCTGCGTACAGGAGAGCTGATTCCGGAGGTACACCTTGACCTGGTGATTGCCATGGAAACCAGCGAGTCAGACCATGTGCGCCAGGTTATCCGGGAATACCAGTCGCAAAAACCTGAAGGGGATAAACTCGCACAATTTCAGGAATCGCTGTATGGGGGCAATGTAAACAGTGGCCGGAGAATTTTTTATATGGATGTGGCAGCCCAGTGCATTCGCTGTCATGTAGTTGATGAACGGGGTACAGATGTAGGCCCTGAACTTACCAAGATAGCATCCAGGCTCACACGTGAACAGTTGTTGTTGTCGCTTGTAGACCCGTCAGCCCAGCCTGTGTCAGGATTTACGGTAATCACGATCACCAAACAGAATGGGGAAACCATTCGGGGAATTTACCAGGATGAAACAGACGTTCACCTTTCACTGGTGTCAGGGGGGGAACAGGTAAACATTCCTAAGCAGGAGATTGTATCCCGCGAGCAGTCTCCTTCGGCAATGCCGTCGATGGCAGATCTGTTGACCCGGAACCAAATCAGGGACCTCGTTGAGTATATTTCAACATTAAAATAATTTAATCCGGTTTAGTAGTTAAACCTTGATGCTTAATGTTTTATATACTGTAAAAATTTTTTTGTTTTCTTTCGTTTACTGTTTTTTTACCTTTTTTTGGACGGTGCTTTCAATGAAATGATTGAAATCGAAGAAAAAAAAAGGAAATTTTTTTTACAAATTTTTTATTTTTTCTTGACAATAAACCGATTTATTCAGTATTTGCAAGTTGTCGACAAGGGCTTAAGTGTGAATTTGGGATTAATTTAGTTCTCTCGTAGTAAGATGTTGAAAATAGGAGGCTTCCTATCCCACGCTATAAAAGCGCTTCCGGCATATTACCATAACCCATAACGATGGTATCTTTAAAAGTAATCGCTTTTTAAAAACAGATACCTTTTAACCAAACACACAATATGATATACAAATACAATTTGATGTTTGCATTGTGTTTGTTATTTGCCTTTACCACCCTGGCTCACGCGCAGGATGTAGTAAGGGGTACAGTAACAGATGCTGCAACCGGAGAAACCATGCCGGGTGTAAACGTGGTTATCGAAGGTACCACTATTGGTACATCGACCGGATTAGATGGTTCCTATGAACTAAATGTACCCTCACTGAATGAAGTTCTTGTTTTTTCATTCGTAGGATACCAAAGGCTGGTAGTCCCAATAAATGGAAGAACTGAAATAAATGTTGAGATCCAGATGGCTGTTGTGTCCGGCGATGAGCTGGTCGTAGTTGGTTACGGTGTTCAGAGACGGGAAACACTTTCCGGGTCTGTCAGCAGTATACAGGGGCCAAGGCTGGAGCAGATTCCCGTAACAAACCTTGCTAATGCCCTTACAGGTAATTTGCCCGGTATTGTAACGGTAAACCAAAGTGGTGAACCGGGTTATGATGGCGCTTTGATCAGGATCAGGGGTGAAAGCACTCTGAACAACAACCAGCCGCTTATCGTAATTGACGGTGTACCAGATCGTGCCGGTGGCCTTGACCGTATTAATCCGCGCGACATTGAAAGCGTATCTATCCTAAAAGATGCTTCTGCAGCGATTTACGGTTCCCGGGCAGCGAATGGTGTGATCCTCATTACTACCAAACGCGGACGCGAAGGCGCACCACGTTTTACTCTTGATCTAAATCAGGGCTTTAACCAGCCTACCCGTGTTCCCGAAATGGCAGATGCGAATACCTACATGCAGATGCTGAATGAAATTGATAATTATCGCGGACTTGGCGACCGGTTTACCCAGGCAGAAATTGACTGTCACAGACTTCAGCAAGATCCATGGAGATGTCCTGACACCGATTGGTTCAGTGAAGCTCTGAAGCCCCTTTCCATGCAGTCAAGGGCAGACATGTCTGTTTCAGGTGGAAGCGAATCGATGAGATACTTCCTCTCTTTCAGCGGTTTAACCGAAGACGGTTACTATCGTAACAGCAGCACGCGATATAACGAGTACAGTTTCAGAAGTAATCTGGATGGACAGCTTTCAGAAAATGTTACTCTTTCTGTTGACCTTTTAGGCCGTTTTGAAGACAGGAACTTCCCGACCGAAAGTGCAGGTGCTACATTCAGGATGCTGATGCGCGGCAAGCCGAATGAGCATGCTTTCTGGCCAAATGGACTTCCCGCACCGGATATTGAAAACGGAACCAACCCCGTGGTCACCGGAACCGATGCAACTGGTTACGATAACGATGAAAGATACTTCTTCCAAAGCAGTGCAAGATTGAATATTCAAGTACCTCAAATTGAAGGACTTGGCTTTACAGGAACTGCTGTATTTGATCAAATGTTTCGCGATAGAAAAAGATGGCAAACACCATGGACACTCTATGACCTTGAAGGCTTTGATGCATCAGGTGAGCCTATCTTTAATTCAAGTTTGGTTCCTAACCAGGATGCTAATTTACAGCAATGGTCTGATACCGGAAGAAATATTCTTTTGAACCTGATCGGTACATACCGTGTGGACACCCAAAACCACTCATTTAATTTCTTGCTTGGAACGGAAAGCCAGCGGATTACCAATAACGGGTTTAATGCTTTCCGGAGATATTTCGTATCCACACAGATTGACGAACTCTCATTTGGTGGTGAGGATCAGCAGCGGATCGGTGGCGGACCCTCTTCTCTGGGTGGTCAGCTTGACTTCCCAACCGAAGCTACTAGGCTGAACTTCTTTAGCCGTGTGAATTATAATTTCCGAAGTAAATACATGGTGGAAGTGATTGCCCGCTATGACGGATCTTATATCTTCCCGGAAGATAACAGGTTCGGATTCTTCCCTTCCATTTCTGCAGCCTGGAGACTTACACAGGAAGACTGGTTCAGAGATGTTACAGGATTATTTGATGAACTGAAATTACGTGCATCACTCGGGCAAACCGGAAACGACCGGATTGAAGCTTTCCAGTTTATCAATACGTTCCAAAATGGTGGCGGTTACATCTTTAATAATACGCCAGGCCAGAGCATCTTTCCTGGTGCAACACCTAACCAAAACGTAAGCTGGGAGGTAGCCACACAGTTTGATGTGGGTATTGAAGCATCCATGTTTAATAACTCATTTGCTTTTGAAATTGATTATTTCAGGGAAAACCGCACAGATATCCTTTGGTGGAGAAATGCCTCTGTTCCGCAATCAGCAGGTATCAGCCTTCCGAGGGAAAACATCGGTGAGGTTGAAGCATGGGGTTTTGACGGAAGCATATCATGGCGAAACCAGTTCAGTACAGATTTTATGTTGAATATCAGCCTTAATGGCGGTTATGCAAACAATAAAATTATCAACTGGGATGAACCCCCGGGAGCACCCGAGTGGCAGCAATCTACAGGCCGTCAAATGAATACCGGACTTTACTACAGGGCAATTGGTGTATTCAGAGACGAAGCTCATGTGAACAGCATGCCAAGTTGGCCTGGTGCCCGTCCTGGTGATATCATATTTGAAGATGTGAACGGCGATGGTGTGATTGATGCCAACGACAGGGTACGGATTGAAAGAACCGGACTTCCGAAATGGAATGGCGGCCTCACATTCAACGGCCAGTTTAAAAACTTTGACTTCCTGATTTTCTTCCAGGGAGCTGCCGGTGCATCACAATATATCTCCACTCAATCGGGTGATTTTGGTAACTACATTGCAGAATTTGCCAATAACCGTTGGACACCAGATAACATAAATGCATCTCAGCCAAGAGCATTCCAGAGGAATGAAGAGTACTGGATGTCTAATGCGAATACTCATTTTTACATGAGTACGGATTATTTGAGATTAAAGAACTTAGAGTTTGGTTACAACCTGCCCGTTTCTTTGACAAACACATTAGGTGTTGAGAGAGTAAGGGTATATGCGAATGGATTTAACCTGCTTACGTTCAGCAGTTTCTGGCTCGACCCGGAAGCAAGGAACGCTGGTGGACATTTTTATCCACAGAAGCGGATCTTTAATTTCGGTGTGTCAATGGTCTTTTAACAAGAAAAGCTGAAAACGGCCGGAAATTTCATTTTCGGCCGGTTAACTTGCTTGGAGTCGTTTAGTATTTAAGCAGGTAATTCAATCAAAAAAATATATAACCATTACTAAATGAAAGTTTTATATAAAAAAATAATTCTCTTATTACTTGCCGGGTTCTTTGTATTCTCGGCTTGTGATTTTGATATGTTGAATGTGAGCCCATCAGGCCAGCTTTCAGATGATGCCGTCTGGAATGATGCTGCCCTGATAGATCTTTACCTGGCTGACATTTATCGCAGAATGCACCATGGATTAGATGAAGTGATGCTGGAATCTCTGACAGACAATTCACACTTTATTCATGGCTATGGCACCGAACAAATCGTTCAGGGTATTTCAAGCGCGAGCAATATTGGCGCATTTAGCCGCGGCGACCTTCAGCATTTCCGTTGGGGGCACCTGTATACGGCTATCAGGCAGACGAATATCATGCTTGAAAATATGGAAACAGCAGATGTGCCAGAAACCTTCAGAAATAATGTTAAGGGTGAAGCCCATTTTCTGAGAGCTTATTTCTATCACAATCTTGTTCGTGCTTATGGTGGTGTACCGATTATCACCCAGGTTTACCGCCTTGATGATGATTTCGAGGTTGCCCGGAATACATTCGAAGAAAGTGTAAATTTTGTGGTTGAAGAAGCTGAAAGAGCGGCTGCATTACTTCCGCTTGTTCCAAGAGACCTTGGACGAACGTCTCGCGGTGCAGCTCTTGCCCTTAAGTCAAGAATTCTTACATTTGCTGCCAGTGAACTGTACTCCAATCCAACAGGTTCAAACCCGGAGCTTACTGGTTACACATCAGGAAGCCAGGAGGCGAGACATCAGCGCGCACGTGATGCCGCAAAAGCTGTTATGGATCTAGGAGTTTATGAACTCTTCACCAGGCATGATGATCCTGCTTTAAATTACGAGCAGATCTTCATCGTAAACGAAGACCATGAAGAGAATATCCTTGCCCGTTACTTCGTAGGCTCACGAGACTGGAACGACCGCTGGCTGCCTCACCAGTTCAATGGTCCGAACGGATACCGTGGATGGGCCGGTAATACACCGATTCAGGCGATTGTTGATGCCTATGAAATGGCTGATGGTTCTGCTTTTGATTGGAACAATCCGGCACACGCAGCAGCTCCATACGAAAACCGTGATCCCCGTTTATATGCATCCATCCTGTTTGACGGTGCTCCATGGGTAACTCCGCCTTCTTTCCGCGAACCACATGATGCATTTGGGCATATTCAGACATTCCAAAGTGTAACAACACCCGCTGGATCATTTCCGGGTGTGGATACACGTAACGGCCCCATTGAGGACTGGAACGGAAGCTACTCACGTTATTACCTGAGGAAGTTTATCGACCCGACAATGCCTCCGCAGCAGCGTCAGGAAACACCATATCCGTACTTCCGGTATGCTGAAATAATCCTGAATTATGTGGAAGCTAACATCGGGCTTGGCAATGAGCAGGAAGCTCGTTCCTACCTGAATATGATACGGCAAAGAGCCGGTATGCCGGATGTTACCGACAGTGGAGAAGCTTTGGTTCGACGTTATCAGAATGAAAGACGTGTTGAGCTGTTTGGTGAAGAACACAGGTATTTCGATATTCGCAGATGGAAAATTGCTCCGCAGGTGATGCGGGATGCATTTGGAATAACTATTACCGCTCAGGCGGCTGACCGAAGAGACCGAAGCACCTATCACAGCTATACCTATGCTGTTGACAGGCTGGTTCAGCAAAGAGGATGGAACGACAGCCATTACTTCTCTCCGATTCCATTCGATGAGATGAACCGAAACAGCCTTTTAGTTCAGAACCCCGGTTACTAATGAACATTTCCGCAAGTAATGCGGATAACCATTTATCGGAAAGGTGAAACAACAGTAAGCTGTTGCCTCAAATGTGAGAGGCAACAGCTTATTTTTTTGTATGGCAGTTATAGTAGTGCTGATTTCGATAACACAACAATCGAATCATTCATTCTTCGTTGTGTCATCGTGCATTTGTGGCCCCTAAACAATTTACCGTTAAAAATTTTTTCTGCCACCTCTGCCGTTAAGCATTATATTTTATTTAACGGGCATAAGTCCGTTTTTCAATGAAGTGTTTCTCAAAAACTGTGTTTAATTACCGTATACAAACAGTACTGTTACTTTCATCCCTTACATTCATTTTATCCGGATGCCAAAAAAGTGCAGAACTTACCTGGCAGGATGCAGATGGATACAGATGGGCTGAATTACAGCCCGGTTTGCGCGGAAATACCGGCTTCAGGGAAGTACCTTCAAAGCGTACAAATATCCTTTTCAGCAACGATGTAAGAGAGGAAATTAAAAGAAGTAACCGTAATTACCTGAATGGTTCAGGTGTAGCCGTGGCCGATATTAATGGGAACGGTTTGATCGATATCTATTTTGCAGCCCTCGACGGGTCAAACAGACTCTATGAAAATCTTGGAAATTTCCGTTTCAGGGATATCACAGAACAGGCAGGCCTGGACCATGAAGGGTACAGTTCTACCGGAGTGGTTTTCGCAGATATTACCGGAAATGGTTTCCCCGACCTACTCATAACATCCCTGCAGGAAGGGAATACTCTTTATATCAATGACGGAACCGGAAAGTTCACTCACAAGAAAGATAGCGGTTTAGGCGAAAGCAGTGGTTCCAAAAGTATGACCCTGGCCGATATTACCGGAAATGGCTTGCCGGATCTTTATATCGTAAATTATAATATCATCACAGCACGGGATATTTTTGGACCGGATGATCTTGAGCCTTTAAATATGGTTGAAGTAGTGGATGGTGCTTATGTCATCCGTGAACCATTTGATCAATACTATGTGATTACCGAGGCTGAAGGAGGTCCTTTCCTCAATGAAAGAGGGAGTTCAGATGAACTTTACCTCAACATGGGAAATGGTGTTTTTGAAAAGGCTGATGTATACCGTTTTTTCTTCGATGAAGAAGGTAAGCCGTTTACCAATCTTCCGGAAGATTGGGGATTGAGCGCATCATTCCGGGACGTTACCGGAAATGGCAAACCAGACCTCTATGTTGCCAACGACTTCTGGACCCCCGACCGCTTCTGGATCAACCAGGGAGACGGAACTTTCCGAATTCTCGGGAGAGATGGAATTCAAAACTTCAGTTACTCCTCAATGGGTGTTGATTTTTCTGACATCAACAGAAACGGCAAAACCGATATTGTTGTGACAGAAATGCTTAGTGCGGTACACGAAATGCGTTTAAGGCAGTTCTCCCAAATTATGACCAATTATGAAGGGAGATATCTCTACAACAGGAATTCTGTATACCTGAACCGGGGTGATAACACATTTGCCCAAATCGCCTACTATTCCGGCCTGGAGGCTTCTGAATGGTCCTGGGCTACCGCGTTTCTGGATATCGACCTCAATGGTTACGAGGACCTGGTAATAACAAACGGTTTTCCAAACGATTACCAGGACATGGATACTCAAATCGCACTTTACGAATATGATTCAGGCCTCACTCCCGGTACCGGAGATGTAATGGGATATCCTGAATTAAAGACAAGAAACAAAATTTTCAGAAATAACGGGGATTTGACATTCACAGATGTGAGCAGTGAATGGGGTTTTGAAACGATCGATATTGCACATGGCATGGCACTGGCAGATCTGAACAACAACGGAGTGCCGGATGTAATCATTAACCGAATGGATGATAAAGCCCTGGTTTATGAAAACAGGACAAACGCGCCCCGTATTGCGGTTCGATTAAAAGGTGATTCATCGAATACACACGGTATCGGTGCAAATATTATTCTTCGCGGTGCGCCTGTTGAACAGAGCAAACAGATTTATTCCGGGGGAACTTACCTGTCAGGGTCACAATACCAGGCAGTTTTTGCCGCCGACAGTGATAATCCGGCCCATACGATAATCGTTGAATGGCCAGACGGCAACATGAGTGTCATCGAAAATGTACAGGCTAACCGGATCTATGAGATTCATCAGTCATCAGCCCGCAACCAGGTCAGGCGTTACACTGAACATCAAAACATAAAACCTTTATTTGAGGATATTACACATCAGCTAAATCATAATCATCATGAAAATGAATATGATGATTTTCGGTTCAGTCCGCTGCTGCCATTAAAACTTAGCAGGTTAGGCCCGGGAGTTGCATGGTTTGATATGAATGGTGACGGAAAAGACGAACTCATCATAACTTCAGGCAGAGACGGATCCACCGGGGTTTTAGCCATCACGGAAAATGGTATTACCCGTGCGGTTGAAGCCGGACCGTTAACTCAAGAGGCACCTGGTGACCAAACCGCTGTGATCGGATGGCGTCAGGATGGTGCATCGAAAATTGTGGTTGGAAGTGCTAATTACGAGCAGGGCGATCCGTCAGCACCATCTGCTTACATATATACCTTGCAGAACGGATCAGTCATTGCCACAGAAGAAATACCCGGTGTTTTGTCGACGACCGGCCCGGTTGCGGCTGCCGATTATTCCGGAAACGGCTACCCGGATCTGTTTATCGGAGGGAGACATAAACCGGGACAGTATCCCGTATCGGCAGAATCGAGGCTGTTTATCAACGAAGGAGACAGGTTTGTTCTTGATGAAAGAAATTCAGCGTTGCTGCAGGAAGCCGGCCTGGTAACCGGGGCACTTTTTGCAGATATAACCGGTAATGGAAACCAGGATCTATTGATAAGTACCGAATGGGGGCCAATTCGGCTGTTTGAAAATCGCAATGGCCGTTTTGTAGAAGTTTCCGGGCAATGGGGATTGTCCGGTTATCACGGCTGGTGGAACAGCGTGGCAGTAGGAGACTTTACAAATAATGGGTTTATGGATATCGTGGCTTTAAACATGGGTAGAAATAGTCCCTATCAAATCAGGAATGAAAGGCCATTAAGGATGTATTATGAAGATTTTAACTGGGACGGCAGGCTGAATATTCTTGAAACCTATTACTCAGAAAGCGTTGGCGGCTACGTTCCCATGAGAAAATTGCACGATTTTGCATCTGTTTCCACCATTCTTCAACAGGTATCCACCCATCGTGATTTTTCTGAAGCGAGAATTGAACGGATATTCGGGCAGAGTTTTGCCAGGGTTCCATATAAAGAGGTCAATACACTGCAGCATAAAATATTTATCAATACCGGTGAAAGTTTTGAAGCAAGATTGTTGCCCGCTGAAACTCAATTTACAACAGGTTTTTCTGCTTTGGTTGCTGATTTTGATAATGATGGAAATGAAGATTTGTTCATCAGCCAAAACCTGTATGCTTTTCCGAGACACATACCAATCCAGGATGCCGGGCGGGGGCTGTTGCTGCTGGGTGACGGTACCGGGAGTTTTGAGCCGTTAACAGGAATGGAAAGCGGAATAATTATTAATGGTGAACATAGGGGCGCTGCACTGGCAGATGTAAACCAAAATGGCAGAATCGATCTTGCAGTTTCACAGAATAGCGGAGCCACGCGGTTATTCTTGAACAATGCGGAAAGAGAAGGAATAAGGGTAACATTGACCGGCACTGAGGAAAACAAAAACGCGGTGGGGTCAACCCTTCGAATCATTTATGATGATGGTTCTTTTGGCCCGCGCAGAACGATTCAGACTGCTTCTGGTTATTGGTCTCAAAACAGCTTTACCCAGGTTCTGGGCATGCGACCGGGTGCATTACAAATTGAGGTTACATGGCCGGATGGAAAAAAGGATATGGTTGATATTGTTCCCGGACAATTGAACTATGAAATTGTATATGGAAATTGAATTCTGGGATGCTGGATGCTGGATACGGGTAACTGGATATTGAATTCATAGTGGTAGTGTTCAATGAAGTGTGTCATGGTTTTTTTATCATATAAAATACTATCAAGTTATACTTTGCGAATCATCGAACTTTGTAGTTATAACACTACCATTCATATTCCAGATTTTTTATAACTCATAATTATTTTTCGTTTCATCAAACTGTTTGGATATGAACCAAAAATCGAGTTTGCCTTACAAAAATTTATTTCAAAAATTACCTTACCAGCATCCAGCATCCAGCATCCAGCATCTTCTAAACACATCGTAACATAAAACCAAAAGATATGCTAATGGGCAAAATAAGACTGATACTGATTTTGACAGCAATTCTAATAGCTGCCATATTTTTGCTATATCAAACCGGTATCATCAGTGTATTCCCAAAAAGCACAGAACCTTTTTATTTCATTGATGCCACTATAACTGCCGGGTTACATGAACACAGGCATCCGGAGATTTTCAATGAAAATCCGTCCTATCTTGAAATTATGGGCGGAGGAGTTGCTGTCGGGGATTTTGACGGTGATGGGTTCGAAGATATTTTTTTCGCGACTATGCCTTCATTCGATCCTCAATCAACTACCGATTATGTATCGGCACTTTTTCGCAACCAGGGCGATGGTACCTTTTTGAATGCTACTGAAGAAGCCGGGCTTGATGCTCTTAAAGGTTTTCCCATGGGAGCTCTCTTTTTTGATTATAATAATAATGGGCTGCAGGATCTTTATGTGGCAGGTTTTGACGGAGGCCAGCTTTATGAAAACAGGGGCGGCAACTTTGTTGATGTGACTGAGAAAGCAGGCCTTAGCCTTGATGGACTATGCGGTCGCCTGCCCTGCATGGCCGCTGCTGCATCTGCAACGGATTATAATAAAAGCGGGTACCTCGATTTGCTGGTTGTGAACAATGTAAGCTGGAACCCTGATGATGAAACTGGATATGGCCTTCCAGCAACGCTTCCGTTTAAATATCAGGCACAGCCTGTATTTCTTTTCAGAAATAATGGTGACGGAACGTTTACGAATGTATCTGAAGAAGCCGGTTTGACCAATAAAGATGTGTGGCGGCATGGAAATGATGGTAAAGGGTTATCGGCAGTATGGACAGACGTTAATAATGATGGCTGGCCTGATGTATACATCGCAAATGATACAACCCCAAACCACCTTTATATCAATAACCGGGATGGTACATTCAGGGAAATTGCAGTCTCCGCTGGTGTCGCAGAACTTAAAAGCAGCATGGGAATCGATACAGCTGATTTTAATAACAACGGTCATTTTGATTTGATCACGACAAACCTTGAAGGAGATATGGTCTCCCTTCATAGAAATTACGGGAATTTTCGGTTTGACTATGTTACACCATCAACAGGATTGATACCCAGCGGGCGGGGTTCAGGCTGGGGAATCCTGTTTGTTGATCTTGATATGAGTGGCCACCTTGACCTTGTGGTGGCGAATGGGGCTTTGCTGCAGGCGCTGCAAAAGGAGAGGGAGAATGAGAATATATTTTTCTGGAATACCGGAAACGGGTCGTTCAGAAATGTAAGCGAAGCAGTGGTCCATTTTCCGAATGATGTGATTTCACGGGGAATGGCGTACCTGGATGTTCAAAATAATGGGCTGCCAGACCTGGTAATTTCAAACATAGACGGGTCACAGATGCAGCTTCTGCTGAATAAAACACGAAACGGCAATAACAGAATCCGTCTCGATCTGGAAGGAGTGATCTCTAACAGGGATGCCATAGGTTCAAGGGTTTATATTGAACGGGAAGACGGCCTGGTTCAAAACCAGATTTTAAAGGCTGGAAATTCATACCAAAGTTCCAGCAGTAAATCACTTATTTTCGGCCTGGGGCAATCCGTCATAAAAGAATTGATTATCGAATGGCCCTCGGGAAACAGGGATGTATTGAATGATTTGCCGGTGAATCACATCATTCAAATCAGGGAAGGCGAAAGTACCGGTGCACCGGCAGAAATCGTCCGGATTATTCCTTTTGAAGATTGAAACCTTGCTCGCAAACATGGTATTTCTATTAGGATTGGAACGTGTTTATGGATCGTAAGCGGGTTTGATGTTGATCTGAGTGCATGGAAAAACAGAAATACCATGTTTATAAGGGGATGGGATCGGGATCAAACATGGTATTTCTATTCGCGGTTGCTCGTGGTTCTGCGTCGTAAAAGGGTTCGATGTGTGTCTGAGTTATGGTAACTACAGAAATACCATGTTTTTCCAGCCATTTCCATATTAATTCCAAAAAACCACCCCGGCGGGGTGATAGATTTTGTAACCCCGGGTGAATGCCGATAATCGCACAGCGATTTATCGCATGGAACCCGGGGATAAAACGTCCCAAACCCATCATCGGCCGTGAACCGGCCAAAGGTGTGAGAGGTATTCCGATGATGCAAGGGAAAATCTTGGTCAACGCCCCGCAGCCAGAATGATCTGCCTCTGCCGGCTGTTCCCGATGATAGATTTGGCGTTGTTGATGAACTATCCCTGGTATTTGATTTTACCATCCTTTATAGTTAATCAAGGACCACTTGATATAAATATGACTCCACAAAATGGGGCTTAATGAAAAGAAGACTTATGAGCAAAAATCAGTCGGATTACGCCCTCTTCGGGGCTTACTACCTGATGCTGCAACAACTCATAGCGCGGTGCGCTATGCTGTTGATTGCGCTCCTTTTGAGCTTTGGGTGTGCCTTCTCTAATCAATATGTTGGTTCGACCACAAATGTAATGGGTAAAAAAGCTGGAGCGATAGCGACAGTCCCGTCATGCTTGTCGGGATGAAAACCTTGAAGCGTGCGATAGCACCTCCAAGCGTTTGAGCGGATTTGGGAAAATATAGATAGAATGCCGAATACTGCTCCGTGAAGGATCGTTGTGGGGAAGAAACCGCAAAAGCCACGGTACAAACATGGTATGTTTATATGAGGATATACTCAGTTACGTTCTCTAATCACCGATTTGATGTGGTTCGATGATCTGATATTGAATAAACATACCATGTTTTCTTTTTTGAAATACTCACTTCACATATTCCCCAAACCAGTGAATGACACGGTTCATAAAATCGAGCTGGTGTGCCCTCTCTGTGAGACCGTGCGGCTGACGGGGGTACATTACCAAACCCGTGGGTATATCCAGCATTTTTAAAAACTGGTAAAGCTGTATGGATTGTTCGGGATGAACGCGGTCATCAGCAAGCCCGTGAGCAACCAGTAGTGGCGTGTCAGCATGTTTGAGCCAGGCCACGGGTGACCGCTCCCAATTTTGGCCGGGGTTATCGAACCAGTAAAGATTCCAGTGAACAACACTCATCTCGTGTGGTATGTCGGTTGTACCGGTAAACGAAATCCAGTTGGAAAGGCCGGCAAACGTAATTCCGGCTGCAAAACGATCGCTGTACCTTGTAGCTGCCCAGGCAGCAAAATAACCCCCGTAGGATGTGCCGGAAATACCTACCCTGTCAGGATCAATTAACCCGATTTCTTCGAGGTGGTCGATACCTAAAAGGACATCATCAAACTCCTTGCCGCCCAGGTCGCGGTGGTTGGCAGAAGCAAATGCAGTACCGCGTCCGCCGCTGCCCCGGTAATTCGGTTTAAACACCACATAACCCTCATTAGCCATAACCTGTGATGGATATAGTGAGCTCGTATTCCAGCCATTCATACTGGTACCCTCTGGCCCGCCGTGTGGAAGTATGGCAAGCGGATAACGCACCCCTTCCTGATAATCCACAGGTTTCACGAGAATACCTTCAATTTCCCATCCATCAGCGCCACTCCAAGTAATTGATCTTTGCTCACCAAATTCACGTTCGGCAAGCCAGGGATTATGGTGGGTTAGTCTTTGAAGTTCGCCCCGCCTCACATCTCCTGTATAGACTTCACCGGGATGCTCGAAGGTATTAACGGGTGCAGCAAATGCACGGTTACTTGCATCCATACTCACACTTCTGAATATTTCAGAGCCATTGCCTGCAATCCTTGTTATTACATCCCGGTCGGTGCGAAGAGTAAAGAGAGACGTGCCGGAACGTTCTACGGCATTAAAAAGAATTGTGTAATCATCCATCCATGAAATCCATTCAGGCGTCCCTTCCCAGCCTAAAGGGGTTATATCGCGCTTGTTTTCGCTATCCACATCAAGAACCCAGATTCGCTGAGGCAGTGGGTCGCTGTATACTTTCCCGGCAAGCACCGCCAGCCTGCTGCCATCGGGCGACCACCTGACCGATGTTTTTTTCCGGGGGGATGTCATAATATTTCTTAAACCGGTACCATCCGGGTTTATTACTGCGTACCGGGTATACATCTGGTCAATATCTGCCCCCGGTTCATCACTAATACGAAGAGCCAGCCGGGTGCCATCGGGCGCCCATGCAAATTCCCAGACATACAGGTTGTCCGGTGTAACGATGTACGCCTCACCATAATTTGGTTGAATCCAGAGCCTCATGTAGCGATGATTTTCGCCATAAACAATCATATCATATCCGCGATTGATCTGGTCTTGCCTCTCTGCAGATACCGGCTCCATTGCGGTATAAGCAATGGCGGATCCGTCTGCGCTCCAGGAATAGCTGTTTAAACCGTACTCGGCATCAGTGTGTTTTTGCAGGTCATTTCCACTGCGGCTCACAGAATAAACCTGTAGCTGGTTGTGATGTTCGGCAATACGAGACATAAAATAAAGGCGTCCCTCTGGTCCCCATTGTGGTGAAAATGCCGAATTTGGTTTTACCGATACCTGAACCGGTTCTCCACCTGAAACAGGGATAATGTATAACTCCGAATAATTTCTGCCAACCGGTTCCTCATCTGTTCGCGGTACACTCAGGGTATAGGCAATCAATTCACCGTCGTGACTCATGGAAACCGAAGTAACCGTCTGGATATTGGCTACATCATCGGGGGTAAGGCCCTGGGCAAAAATAATTGAGGGAAAAGTAATTGCAAAACAGAGGATCAAAAAGAGGGATAGGGAGTGATATTTTTTTAGATTCATTGCGAATGTGGCAGTTGTTGTTTAAAAAAAAGTAGATAAGTATAAAATAAGCCCAAAAATAGATTTAAATATGGGAAAATAGTTTTTTTCGGGATGATTTTCTTCTCCATTAAAAGAATCCAGTTTATATATATTATCCCAACCTCTCAAAGTAACCTGAAATACTGATCCTGAATAATCATACTCTTTATATGTGTCCTGGCTAATCTATGATGAATTGCTAATTAATTGTTGGTTCTACCAGTAATTTAATGGGTAAAAAAGCTGGAGCGATAGTGACAGTCACGACATGCTTGTCGGGATGAAAAGCTGGCAGTCCCGATAACTCGACTGGTAAACTAAAAACTCAAAACTAAACACTAAAAACTCCCCATCACAAAAATCCAATATCATCCAAATCCATTTAAATATTGTTCAACCCTGGCCTTTAAATCCGGATTGTTATAACCGTAAAAATGTACCCCGTTCAGCCGGGCGGCGTCGTAATCATTTATGGAATCACCAATCAATACAGCATCTTCGGGGGTATACTTTTCACGGGTTAGTAATTGTTCAACAAGTTCTATTTTGGGAGTTGGTGAACCGTGAATGGATTTGAAATAATGATCTATTCCCAGTTTTTTACACAAATAACGAAGTTCTTCCTGATCGGAACCCGACACAATATGCATTGGAATGGTTGTATAGTGCTTATCAATAAACCAGACGGTTTCTTCAATTAACAACTCCCTGTTTGTAAGCCTTTCAATCATAAAATCGGAAAACGATTTGGCAAACATGTTTACTTTTTTGTCTGAAATTTCTTTACCCAGAATTTCTTCATAAAAATACCTGAACTTTACATAGCGGGAAATTCCTCCGTTCAATTGCTGATAGCGGATTAGTTTTTGAACCTGTTCCCGCGGATATTCTTTTAGGGTATGCCAATAACCTTCATCCCTGATGGCTACGGAATCAAGGATAACACCGTCAAAATCCCATAAAATGGTTTTATAATAGGTTAGGTTTTTCATTTGGGTATAACTAGTAAGTAATAAATAAAGTTTGTTTTTTTATTGCCACAGATGCCACAGATGCCACAGATAAAGCTCTGTGTTAATCTGAGTCAACTTTGGCAACAGAAAACTCTTCAGCCCATTTCATGAACGCATCATTTTCTTTGCAAGGTATATTCCTCCCATAACGGCAATAATTCCAGAAAGTATCTGGGTAAACATATACATCAGCATGATATAAATGGAGTTTCCGGTATTTATAAAGGCCTCAATCATAAATCCGGAATATGTGGTATAACTGCCTATGATGCCGGTTAGTAAAAAAAGACTCATCTGAGGGCTCTTATCGGCACGTTTCTTCAGGATAGTAAAAATCAATCCGATTAAAAAGGAGCCGAGGATATTCTCAATGGCAGTTGCGGTGATCAGGAAAGGTGAATCTGATATATTTGCGACAAAAAGGTTGGTAAAGTGCCGCATACAAGCCCCGATCATGCCGCCAAAAGCAACCCATGCTATATCACTTAAATGAGGTTTTTGTTTCATAAATCACAAACCTCCAAAAGTGTGTATGAGCCAATATCCGGCTGCAGTCAACAGAAAAGCTGCTATTAACTGGAGTGAGAGGTAAGCTGCGAGTTGTGGTTTTGTCTCTTTCCCGATCAGCTGATAGGTTTCCAGTGCAAAAGTTGAAAAGGTTGTAAGAGACCCGAGAATTCCGACGGTGAGGAATAGTGTAATTTCCGGTGAAAGGATGGCTGTATTGGCAATCCAGGCCAATGCCATACCGGCCAAAAAGCACCCTAGAAGGTTAGAAAAAACTGTTCCGTTGATAACATCGGAACGGCTCATGATCCGAATCAGTATGATGCCTGACAGGTAACGAAGTACCGCACCAATAGCCCCACCGATTGCAACTGCAAGAAGTTCCGTCATAAAAACAGGTTACATATGATCATAAGCTGTTCCGAAGATATGTACCGATAGATTCAATTACATTACGGTTGCTCAGAAATTCCTCATCTAAAACCAGAACGCGGTTCTCCAGGTTCAGAACAATTGTATAAGGAACTTCGGTAATGCCAATGGATTGAATAACCGGGCTCGAAAACTGTTCAAAACCGGATTGCCATGGCAGTTGACTCTGCTCATGAAACCGCTGTACCCGTTCACGCTTATTGCCCAGGGCTATGGTGCTGATCTCAAGACCAATGTCTGAATACAGTTCATGAAGTTGAAGAAGCTCTTCGATATGATCACGGCTTTCTTCGTTTTCAACACTCCAGAAATAGAGAATTGTTACAGGTGCATCATTATCGGCAGGTGTAACTTTTGGCTCACCATCAAAAAGAGGACTAAACTGAAGTCTGGGGAAATAGCGCCCTACATGGACAACGGCTTCGGGTGCATAGCCCCTTTTGTAAGAATAATTGATTCGGGGATGACCGGGATACTCTCGTACAAGATCAAAATGAGCCTGATGCCACTCCTCGTCTTCACCGCGTTCGTAATGGAAACGGAGGAGGTTAAACAATGCTTCCCCCTGTACTGACCGGTGGTTGTGCTGGCGATAAATATCCCAAAGATTACGGCTTACCTGCTCCATCCGGCTCGAATGGTCGTAGAGTTCCGACAAAACCGGGATATAGAACAGCCAGAGTTCAGAATTTGGCGGAATTTCTGCAATGAGCCTGTCAGCCGACTCATCCTTAGGATTCAGGTATTCGCTGAAATTTGCTTTTGCCAGCCATATGGCCTGGTCAGTTTCCGGATGAGGATATGCCTCTCTTATTTTCTGGAGTTCTCTATGAAATGTGTCAAAGTGAGTTGCAGAAACTGACTCCCCCCGTTTTATCATGTTTCGTACTTTTTCAGCCTGCCGAACCATGGCAGAATAAGCTGTTGCAATACCGGCAAATGATACGGGTGTATCCTTGTCAAAATGTATGGTCGGGGTTTCTTCACCGGCAGGAAATAAGGAAGGATCAAACGTGATTACAAAACGGTTTGAGCCTTCATTCATCATGATTGATTCAATTCCGGGCATTCCAGAGGAGTGTTTGCCAATTGGCCGAAGACTCCCCGTTGTGCCATGAGTGTGGGGAACTGCACTCATACCAACAATAACATAGGCAAGGGTATCGGGTTCTGCTTCTACTACGGCATGCCACATGCCGTCATCGCCAGGTATCATCGGAAACGAACTGAAATCGTCATAATGGTTGAAGTTTCCGATTACAGCGGGTTGCGTTCCACGGGATATGGCGAGAGGCTCCGGCTGAATCGATACTTCGATTTGATCACCGGAAAATGAGGGCAGGAAAAGTTGCAGCGGTTTATGCCATGCTGAATGGATTTCTGCAACATAAGGAGTATTCTTCTCCAGAATTGCCGTTATTGTACCATTACCTTCATCCGTAAATAGAGCGTCAGGAATATTGTTGTGTTCCTGTTCCGGATCGAATAGATAAAGTGCAGCCGGTGAAATTGCCGTACTCTCGTGATGCGCTACCGAAATAGTGAAAATATACTGTGTGTCAGGATGAAAACGGGATTTTTCGCTCCCTGGTTCTTCCATAGAACATCCGGTGATCCATGCTGTAAGGAACACAAAAACGATAATAAACCTGCCTGACTGTATCATCGGCCTTAAAATACGAATTCAGATAGTTAAATGAGCCACAGAAACTCAGAATCAAAATCAGTTTCTGAGTTTCTGCGGCATCAAGCTCTCATATACCAATCATCACGCTTACCAGGGAAAAATAGAGAGTAAGTCCAACAAAGTCTTTAATTGTGGTGATAAACGGGTCAGCGCCCGGAGCATGATCCCAGCCCATCTTGAGAAGCATATACGGGATAAAAAAGCCGAGGAAACTTGCCAGGGGTAAAACTATCATAAGGGACAGGCCAACGGCCAGGCCGATTTGCGGCAGATCGTTCGGCAAACCTTGCCAGAAATAAGCCCCGGTTCCTGCAAGCACACCGAGAATTAATCCGATCATGGCGCCAATAGCCATTTCACGTCCAATATGCTTATATATATTCTCAAGCTTGATGTGACCGAGTGCCAGCCCGCGTGCGAATATTGTTGTGGACTGAGTACCCACATTACCACCCATATCCATAATTACAGGGATAAAAACTGCAGCTACAATAATGGCAGAAAGCAGCTCTTCGAAACGGTCGATGACACCGCCAACCAAAAAGCCACCGATTAGTGTTACGAACAGGAATGTGATTCTGAGCTTCACCGGATAGAGAATATTTCCCTGAGTGAGTCTTTTGCTGAAGAGAACATCACGGGCTTTATCGCGGGAACTTGTTCCGGTCATCACACCTGCTTTTTGATACATGGTGTCTGAAACATCCTCTTCAATTGCCTGCATTGCATCATCGAATGTGATCATTCCAACTAACCTGTCATTATCGTCAACCACAGGCAGTGCGAGGAGATCGAGCTGTTTCAGTTTTCTTGATGCTATCTCTTCGGGTTCGTTTACGTTTACTTTTTCAACATCCGAGGTAAGAATTTCGCTGATTTTTGTACTCGGGTCAGAAATAATGAGTGCCCGCATTGAAACGGTGCCAATCAGTTTTCTCTCCTTATCAACAACATACGCGTAGTAGATCATTTCGTGGTCGGGTGCTTCTACACGGAGTTTTTCGATGGCTTGATGTGCTGACTGATCAGGATGAAGGATTGCATAATCGGAGGTCATAATAGACCCAACGGTGCCTTCCTCAAATTTGGAGAGCTGGAGAATATCGTCTCGTTCCACTTTTGCCAAATGCCGGAGAATATCTTTGCGTTCATCTGAAGGCAGCCGGTTCAGCAGGTCAACACGTGTGTCGTGGGGCATCGCTTCAACAAGATTTTTTATATCTCCCTGATCCAGAGAATGAATAAGTCCGATCTGAGTATCAAAATCAAGATACTTCATGATGTCGGCCTGATCTTCGGTATTGAGCAGCAGGAAAATGGTTTTGTGGTCTGTTGAATCAATTTCAGCCAGCAATTCGGCCAGGGTGGCCGGATTCAGATTGGCAATCAGAAATTTTAGTTTATCCATGTCCTGATCTTTCAGGGCACGCAGAAATGGATTAATATCGTAGTTTTGTATTGTCATAGTTCTGTCAAGTTTGGGTACATGACAGAACGCAACATTTTCTCAGATGAAAATTATTGATTTCTGCCCTGTACAGGATTGAAATTTTTGTTGATAAAAGCTTCGACTTGGAGGTTCGTCCATATTATTGATTGATTAGTTACGGTTGATCACCAGAGTGAATCTGGTGTAAATGTTAAGCCAATATTAAAACCGGGTGCGGTTTCCATCCTGCGAAAACCTTCCCCATAGGTAATGTCCATTTCGAGCAGGCCAGGAAGTACGGATATCCTGAGGCCGCCCTGGAAAAAAATATTGTCAAAATTTGCTGCCGCAATTTCCGAAAGAATGGTAAAGCGGTCCGTTAAACCAAAATCTCCGCGGATTCCTTTAATCACATCATACGACCAGTCGGGATCAGTCTCCATTTCGTTGTTATTTTCGTAAATGGCGTCTAAACCCAGGTTGAAATGAAGTTGCGATGTGTCTCCAAAAATCATACGGCTGAAAGGGACCATCAAAAAAAATTCTTCAAAATTGCCATCAAAATCGTACAAAAGGCCGGCTGCTACGCCAAGGGCCCAGCCATTTTTTTCAAGGTCGCCGGGCACAAATTTCATCTCAAAAATCCAGTTTGTGGGTTCAAGGCCTTCACGTGAATCAAAACCGATTCCTGTACCAATTTCAAGACCTAGTACCGGGCTTACAGCTGGCAAAAACCAGGATTCCCTGGAACCGTACCATGTTTCTAACTGAAAAGAGTTGGTTGTGGTTACAGCAGCATCATCCACAAACATTTGCTGGGCGTTACTGTTTTGATGAAGAATTACAAGTATAAATACTGCCAACAGGGCAATAATTTTCAGGTATTTTTTGATTGAATTCTTTGATTTCAGCATGAATATCACCTCTTTTTGGTGGCATCAGTGAACATACAGTTTGAGAACTGATGAAAACAGCAACGTCTTATTTATTCATCGGTACAAAGCTAATTGCCAATACATAGGCAACATGTTGAATCAGATCAATTAAAAAATAAAACAGCACCGAAGAAAAGCAACCGGTGCATCTGTGAAAAGAGAGAGGCCCGGGCTTATATCTCGGCTAAAGATTCAGCAGTTTTCGATAATATGCAACTACTACCGGGTTCGTCCATTTTTAATTAGAATTTTGTTTTGGTTGTGCGCTTTTTCAAAGCTACATAAGGATAAGGTTTTTTTTTTGTGTATATCAAGTGAAAATATTTAGTAATTCCTGATGAATTGCCATACGGAAATGGTTTATCAAAAAAATCATTCAGTAATTTGTTACAGCATCATTAAATTCCAATAATGAAAACCAAAGACCCTGTAAAAAAGGCCCTCCTTATCAGCCTGGTGGTTTCGGCGGTCAGCTTGTCGGTTAAAATCGGTGCGTTTACTATTACCGGTTCAACAGCCGCACTATCCGATGCTGCCGAATCGGTAGTGCATTTTTTTGCTGTAATGTTTGTAGTGTATGGATACTACCTGAGCCGCAAGCCGGCAGATGAAGAACACCGATATGGGCATGAACGGGTTGAGTTTCTCTCGGTTGGTGCCGAAGGGGCCATCATACTGGTGGCAGGAATCACCATTATCTACCATGCACTGGATAGTGCTATCACGGGCATTGAAATCAGCAATATAAACGCCGGTATCATTATGCTGATCATTGCCGCTTTAATTAACCTGGTGTTAGGGTCGTATGTGTTGCGCATTGGCAGAAAGCACAACAATATGATAGCTGTTAGCAACGGGAAACACACCCTTACCGATGTATGGACCAGCGGCGGGGTTGTGACAGCATTGGTTTTGATTCATTATACCGGATGGCTTTTCATGGATGTTGTGGTAAGTTTCATGATGGCAGCCTATATCATGTATGAAGGTTACAAGTTGTTGGTTTTTTCGGTTCGGGGTTTGATGGATACCAGAAATCCCAAGGTCGATCAGGCACTGGTTCATGTTCTGGAAAACAATCTTCCCAAAACCGTGAAAGACTGGCATCACCTGCGGCACAGAACTTCAGGGAATACCACATGGGTAGAACTTCACCTCGTTTTTGATGATGAAATCAACCTGAAAAAAGCACATGATGACGCAACCCTTGTGGAAAGGCGCATGATTGACGCACTTAAAACCGATGCCGTTATTACTATTCACCTGGAGCCAGACAAAGCACATGACGAGTCTCACTCTATCCTTGATGGGGCAAATAAAGAAAAAGGGTTGGATGAGTTTGTTTAGAAGCCAGACAACAGGTTTCGGGTTAGTGCGTTTGTTTTATCTGGAAACGGAATTTTTAAATTCCAAATCACAATTTCCAAATTCCAATTTTTTATCACGAACCTGTATAGTAGTCAATGATAACC
The DNA here is from genome assembly GCA_007694095.1 of Balneolaceae bacterium. GTDB lineage: Bacteria > Bacteroidota > Rhodothermia > Balneolales > Balneolaceae > Rhodohalobacter. The sequence goes on along the minus strand of RECI01000192.1, from coordinate 11,836 downwards.
ATTTGGATATTGGAATTTGGTAATTTCTTCATTTAGAGTCAGCAAAAAGTTTTAAGACCATTTATGAAACATCTTCTCGCTGTTTTTATCTTTTGCCTCCCTTTTGTACTGGTTCCCGTCCTGGAAGCGCAGAGCGGCAGTGATGAATTCCGGATTGCACGAATCCAGTATCGCGGCGGGGGCGACTGGTACAGCTCACCCACCGCACTCACCAACCTGATTCGGTTTACCAAAGAGAGGGTGCCCATCCGTATCAGTGAACGTTATGACGATGTACAGCTTGGCAGCCGCGATATTTTTAACTACCCGTTTTTGTATATGACCGGCCACGGAAATATCTCCGTAAACGATGCTGAAATGCAAAACCTGCGAAATTATCTTGAGAATGGAGGTTTTTTATTTGTAGACGATGATTATGGTTTCGATCAGTATGTGCGGCCAATTCTCCGGAATATTTTTCCGGAAGAATCCTTTTTTGAACTTCCAGCCAGTCATCCCATCTACAATATCGTATACAACTTTCCGGAGGGACGTCCGCCAAAAGTACACGAACATGATGGCAAGCCACCCCAGGCATTTGCTGTCTACCGGAACGGCCGCATGGTATTGCTCTATACATACGAGTCAAATCCCGCCGACGGATGGGCATTCGATGAACATGCAAACCCCGAAGAAATCACAAGAGCGGCACTCGAGTTTGGCGTGAATTTGCTGGTATATGCGTTTACCCATCCCTGAAAGGAGACCTGTCAGAGTGGCCCGCGTTTTTCGGGCCTCCTGACAGAGTCGGAGTACCGTAGCACGGCTCGCACCATGGGCATCCCGTCGGGGCTGAGCCGGAAGGGAAAGATGCTGAAAAAAGGAATGCCATTGAATAGCCGGTTTGTTGAATATTAATCCATCAAACCAGGAATGATGGCACAAGCCCCGCAGGGGTAAACCCCAAAGGGGCAGGCGAGACGCTCATCTTTGCTTTTGATGCGTGCGCCAGCTCCTGAAAGAGTCAGAAAGTAAAGCCCGATCAACGCTGTCAGATCCGGTTGGTGCTGACAGGTTGATCTCGGATCCGGTTGGTGTTGACAGTCTTGATCTACGGATTCGTAAGCAGATATGGAAAATACCCGGCTGAAACATATATTACCTTGTGAGGTAATAGTGTATTGTTATCACTTCAAAAACCTTAGTTGGTCACCTAAAAGCCGTTACATCTGGCCGGAATAAGCAACTAATCCACTTTAAAAACTAAATTCTATGAAAAGTTCTGTCACCTTATTCACAATTTTGTGTTCTCTATTAATTGCATCCTGCGCAACCATTGATATTACCGAGCGCGATGCGTTTGATGCCCACCGTACCATTACCCCCGAAACTTTCCACTTTGAGGAGTACAACCTGCACAACGTCTCCCTCGGAACGGAAGACGGCGTAGATCTGGATGCATGGTTTCTTGAGCACAATAATGCACAGGCCACAGTGGTTTATTTTGGCGGCAACAGCTTTTTGATGGTAACCTCCCGTTCGCTGATTGAAGCATACCGGGATATCCCTGTTAACATTATGCTGATTGATTACCGCGGATATGGACGCAGTACCGGAACAGCATCGGTTAGAGGCTTGCAAACCGATGCACGTGTGGCTTATAATTACGCCCTGAGCGGTGCACCCTCACCGCAGTCAACCATTATTGTACACGGCCACGCAATGGGTACATTCCTGGCGGCAATGATTGCCGAAGAGAACGAAGTTGTTGGCTACATCCTTGAAAGCCCCATTACAGAGGTAAGGCAGTGGACCCGCCGGCTGGTGCCGTGGATTGCCCGGCCGTTTGTACGCTTCAGGATTGATCAGCCCATCCAGGAACAAAACAACCTGGAGAGAGTGGCCCAAATCAACAAACCGTTACTTATTACCGGCGGCGCGTTTGATGATGTTACACCATTCCGTATGGCAACAGAACTGCACGAGGCCTCTGCCTCTTCACGAAAACGTCTTGTTGAAATAGCTGGCGCCAAACATACCGACCTTCCCCGCTTCCGCCAGTACCGTGAGGCGCTGGCCGAGTTTTACAGGGGATTGGGTATAGAATAATCGGGCCGAATCGTTCTCAGTCCCGTATCAGGTGCGGAACAATAGCAGGGAGATCCCTCGATTCACCCGACAGAATGAGACCGGGGCCTTATTAGGAATATAACTCTGTCGGGTTCACTCGGGATGACAGGGAGCGTTTTGGCCACCGGCGGCGAGTAAATAATACGGTTTGCCTGGTTTATCCATCGCCGCCAGCGGGGAACAGATGAGCCCAGAGCTGGGGACGACCCATTACAAGGAGGTTTCACTTCGTGGGAATCGCTACGCTCGGAGCGCTACACGTACAAAAGATGAGCGCAGCGCGTACAAAAGATGAGCTCATTCACCCGGCAGTATCATTAATTCTATTGTGAAACTTTTATGATAATAAACACTTCAGAGCCTCCTTTTTACCTCCTGTAAGTAAAGAAATTCCCTCCTGTTCCCCGTTGCTTTCCTGCCTGAGAAAAGTTTTCTTTAGAGAGCACATTATAACCACAGGGAAATCATGGCCGAACCACCTAAACAGAAGATCGAATTGCCTACGGAAGAGGAACTGGGGAAGCTTTCACGATCGGCAATTTTAACAATTTCAATTCGATGCGCACTACGGGTATTACCATTTTTAAGAGAGTCGATTGAAACAACATTACTATTTCAAGATGCTCTACAATTTTGTACTCTCTATTCGACAGGTTCATTTACTCAAAACGGCTCAGACACAAAGAAACATTTTAAAAGAATAAAAAGTGTTATAAATAGATCTACAGATTATAATCAGAAGTTTGCAATTCACACTTCTCAGGCAATAAGAGCCACGTTCTTTCTTGCTTCTGACCTTCAAATAACGGAAATAGACGCTTCTGCAAAGCAAGCTCGCTTAGTTTCTGTGGCGATGTTAGAATCCATATCAAATAAAGAGTCAAATTTGACTGATGATGCAATTCTCGAAATTCGATCCGACTTTGAAGATTTAATCAAAAGGTATAAAGGCACGGATCGTCCCATTGACAAAGATTTTTACTCGAAACCACTATGGACACATCTTGACGAATCCAATCTCTCTAAAATTGACCAAACTGTTGGCGAGTGGATAGAGAGAATACAAACCGAAAGTGAAGAGACGTTCCCTATTTATTATTGGCATTTTTTTGATGCAAGACGGCATGGCGAAATCCCCTGGCACGAAATTGAAACAGAAGTACGCGAGTGGCTGGCTCATTTAGAAGCTGATGATGCAGGGGAATCATCTGATGAGGAAAGTGCCATGCCAGAAATGCCATCACTCAATACAGATGGGGCACCTTCTTCGCTGGGCAGCGGAATGTCGGACACTGACCTGCTTGGCCGTGAAAACCTGGTGAATTCTCTTGCAGCCATGATCGCCTCACCTGGGCAGGATACCCCGTTTACGATTGGCCTTCTGGGCGACTGGGGCTCCGGCAAGAGCAATGTGATGCATCTGCTCAGAATAGCCCTCAGTGAACGCGCAGATAAAGAGCGGTTCTATTTTGCCGATTTTAACGCGTGGGAGTATGAACACACCGATAATATGGCGGCGGGTGTGGCACAGGAGGTGCTGAAAGGCTTTTTGGAGAGAAAATCATCCTGGCAGAAATTCGTCATTAAATGGAAGTTTGGGAAACAGGAAAATGGAGTATTACTCCCCTTCATTTTAATCGCTGTCTTTGTTGTTGCTATCCTCTCTCTGGTTATGATTTTTTTGGGGGATTCCCAGGGATGGATTGCTGCTTTTGGTGTATCATCGGTTTTGATCGCAGGTTTTATCAAACATATTTTTACCATTCTTGAACACCCCTTAACAGCAAAAGTAAATAATTATCTTAAGCTGCCAAGCTATGCAGTTCACCTTGGAACCATCCCCATGCTCAAAAAACATTTGAAAATTTTGAGCGATATTATCATCACTCCGGATGAGGGCAACCCCAATCGCCTCATCGTTTTCGTGGACGACCTCGACCGGTGCGAACCGCAGGCAATCTCCAAAACACTGGATGCCATCCGCCTGGTGATGGATATCGAAAATGTGGTGGTGATCATCGGGATTGACCACCGCATCGCCTTCCGCGCCGTCGAGAAACAATATGTGGATCTGGCCGATGACGAGCGTACCTCTGCCGATATTGCCCGGGATTATCTGGGAAAAATCATCCAGCTTCCGGTGATGCTGAATCAACCGGGTGAAAACGAATTGCAAAATTTTATTTCAAACTCACTCTTTAAAGGTGTGGAAGATCCCCCGGTGAAAGAAGATCAAAAAACTGAAAATGTGACGGGGCAAATACCGGCATCCGGGACGGATCCAAAGAAAGATGGCAAGAGTGGTGAAAGTGAAAAAACAACGCCGAAAAAATCGCTGGGTACTGAGGATGGGGATGATCCGGAAGACCAGAATCCTGTGAAAGAACAACAGGAAACCATTTCCGATGAAAGTACTGCAGTGAAACCAATGGCGGCAAATCCTGCCGCCGAAATGGACGAAATGGGCGAAACGGGTGAGGAGAAACTATTTTTCAGTAAGATGTGTAAACTTTTTGGCCTGCACAATCCGCGGCAGCTTATTCGGCTGAGAAACTGCTATCGTCTTTTGAAACGGATTTACAGACTCACAGAAGAGGATTGGAAACGACAAATGGCCATGCTGTTTTGGCTGGAATTTTTATATGCTCAACAACAGGAAATCCGGGCAAAAATCGAACTGTGTATTGATAATCAGAATGCCGGTTCCCTGGCTGCCTGTTTACCAAACGAGAGTGTGACATCTGAAAAAAACACTATAAACCTGAAAGAACTTTTTGGACTTGAAAACGGGGATTTTGCCAGCTACACAGAAATTGAGAGTAAAGTAAAACGCCTCGTACTGCCCCACAGTGAAAGCGCGAAAAGGGCGAAGGAAGAAGCGGAAACGCCCGCCCTTGAGATACCAAAGGATCAAAAGAAAGAAGACACAAACAGCAACCCGGAAGAATAACTACATGCCTGTATGATAATGTTATGCTCTCCTCAATAGAAGCATTTGACATTTGCTTAATGCCGTGGCAACCACGAAGTCACGATGACATAAAGGATCATGCAGAAATTTTAATGCCATCTACTGATCTTTTGGGAAGCTCTATGAGCCAGTATATGGTGCACCATTGTGCCCTCGTGTCATTGTGGTTCTGTTTACATGGTATTTACATCATCGCAAATAAGCTATAAGGCCATTTTATTCTCCATATTGTCTGTCACATTTCACCGGTCTATCCAATAAATTGAGAGGAAATTCATTTTTATTAATAAAGATCATTATTGGTACCGGTTGCTGTAAATTTAAGTATCATGAAAAAGTTTTCTACAGTTATATCATTTTTGATGCTTGTCTTATTTAACATTTCGGCAGATGCCCAGCGCCTCATCGAACGGGGTATGATTCTGAACCCGCTACAGAATCCGAATGTAGACACCCCCTCAAATGAGGTAGCCTGGTTTACTCAGGTGGGAGGATGGGGTTCGTTCGGGAGTTACGGATTGTACGGGGATGACAACCATGCCTGGTACCAGCACCTGGGGGCGTATTTTGAACTTTACCGCAGGGGTAATGAATCAAGCCTGGCCTTTACCGGGCAGATCGAATTTATTGCCGATACGAATAACGATATCAATTTTAGTCCGCGGGCGATTTTCTGGGAGGAAGGGCTGCTGTATACCCGCCGCATCGGCAGGCCGTTTATCCAGTTTGGGTACTACCACCGCTGCAAGCATGATATCGATAATTTCAGGTTCGGTGAGGAGCGGACCATGGTATTTGGTAGTGCACTGGCACGGCTGGTGCTGCCATTCTCACTCTTTTCCACTGATGATACCCTTTTGGCATTGCAATATGACCATTATACCATCACCTGGGAAAAACGGACCCCCAACACATTTCAAAACGGGGCATTTAACTGGGATGAACTGATCAATTCGTTCAAAATCAACGCAGCCTGGCAGCGCCCTCTGAATGGCAATGCCCATTTCTACCTTGATGGCTACCTGATGGGAACCCTGCTGAAAGATGATTCATGGGTGAACGGGCAATTTCGTGCAGAAGTGGGTGCTGAAACCGCGGCAGGTCAGGTGCGCTTCGGGCTTCATACCGAATACCTGGGCGACAGCGGCATCCCGGTCAACCCAAAAAGCGTGACTCTGATCGGCATCGGGTTGCGAATTATGACTGTGGGAAGTATCAGGTAGCCGTCACTTCTTTTTTGGCCTTTTTCGTTTTACGCTGCTCCACAACGCAGAACCAATCCACCCGGATGAGATGCCTGCAAGAAGTGCGAGGAGCAGGGAAATTTCGAACCGGGCCTGCACGTAGCTTGAGACCATAATGGTACCCACAAAATGAAGTACAACGGCACTCACATACCCGATCGCAAAACTTCCGATAATATCTCTCGGTTTCAGGTTAACTACAAATTGAACAATAAATGAGGCGGCAATTCCGATGAATACCCATAAAACCAGGAAGTTTATGCTGTTAAAATCTAACTGACGTATATCACTGGTCCATAAGGGCAAACCTGCAGCAATCATGGATATAAAAATTGTGATGAGCCTGTAATTATGTCGTGTGGTTTCTAGCATAAATCAAGATGAATGATAATTTAAATATAAGATAAACAGATTCATTGAAAAGATGATTTGAAATTAAAAATATTGTACAACAGAAAAGTCATATCTGTAAAAAAATATTATAAGATCAAAAAATAAACTATAGATTAAAATCGACTATTTTAAATTACAGCCCTTGAAATAGATATTTGAAAATATTATTTTTTATATTCAATTGTAAAAAAATTGCAATCTGTATTTAAGGTCTGTTTGCTGAAAATAGATAATCTGAAAAAAATGATAGTATGAACATTAAATTTGTTAAACGATCACAAATTAAATCGAGCAAGAGGCGTTCATCGAAATTCAAACCTCTTATGGATGCTCTGGATAAACTGGAACCCGGAGGTCAGGCTGTTGAAGTTTCTTACACAAATGAAAAAAGCGTAAACTCTATGCGTACTGCAGTCTACCAATATAACCAGGAAAACAATGTAAAAATTAAGAGCGGCAAGGATGCTGTGAATAAAAAAATCTATTTTTACAGGGAAAAATAGTTAGAATGTGAACTGTCTCAGGGCATTTTTAAAATTTATATTGCAGACTGAACAATCGTGGTATTGAATCAGCCTTATATGTAATTTTTTTTACGATGGGTCACTTTCATAAAATTTTGCCCACTTATCTTTTGGATCAGGCGGGGTAAGTAAAGAAACCGTTATTAATACAAAAATTGATAACCCCGCAGCTGGGAGTACGATATAGTCAAAGGCTATAAGTGGCTCGGGCCGAATTGAATTCACAATCGTAATGAACAGCGTAACTCCCATTCCGGTTGCGATGGAGGCAACACCACCGGCAGTTGTAACCCGTTTCCAAAGAAATGCAGCCAGCAATGCAGGTGTAAGTCCTGCACCAATCATAGTATAGGCTGTGAATGCCATATCGAGAATGGTTCTGAATTGAGTTAATAGTAACCATGCAACAATTCCAAGCAGAAGGATCATGATCCTTTGGAAAAGGATGATCTTTTTTTCAGATGCTGTTGGATTTATAAACCGCTGGTAAATGTCACGGGTAAGATTCGTCGAGGGTGTCAGTAAAAAACTGTTACCGGTTGAAGTGATGATTGCTACTGACGCGCAGATGAGCAATAAACCACCGGCAAGTGGAATTCCCACTTCTGTAGCATAACGCGCTGTATGAAGAATTACCCTTTCACTGTCTTCCACTGCAAGGTGAAGAATACCCGATGGATCCAATGCATTAAAATGGCTGAATGCCAGTATTGCAAGTGATGCGATTGCTGTTTCTATAATAACGGTACCAATAACCCATATTATAACAGCATTTTTTGCAGATTTTTCGTTTTTTGCCGAATAAAATTTCTGGTACATGTTCGATTCACCCAACAGAAGCAGAAATGTCGGGAAGAAAACCCCCATCACCCAAATCCAGTTATGACCTCCAAGCGGGTCAAAAAGTCTTGAATCCAGTTCGTCCGTCACATATTCAACACCACCGAGATGAATCAAAATAAGCGGCACTGCAATGATAATCGCCAGTGTAATCACCGCTCCATTAATGATATCTACCGACACAATGGACATCATCCCGGCAAATGCAGTAAAAAATATGATAAAAGCCGCAGTTAACAGTACGCCCTGCCACTCAGGTATTCCGGCTATCAAATTCAGTACAAACCCACCACCCCGGAATTGGTATCCAACAATGGTTGTATAAGCAATCACTATGACGATGGTACCAAGAATGCGGGCGTATTTGTTATACCGCAGCTCAAGGATATCAGGTACTGTATATTGAGCAATACGCCTTACCCTGCCGGCAAGAAAAAAGATAATGATGATACCGATCCATGCTCCTGCTGCCAGCCACAACTCCGAGATACCTATACGGGCTGCAAGCCCTGCACCCGCAAGCAGCGTACCTGAGCCGAGCCAGGTACAGAGCAACGTACCCACAAGTTTATAGGTAGGCACTTTGCGTCCGGCCACCATAAAATCATCCTGGTTTTTAATGGCACGGCTTTTCCAAATTGAGATGCTCATCAAAAGAACAAGGTAGAAAATAACAATCCAGAAATAGATGGACATGGTTCAGGGTTTCAGGACCTTAAAGCGTGCATAGCACCTTTTCCAAAGGGATCGCTATGCGGTAAGGGTCCGGGTTCAAGGCTCAAAAATTAAGGTTCAAGGTTGCAGTCTAAGTATCAATTGCACCTATTTGTTACATAAATTCAAATTAATTTTGAAAGGTAGTGGAAAATGATCGGTGTTGCCGAAGATATTTTTTTGACTTAAGATAATTAGTTTTGAGTATAAATTAATGTCAACCTATTTTGAGTACCTACAATCAAGTACTCAAGACCAAAGACTAATAAAATGAAATCTAATATCTATCTCCCAGTCACAATCATCCTGCTTACATTCCTTCTGATGAGTGTTTGTGGTAAAACCCAGAACAATCCCGGTAATCAAACAGTCTGGGCACTGGCGCTGCATGGCGGTGCAGGAACAATCTCACCGGATATGCCCGATTCATTAAAGCAGCAGTATTATGACGGGTTGCAACAAGCACTGCGCGTTGGTGAAATTATCCTGAAGGACGGAGGATCGGCTCTTGATGCGGTGGAAATGGTGGTTCGAAACCTTGAGGATAACCCCCTTTTTAATGCGGGGCGCGGATCTGTATTTACAATAGACGGCAAACACGAACTTGATGCCGCCATCATGGATGGCAGCACTCTTGCTGCCGGTGCTTTAACCGGCCTCACCACTGTTAAAAACCCGGTCTCGCTGGCTCGTATCGTAATGGAAGAATCGCCCCATATCTTTTTCTCGGGCCCGGGTGCCGAAGAATTTGCCAACCAGACCGGCGTTGAGCGTGTTGAGAACAGCTACTTCCATACCGAAACCCGGTACAGGCAATGGCAGCGAACCCGGCCGGATGAAGCGTCACTCTTGCCGGATGGGTGGCTCGAAGGTGACAAATACGGTACTGTGGGAGCAGTGGCTCTCGATGTGGACGGTAACCTTGCCGCGGCCACATCAACCGGCGGCATGACCAACAAGCAGTTTGGCCGCGTGGGTGATGTTCCAATCATCGGATCCGGAACATTTGCCAATCACTTCGTTGCAATTTCAGCTACCGGCTGGGGTGAGCAGATTATGCGGAATGTATCCGCCAATACCATCGCCAACTACATGGAATTCCGGAATTCGTCACTCGAAGAGGCCATCAATTTTGTCCTAACTCAACGGCTCAATCCCGGTGATGCCGGTTTTGTGGCCGTTGACCGCGACGGAAATATTTCCATGCAGATGAATACCCTTGGAATGTATCGTGGCTCCATCAATTCACTCGGCGAACAGGTGGTGAGGATCTGGGAATAGGGGCGGGGGACGGAGTGAGGGAGAGACGGAGGGATGGAGTGACGGAGAGACGGAGAGACGGGGAGATTGGGCCACCCGCTATGGGAGAAGACACGAGGACACAAAAATTTTACAAAGGATATTCATCTGTTTTTACTATACTTCGTGTACTTTCGTGACTTGGAGTCTTAGTGGCAAAAACAAAAGGCCGATATCTTTTATGTCGATAAAAATTCAATATTTTGATACATTCGCTCTCTGGCCACTATTGAGATCAATTTAAATAAACAGATATCATGTCAATGAAAGCACGTATTCAAAATCTTGTTGGCGAGGAAACATCCACCGGCAGGGGTTTTAACCTGTTTATTAAAGCACTCATTGTACTGTCACTCATCAGTATTTCCCTGGAGACCCTGCCGGATATCGATCCTTTGTTCAAAAGAATTCTCAACAAATTTGAAGTTTTCTCTGTAGCTATCTTCACGGTGGAATACCTTTTCAGAATCTATGCGGCCAATAAAAAAAGGGAATTTATCTTCAGTTTCTACGGGATAATCGATTTGCTGGCCATTCTCCCTTTTTACCTAACCCTGGGTTTCGACCTCCGTTCCCTCAGGGTATTCAGGCTGCTGCGACTGCTTCGTATCATGAAACTTGGCCGCTACAACGCCGCCATGAACCGTTTGGCAAATACATTTACATCCATCAAACAAGAGCTGGTTATATTCCTGATATTGATAAGTTTCCTGCTTTATATCTCCGCCATTGGAATCTATTACTTTGAAAACCCAGTTCAGCCGGAATCGTTTCGATCCGTGTTCCATAGCCTGTGGTGGGCTGTTGCTACACTTACAACGGTGGGTTATGGAGATGTGTACCCGGTTACGTTCGGTGGCAGAGTATTTACGTTTGTGATTCTGATGATTGGCCTGGGCTTAATTTCTGTCCCTACCGGATTGATTGCCTCGGCCCTTACAAAAGGGATCGCAAAAGAAGCTGAGAATGACGAAGGGTAAAATTGTGGAACTGTAGAATTGTGGAACTGTAATTGGCTTATTTGAATAGTATCAGCTTTCAACCTTTTGCCAACTGCCACGAAGGCTCGGGGGCTCAAAACAATACAAATATGTTGGTAACAGGAATGTATATCATTTCATCACGCGAGAACTTCTTTTCACTCCATCCCTCATTATAACCCTTTGTGACTTCCTGGCTTCGTGGTAAACAGCAGGTGGTGGTGTGGTGAGGTACGGGGGTATCGGAAGGCCCGGAAGTGTTGAATTCCACTGTGTTAATGGTCAATTGACGTTGGTTTTTCATAAATAATCCAAAACCTCGTTCGCAGAATTATTTCCATTCGCTGAACGTATTGGAAATCTTTTCGATCCGGAATTTAATAGTTTAGCCCGTTCCGATTTATCCCATTAGAGCATTATCTCATTGAATTTATTCAGTATAAGAAAGTGAGAGCTTATCTTTAATTATATTAAAATATCTTAATATTAAGTTTTTTTATTTAATTAAGATTTGTTAATTTATATGAAACAATTGGCTCGAAGTCAATCAATAACTACAAGTAATGCAAAGGGGTATACGCAGTTCCCGCCTATGATTAAACAAGCGGCTCTTTGGCATTAAACACTACTGGATAAAACAATGAGAACACAAATTACACTAACCAAATATTTAGCATACACCATATTTTTGGGCATATTCCTGATAACAGGATGCGACAGCCCGATGTCAACAAATGATTTTGGATCTGAACCAAACTTTTC
>RECI01000221.1 GCA_007694095.1 Balneolaceae bacterium | reverse complement strand
TTCCCTTTTCAGCAAGGCTCAGCGCCCGCTGCATCCATATTTTATCTTTGTTGGCAGCCATTTGAATCGTAATTACCCTTTTAAAATAAAGGTTGTTTCTCAAATTTAATGGATAAATGAGTGAAAAGTGAAAAGTGAAAAGTGAAAAGTGAAAAGTGCTCAGAGCGTTAGCGATTCCCGCGAAGCGAAAAGCTGGAGCGATAGCGACAGTCCCGACATGCTTGTCGGAATGAAAAGTTGGAACGATAGCGAAAATGCCGATCCCTCGGGGCTGGCGCGAGAATCAGGGTTCAGGAATTAGGGGATGACAAATCAAATCTCATGACTCTGCTTCAAATATACCCGTTTTATTCAAAACTGTTACCCAGTGGCAGAACCAAAATAAAAAAGGGTAAGAGAATATTCCTACCCTGTAATCTGCAAAACCAGGTTGAAGCAGATATTAAATTAACTAACGTATGAGACGGCTGCGGTTATCACGAATTCGTGCATCCTCTTTTAGCCTGTCGAGAAAAACTTCATTGAAGGTAAAAAATTTCTGCTGTTCAAGGCGATTCCGGATTTCTGACCGTTGGGATGAGGTGATCGCAGTTGGGTCAGCAAGGCTGATATCTTCTGCGTAGATAATAAATACCGCATTTTCCCCTCTCACCGGGCCCGATAGTTCTCCGCTTTCCATGCCAAAAATAGTGCCGATTACTTCCAGTTCCCGCCCTGCGCCGGGTATTGTATTTCCTCCAAGCCGAATTCCATCCGCTACCTGAATCTCTTTCCCAGACCTTTCGGCAAGAGTTTGCAAATTGCCGTTATCTGCTACAAGCTGGCGCACTTTGTCGTACATAATATCCCTGCGCTTCTGGTTGCGAACGGCATTTTCAACCTGTGTTCGCACTTCATTCAAAGGCCTTGTGCCTTCCGGAGTTCTCTGCAGCAATTGAATAACAATAAAGCGGTCATTCAGCTCAATTGGACTCGAAATCCTGTTGGTGCGCAATTCACCCAGAGCATTGAGTACGGCCGGACTCTGGCCAAGTCCCGGAATAAACGGATTATCTTTTGTTGCTGTAGCCTCCATAATCTCAAGGTCTCGGCGCTCTGCTTCACGCTCAAACCCCTCAGATGAGGCATAAAATTCAAACTCTTCGGCCCTTTCAGCAAGCCTGTCGAGTGTTGCAATCGGATCGGCTACCACATTGTAAGAGAAAACTGCAAAGCGGAACTGGTCGCCTCTTTGTTCAATCTTTTTGAACATGTGAGGGTCGTTGTTAATCATCACCACTTCGGATACTTCTCCCACTTCAAGGTCAACAACAGGCAGATAGTCTTCCCTGATTTCATCAGCAGTAAAAAACCCTCCCCTGTATTGAGTGGCAGATTGATTTCGAAGCAGGAACAAAGAATCATTTTCTGCCATTGCGAAAGCTTCACGAAGTGCCTCTACGTCTGAAACAGCACGCAGGGTATCTTGTGAAGTTGGTGTTTTATCCCAGCTTACATATCGAAACCGGTACGTCTCACTCCTTTGGAACTGAGATGAATTATCACGGTGATAGGTGCGAAGTTCGTCATCACTTATACTAATTTCATCGTCAGTAATCTCCGAATAAGGAAAGCGAAGATACTGGATATCAGCAAATGAATTGGACCGGATAAATTCGTTTTTAATGTCAAGAGAACTGACTTTTAAACCGGATGATATAAAATTGCTCATCTTTTGCTGCCGCCTGTTATCGCGAAGCTGCTGTTCGATCATGATCCATGCCTGGCTGTTTTCAGGAGCATCTATCGCTGCGCGGAGTGCAATCCGGTCAATATTTCCGTCTGCATCCGCAAATTGCTGGCGGATAAACGGATCAGGATTGGGACCGGTTACCATATCAATTAGTTCCTGATCGGTAACTGTGATTCCTATATCATTCATTTTTTGCTGAATAAGCCGGGCTGCCACCAGGTCTTCCCAAGCCTGATTTTCATAAAGTGAGCGCATTTCAGGGGTTATTGGCTGATTGGTTTGCTGACTGAATTGCTCTGTGTAAAAACTAACCCGGTTATTGTATTCTTCCATTGTGATAGGTTCACCATTCACTTCACCCAGGTTCGTTGGTCCCTGGGTTACACCGCTGAAAAAGTCTACATCAGCAAGAACCCATAATATTCCGAACGAGAAAATCAGTATCCAGAGGATGGATGCCGTACTGTTTCTCATTTTCTCCATTACACCCATAAAAAAACCTCAATTTTTCCTTTAATAAATGTTTTAAAAACTTGTTTAACAGCCAAGAAAGATACGGTTTCCCGTTACCAAGAACAACGCGGCTACCGGGAGTAACGCACAGGGAGCGATTACATTTTTTAAAAAATGTCAATGATACTCATGTGCCGTAAATACCTGCCGGGATTTTCGTTTATCCCCTTAACAAGATTATTCAGTTCCAAAGTTAAGGATTCCAGATTTTCATACATGGAGGGGTCATTCAGCAGGCGGCCTATGGTACCTTCACCATTATTTATTTTGTCGAGAATCTCATTCAGGCTTGCAGTTGTAATTTCCAGTTCAAGACGTATTTGTTCAAGATCCCTGATACTTTGTTCCACTGTAACCATAAGGCTGTCTACACGGGGCCGGCTGTCTGTTACAAGAGTATCAAGCTGGCTGAGCATCCTGCTCCCGGCATCAATAGCAATATTAATTTCATCCTGTTTCCCCTCCAGAATGGCAGCAATTCGGCCGGTAGTCTCCATAGTACTACGCAGCGTTTGATCCAGTGTTGCCCTCGTGTCATCATCTAAAGTGGCATTCAGCTGTCTCAGAAACTGGTTTAATTCGTAAATGGTGTTTGAAACATCATCTCCGAGCTCTTCACCTTTTTGTCCGAGAACCTCCATCATGGTTTCGGTATAAATTCCTTCAAGTTCATCACCATATTGTAAGTATTCTGTTGAAGTGCCAAGTTCAATCACAATCGATTTTCCTTCAACTATACCCAGTGATGTTAGATTGGCTGTTGAATTTCTTGGGATGGGAATGTCCGAATCGATTCTCATTTGAATACCTACCCTGGCATCCTCTCTAAGCTGGATCCTGCTAACAGAACCAACCCGTACGCCTTTGATATAAACAAGGCTGCCGTTGCTTAAACCGTCGGCTCTTTCAAAAACTGCTGAAATCTGCATTGCCTGTCTGAAAATCGGGATATCCCTCATAAAACGGAAGCCGATAATGGCAACCAAAACTGCAAGTAATACAGTTATTCCCACCTTTGCTTCGTTGCTGAACTTCATATTCTAACTCATTGTTTTATTTGATATTCACTGGATGTGATAAAATTCAAAAGATCTTGATCATCACTTTGTTTCATTTCCTCGAGAGTTCCAAACCACCCCAGTTTTTGTTTATTCAAAAATGCCACTTTATCAGCCACTTTAAGTACACTGTGCATATCATGAGTAATAACGATGGAGGTAATGTCGAAGGTTTCTGCCATGCGGACAATCAACTCATTGATTTCGTTTGCTGTTTCCGGATCGAGGCCAGATGTGGGTTCATCATACATTATGTATTCGGGTTCAAGGATAATTGCACGAGCCAGTCCCACCCTTTTTCTCATTCCGCCTGAGAGTTCGGATGTTTCTTTATTGGCAGCGTTTTCGAGATTCACATATTCGAGGGAACGCATTACCTTCCGTTTAATTTCACTTTCGGTATCATTGCTAAAATACCGAAGTGGAAAAGCAATATTCTCAAAAGTATTGATAGAATCGAATAAAGCTGAGCCCTGAAAAAGGATACCGAATTTTTGTCGGATTTTTCGCTGATCAACATATTCCATTTCATGTATATTTTTTCCGTCGATAAGAACCTGTCCGGAATCCGGACTTAGAAGCGCATTAATATGCTTCAGCAATACCGACTTACCGCACCCTGACCTCCCGATCACAGCAATCGTTTCCCCATTTTCTATACGGAAACTCACATCTTTCCATACCAGGACATCGCCAAAACTTTTGGTAAGGTTTTTGATTTCAATCATAACAATAAAGCTGCTAACAGAAAATCAGCCAGTAATATAAAGATACAACCCAGAACTGTGGCGTCAGTTGTACTTTTTCCAACACCTTCAGCCCCTCCCTTTGCATAAAATCCTTTGTAACAGGCAATTGATGTAATAATAAATCCAAATACAAAGGATTTCAGAAATCCAAAAACCACATTCCAGGGATAGAAAAACATCCTTGCCCCCTTCAGAAAATCAGCGGGCGGCACACTGCCTGAAAAGTACCCGGCTGCGAGGCCTCCGCCAATCCCGAAAATACTTGCCACAATGTAGAGAACAGGAAACATCATGACACCAGCTAAAACCCTCGGTACCACCAAAAAGGAAACGGAGTTAAATCCCATCGATTCAAGTGCATCTATTTGTTCACTCACACGCATGGTGCCAAGTTCGGTTGCAACCCTTGCCCCAACCTTGCCGGCAAGCACCAAACCCGAGATTACGGCAGCCAATTCAATCAGGATTGATTCAGAAACAATGGCACCAATGGTCGAGAGCGGAATAAACGCAAACTCAAGCTGATAAGCAGATTGAAGCGTCATTACAGAACCGGTAAAAATACCCACCAACATAATGATGGGAACAGAGTCAGTACCTACTTTAACCAATTCATGAAAGAGATTTTTGCGATAAGTACTAAACTCCGTTGATGACCGCAGTGCCTGGTATAGTAGTGTGCTATACCTGCCTAATTCCTTAAATGCATGCATGCAGTTTCTTCCTTGTATAAATACAGATTAAACAAATCGTTTTTTAAAATGATTACAGACGTACAATATTACAAAAGTTTTTCCCAAAATGTGAGTATTAACCGAACTCACTTTTTCCGGCAAATATCCGTTAATGTGAACCTCTGTATATTCGGAGGGCAAATTAATAATCCCAACCCGGGTACATCGGTTCATTTTTGGAAACCCGACAGAAATATTGGGACAGGCGTGTCAACGAATTTCCCACAATGTGATCCCTTCGGGGCAAAACTCAAATTCCAAATTCCAAATTCCAAATTCCAACCTGGAATTCATTCCAGACAGTTGGCAGTTGGCAGTTGGCAGAAGTTAAAATAATAATACAGATTCAGTTGAAGTTTTCATACGTGACTGGAGGAAGTGGAACTGTCGCTAACAACTCCATTTTTTTCACTTTTCACTTTTCACTTTTCACTTTTTCTTCCATTTAATATTTGACAGAACCACTATAAAAACTAATTGTCAGATTGATAATTGAGATTTGGTGCTTGGAATTTGAGATTTGGTGCTTGGTGCTTGGTGCTTGGTGCTTGGAATTTGTTTTTTTACCAATGTTGATCAAAAATCCTCATGAAATAGCTTAAAATTCATCAAATAAATTTCACTGCTTTAAAAAAACTTTAGAAAAGCAGATCGCAATTAATTCCCTTATCTTTGCATGAATAATGAAATTCAAGTATTAATTAAAGCAACCGAATGTTCCGATATTTTACTGCAGGAGAATCTCACGGTCCCGAATTAACCGGCATTGTTGAAGGTGTACCTGCCGGCCTCCAGCTTACCGAAGACGACATTGAACGTCACCTTGTACGGCGCCAGCAGGGTTACGGCCGCGGCGGCCGAATGGCATTCGAAAAAGACCGTGCCATAATCAAATCAGGAGTACGTTTCAGTAAAACCACCGGGGCTCCGATCGCCCTTACGATGGTAAATCTTGCTTATGAAAAAGATAAAAGCAACTGGCCCGTTGTGATGGCCAAGGAAGGCGACCCGGAGGGTATTGAACGTATTACACTGCCACGCCCCGGCCATGCCGACCTTGTAGGCCTTCAGAAATACCGCTTTGATGATATTCGCCCGGTTATCGAAAGATCAAGTGCACGGGAAACGGCTATGAGAGTGGCCTGCTGTACTGTTGCCCGGCAATTCCTGAAAACCCTGGGAGTAGAAATCGGCGGACATGTAATCCAGATTGGAACTGCCGGTTATCCCGGATGGGAAGAAATCCGGGATATCACTGACGAACTAATCTTAAATGGTGCTGAACAGGTGTACAAAAAATCAGACAAATCTGATGTACGCTGCCTCGATAAAAACCTGGGAAAACTTATGCGCGAAGAGATTAAGCTTCGCCGGAAAGAAGGTAGTTCACTTGGCGGCATTTATGAGATCATTGTTACCGGATTGCCTGCCGGTTTAGGCAGCTATGTACACTGGGACCGTAAACTCGACGGACTTCTTGCACAAGCTATTATGAGTACTCAGGCTATGAAGGGTGTAGAAATAGGGCTTGGATTTGATGCGGGCAAAACACACGGGCATAACGTTCATGATGAAATTATTTTTGATGGATCATTCAAAAGACGTACAAATCGTGCCGGCGGCCTTGAAGGCGGCATGACCACCGGTATGCCACTTATATTGCGCGGTGTAATGAAACCCATCCCGACGATGCTGAAACCTCTGAAAACTGCTGATATTGATACTAAAGAGGAACAGGAAACGCGTTATGAAAGATCGGATGTATGTGCATTACCCCGTGCTGTGGTTGTTGCCGAAAGTGTAATCGCCCCTGTATTGGCTAACGCAATCCTTGAGAAATTTGGAGGTGATTCAATCGATGAAATAATTGAGCGTTTTAATATTGCCCCTTATGAAACAAAAAAGTGAAAATATCTCCAGACTTGCCGGATTTCTAAAAGATAATCCTGACGATATTTTCTCAAAATTTGCTCTTGCCCTGGAACTGCTTAAAATAAATGAAGTATCCAAAGCACAGATTCTGTTTGAATCCGTATTAAAACAAGATCGCGGTTATTTGGGCGTTTATTATCATCTGGGAAAACTTTATCAGCAAACCGGCTTGTTTGATGATGCGAGGAAAATATTTGAAGATGGAATAAAAGTTGCACACACTCAGAAAAATGAAAAAACGCGCCTTGAGCTGGCCGAAGCTCTCGAAATTCTAAATATCGAAACAGAAAATGGTTCCTAAAAAAATATTCAACTTCACGGCTATTCTTTTCATCACTATTACTTTTCAATTAATCAACAGCCAGGATCTTTTTGCGCAGGATGTTCCCAGGGAACATGTTGTGCAACAAGGTGAAACGCTGTTCAGTATCTCCAGGGAGTATGCCATTACAGTTGGTGAACTCAGAAGCTGGAATAATCTCAGCAGCGACAACTTGCAGCCGGGACAGGTTTTGCGGCTGTTGCCACCCGCCGGCGAAGGAAGAGTTATTCACAGGGTTGCTCCCGGTGAATCGCTCTTTGCCATCTCTCGCCGCTATGGCGTAACAATAGCTGAAATCCAGCAATGGAATAATATCAGTGGAACTTCGCTTGATGCAGGGCAAGAGCTTATTATTTATCAGCAGGATGGAACCGGTACTGAAGATCTGCCGCCAACTGTTAATCAAGTTGAACGAATGGATGAACAAGAACGGAGATCGGTGGTCAGGAATGCTGAAGATTCGGCAACCGGCAGCGGCACTTATACCGTACGCAGCGGCGATACATTGTATCAAATAGCCCGCCAGCACGACATGTCGGTAACCGAACTCCGACAACTAAACGGTATTCAAGGCGATATTCTGCGGGTAGGTCAACGATTGACTGTACGGCGCATTCAAACACCGCCATCAGTTGCAGAAGGTGCTGAAAATTCAACCCCACAGGGAAAATTTGCACTTTATAGGCTGCGCAGCGGTGAAAATACCCGGACAGTTCTGAATCGATTCAAAATGACTATGGGCGAACTTGAGGCATTAAATCCAGATATAACCGTGAACAACCTGTCGTCCGGACAACAGGTTACAGTTTTGTTGCCTCCAACACGGAATTTCAGGAATCCCTTCAGGTCAGATTCTAATCTTGAAGATCTTGGAACGGTTCCGGTTACCCGCTATAGTGATTCTGACCGTGCAACACCAACAACAAGCGGTGAGCTATACAGTCCGGGTCAGCTATCTGCTGCGCACTCCAATATGCAGTTAGGCAGTATCATCTACATAGAAAATCCCTCAAACAAACGGGGTGTTTTTGTACGGGTTAATGACCGGCATTCCGGTGACGGGCTAAAAATCTCCGGAAAAGCATATGAGTTACTTGGTTTTACTACTATCGAACAACCAATGGTTACCATTTATCTTGAAAATTAAAAGCCATTGAACCATAAACTCAGGAATTACCACGTTAAAACCCGTGGAATACTCTACAGTTATATCATATGTGTTCCCCTCCTGCTGCTTTATGAAATCCTGATCAGGATTTCACAACCCCAGGCAGATGCACTCATACGAATCTCTGTGGATGCATGGTTTAAAACCATATTTCAACTTCTCGGCACAAATGCCATTTCAGCTACTTTCCTGGCTGCGGCGATTATCGGGGGTATTATTACTTACATTCGCCGCAATGAACTTTCATCCTTAAAAAAGTACTATTTCGGGTATATGCTGCTCGAATCTGCACTCTATGCTTTACTGATTGGCACACTGATTGGCTTTTTTTTGGATTCAATACTGAATATGCAGGCGGAATCCCCTCTTCATCAGCTCACCAAATTACAACTTATAGCCTTATCACTTGGTGCAGGCCTGTATGAAGAGTTATTTTTCAGAGTAATATTGGTTAGTCTTCTTTTATTGCTGTTTAATAAAATTTTCAAGAGCAATCTAACTGCTTACATAATCGCCGCAGTTCTTGCCGCACTAATTTTTAGTACTGTACACTACATCGGGGAGTTTGGTGATGTTTTTACACTTAATTCATTTTTATTCAGGTTTTTATTTGGCTTAGCACTAAATCTTCTTTATGTTACCAGAGGATTTGGAATTGCGGCGTGGACTCATGCGATTTATGATTTACTGGTGATTTCATTTATCTGATAAAAATGAACTATTCCTGAAAGATTGTTCTTTGTTATTATCTACAAGCTTAATCAATTCTATCAATATGACAATCTGATCTCCAGGGATTATATTCATATATGACTGATTGAAAAAATAAATTGAAAGAGCGGTTCCAATAAACCTATTAAAACGTTGTTCTGACGCTACAGAAAGAAGGGATGACAGAACTCACAAAACAAGAATATAAAAAACAGCAGGATTTTAATGAGGAGATGATTCCTCATTTGGATGCTCTATATAATTTTGGCTTAAGGCTTACTTCTGATCCCAACGATGCAGAAGACCTGGTGCAGGATACCATTGTTAAAGCATATCGTTTTTTCAGCAGTTATGAGAAGGGAACCAATGCCAAGGCCTGGCTATTCCGGATTCTCAAAAATTCATACATCAACAATTATCGCAAAAAGTCAAAAAAACCACAGGAAGTAGACTATGATGAGGTAGCCACATTTTATGAAACAGTCCGCGCAGAAAGAACCGAAACGTCGGACCTTGAGGACAAAATGTTTCGGGAACTTATTGATGATGATCTTTCCCGGGCTCTTGACAGTATTCCGGAGGATTTCAGGACGGTTGTTTTACTCTGCGACGTTGAAGACTTTACCTACGAAGAGATTGCCAATATGCTGGATGTGCCTATCGGCACAATTCGTTCGCGCCTTCACCGCGGCAGAAACCTTCTGAAAGTACAGCTCATGGAATATGCCGCAAAACGCGGCTATGCCAGTGACTAAATTCATCAACCGGGAAGTACTATCCTGAATATAGTACCTTTATTCACTTCAGTACTGTAAACAAACACCTTACCCTTGTGATAATCTTCAATTATCCTTCGGGTTAAACTAAGGCCCAGCCCCCATCCTCTTTTTTTTGTACTGAATCCCGGTTTAAAAATTTCTTTCACATATTTGCGATCAATTCCAGTACCCGAATCTTCAATATCAATAATAATATGCTGCCCCTCCTTCCTGGCTGCTATGGAAACATATGCATCATTTCCATGCTCCCTGATTGCATCCATCGAATTTTTTATAAGATTTTCAATTGCCCATTGAAAAAGTTCAGGATTCAAATCAGCTTTGATATCCGGCTGGATCAATTTTCTCACATCAATTTTATTGCCAAGTTTTGGCAGTCGACGCTCCATGTAGGTCATTACATCGTCAATAATGGGATCGAGACTGAGGCGTTTCAACTCGGGCTGTGAACCAATCTTATTGAAACGCTCAGCAATACCTTTAAGGCGGCTCACATCATTTTCAATTTCGAATACTATGGAAAGAGTTTCATCATCGTCCTGGTTATTATCTTTTAGCAATTGCAGCCATCCGTAAATACTTGAAAGCGGCGTCCCAAGCTGATGAGCAGCCTCTTTAGTCATCCCTACCCACAGATTCGATTGTTCAGACCTCGTGATGCTTTGATAAGTGGTGTAACCCACCCCGAGAAGTAATGCCAGAATACCAAATTGTACATATGGGAAAAACCGCAGATACTGAATCATAGGACTCTCACCATAATATACATATTGATACTGAATCCGGTCACGGTCTTGCAGTGCTATGGTTATGGGGTCATGAAGTGCTGCAAACCGCGTAATTAATTCCTGTGAATTGAGATTATCACCATCTATAAACCGGTAATGCAGCACAAAGCCCGATTCATCAACTACAATTACTGGTATATTGAAAAGATGATCTGGCTGAATAATTTCAGTCATTACAAAATTGACAGTCGACTTTTCGAGTTCCGCTTCTCGAATCAACCGAACCAGGCTGTCGGGAATATTTGGGTACGTTTGCAAAGTGTTAGCAACTGAATTCAGGTTCCGGCTGATCTGATCGTGTACAGGATCAACATTGTGCTCGAACGCTTTGGCCCACAGCTCAACGCTGTTACGCTCCTGCTCCATTATTTTGTTGATCAAAACCTGGTTGTAAACAAATGATGCGCCTGCCAATACAATAAGCAGCAGAACAAGAATAATTTTGATCCGGCTGGATGGAAATAGAGTTTTCATTAATCCGGGATTTATTCGATTTCAAATACCCGCGAAAATCAAGTATTTGGTAGATATAACCTAACGAGCCAAACGGCCACAATATTCATGTTCATTGAATGGCCGTTCACTTGTGTAAGTTATGAAACACTGGCTTTATTGCAATCAGGCTGAAGCTTTGCGTTTTTCGTAGAGGGGAGGAGCTTTTTTCAAAATTGTTTCCCGGGTAATGATACAGCGTTTCACATTACTCATAGAAGGGATGATGAACATAATGTCGAGCATGGCTTCCTCAAGGATTGACCTGAGACCACGCGCGCCGGTTTTCCGTTCACGGGCTTTATCCACAACTGAGATTAATGCATCTTCCTCGAACTCAAGTTCAACATCTTCCATCGCAAAAAGCTTTTTATACTGCTTGGTAATGGCATTTTTGGGTTTCAGAAGTATCTCGATCATCGCTTCATCCGAAAGTTCTTCGAGGCCGCAAATAATAGGCAGCCGGCCGATTAACTCGGGGATGAGGCCATATTTCTGGAGGTCTTCAGGCTCAACATGCGTGAATATTTTCGGGTCGTTTTTATCAAACTTAACCTGTTCATCAGAGTGGAACCCCATCGAACTGCTGGATAATCTTCTCGAAATCAGTTCTTCGAGCCCACTAAATGCCCCGCCGCAAATGAAAAGAATATCCGTTGTATCAAGCTGGATAAAGCTCTGCTCAGGATGTTTTCTTCCCCCTTTAGGCGGTATATTTGCAGTAGTGCCTTCAAGAATCTTCAACAGGGCTTGTTGAACCCCCTCTCCGGATACATCCCGTGTGATAGATGGATTGTCACTTTTGCGCGATACTTTGTCGATTTCATCGATGTAAACGATACCGCGTTTAGCCCTGTCAACATCATAATCAGCGGCTTGCAGCAGGTTGCTTAGAATACTTTCAACATCTTCTCCAACGTAGCCGGCTTCGGTAAGTACTGTAGCATCGGCAATTGTAAATGGCACATCAATTACATTGGCAAGAGTACGTGCCAGCAATGTTTTACCGGATCCGGTAGGACCCAGCAACATGATATTGCTTTTTTCTATTCTTGTATCATCAATATTGATTTCTGATAATACGCTTGAAATGCGTTTGTAATGGTTATAAACCGAAACAGAGAGAGCTTTTTTCGCCTCATCCTGCCCAATCACATATTCATCAAGTTTATTTTTGATTTCAACCGGCTTCAGGATTGGCTTGTATTGTTTTTCTCTGCGCCTTGCAAGAGAAGAGAGGTCGCTCTGTATAATGCTCGATGCATCTTCAACGCAGTGATTACAGATGTATACATCTGGCCCCGCCACCATCGAATTCACATCCTGGCTTGAACGTCCGCAAAAGGAACAAAAAACCGAGTCGTTGTTTTTCTTTCTGCTCATCAGTAATTCACTTTGATGCTTAAATTAGACAATCTCAGAAACTTTTCAGAATATTTTAACCTGAAAAAAGTCCGGTTTTTTACCGGATCACTTGCCTTCCTTTTTTTCACGCCTCATTACACGGTCGATAAGGCCATATTCAAGGGCTTCATCAGCAGTCATCCATTTGTTTCGATCTGAATCATTGACAATCTGTTTGACATCTTTACCTGTGTGTTCGGCAAGTATCCTGCTCAATTCACGTTTTAAACGTAAAATTTCAGCTGCTTCAATTTCAATGTCGCTGGCCTGGCCTTGCACACCACCAAGTGGCTGATGAATCATAACGCGGGAATGCGGCAGTGAATGACGTTTACCGCTTGTTCCAGCCGCAAGCAGCACAGCTCCCATCGAAGCAGCCATACCAACACAAGTGGTGGCAATATCACATTTAACATATTGCATGGTATCGTAAATGGCCATACCGGAAGAAACAACCCCGCCCGGACTGTTAATGTACAGGTTAATATCTTTTTCGGCATCCTGCGATTCAAGAAACAGCAGCTGTGCCACTATGGAACTTGCAACCGCATCATTTATGGGAGTTCCGAGAATAATAATTCTGTCTTTTAAAAGCCTTGAATAAATATCATAGGCACGTTCTCCCCTGTTTGTTGTTTCCACAACCATGGGTATAAGGCTGTTTTGCATTTGCTCAATTTGCTGCAAACCCGGGATTTCAAAAATGGGTTGTTTGAAGTTCATAACCGTTTACTTTGAATTTTTGGTTTCATTTTCTTTTTCTCTCTTCTTACGAAATTCTTCTTTCGAAAGTTCATTTACTTTAACCACTTCTGCCAATTTATCAAATACTTTATTTTCGCGTATGGATGTTCTCAGGCTTTCCAGTTGCGACGGGTTTTGAGCATAGTAGCCACGAAGCTGATCCAGCGTGGTTCCATACCTTGCGGCCTCAGCGTTAAGAAATTCATCGATGTCTTCCGGCAATATTTCGATATCATCAAATTTATCCTGGAGTTTTTGACTGATGAAAGCCCACTTTACTTCACGAACTGCCTGGTCATTCATTTTCGACTTGTATCCCTCCACATCAAAATTATCGGGCAGAGTACCACCGCTTTGATTCTTCGCATATTCCACGTAAGAATTCAAGATCTGGTCTTTCATAACCACTGGAATTTCAAACTCATGGATCCTGGTAAGTTCATCAATTGCAAACTGCCTGAACATATCTTCAGATGATTGATCATAGTATTGCTGCATCTGGCTTTTAATGAAACTCCTGAGTTCATCTACATTTTTGGCCTTGCCATTGGATTGCTCCTTTGCAAGCTCATCGGTAAGCTCAGCCTTTTGCATCACTTCAACTTTTTTGATACGCATTTCGAATCTGTCGGTATCATCATCCTCTTTCAACTCCATTTTTACCACATCCCCTGCTTTTTTTCCAACCAGTTTTTCACGGAATTCTTTCGCAGCTTCCTGACGAAGGTCCAGCTTCTGGTTTTCATCTTTCTCACCTTCTATGGGGTTTCCCTCTTCATCTAGGCTGATCGCGTCAACGGTAACCCTGCAATCTTCGGTAATTTCCCCATCTATCTCCTCCCAGTTGCCTTTGCGTTCGAGAGTGCGTCCAATTTCCTCGTCTACTTCTTCTTCGGTAACATCGTGAACCATTTTATCAATTGTAACCTCTTCGAGTATATTCAGTTCAAACTCGGGTTTTGCCCCTACCTTGAACACAACCTCGAGCTTGTCATCTTTCCAGCTCATATCTACCATCTGGGTTTCACCAATGGGTTCATATTCCGGCACAATCTGATTCTCGTATACTTCCTGGATATAGGTGTTGATCTCTTCAAGTTCGATCTCTTTCCCAAATCGCTTTCTAATGATCCCAAGCGGGGTTTTTCCCGGCCTGAAACCCGGCATATTTATCTTGCCGCGGTATTTTCTGAAAGCTTTCTCAAATTTAGGCGTGAGGTCATCACGGCTGGCTTCAACTTTTATCTCTTTATCTACGGAGGTTAGCTCCTGAACGGTAATGTTCACTATTTTTCCTTTATTTTAATTACAACAATTATTAGAATGGTTTGGTACGAGAGGGGGGACTCGAACCCCCACACCGGTAAAGGTACCAGATCCTAAATCTGGCGCGTCTACCAATTCCGCCACTCTCGCGCTGATAACCGGTAACCGGTTTGGATCAGAGCCTAATAAAATACTGCTTTTCCATTGTGAATTCAACCATCATAACACAGAGAAGTTACCCCATGATTTTGGAAACCTGTCACCAGTGATTCATTCCTTCAAACTAGCTCCGCCGGTTACAACTGTTTTGTGATTTTAAAAAATCACAACCTGTTGCATTTTAACATTTACTTGGCATACACTTACATAGTATTATTTGCCGGGTATGCAGAATTTCTTTCAATGCATTTCTCTTTTTTTGTAGTTTGAAGAAAAATTCAACTAACTGTTATTTATGTTTAGAAATCTCAGATTTGTTTATGTAACCACAACCAGCAAGGAAGAGGCCCGTAAAATCGGCCGTGTAATTGTAGAAGAAAAATTAGCTGCGTGTGCGAATATCATTGATGGGATGGAATCCATCTACCAATGGAAAGGTGAAATTGAAACCGCCAGCGAGTGTGTCCTCATTTTTAAAACAACCTACTCGAATGTTTCCAGGCTATCAGAAAGGGTTAAAGCGCTGCATTCGTACGAAGTTCCCTGTATCATCAGCATCAACCTCGCAGAACAGGAAGGCAATGAGGATTATCTTGAATGGATTATTCAATCAGCCCGGCGTCCGATCTCTGCTGATTCCGATTTCTCGCCTGACGACAGATGAGCATTACCGTATCCAGCGAACCTTTCATAGTAACGGCCACAATCAACAGGCCAGCGGCAATGAATGCCGTCAATTTTGATGTTATGGAGCGTCTTGAGTCTTTACTTGATGAGCTTGAACAGGACAAGGAACTGCGTCTGTTTGTATTCACCGGCACCGGGAAAAGTTTTATATCCGGTGGCGACCTGAAGGAATTTCATCAGATAAAAGATGCCACGGGGGCTAAAGAGATGACCCGGCGAATGATTCAAATCCTCAACCGAATAGAAAACCTCCCATTCTGGACTCTCGCTGCCATCAACGGGGATGCTTATGGCGGAGGCTGGGAAATGGTATTGGCTTTTGATTTCCGGGTTGCTTCCTCATCTGCAAACATCGGGTTCACACAGGGCAAATTCTATCTGCCACCGGGCTGGGGTGGTATTAAAAAATTAACTGACACAGTAGGTAGAAGCCGTGCACTTTTCTGGCTTGGAAGTCAAAAGGTAATAAATGCAAAAGAAGCACGTGAATCCGGGTTCATCCAGGAGTATTTTGATGAACTTCTGTACCACAAAAAACTCGAAATACTAAAAGAACATCTCATTCTTAATGACCGGGATTTCATCACTTATCTCAAAAATCATAAATTTCAGCACACATTAGACGAAATTGAGCCTTTTAGCCGGTTTTGGGAAAGTGATGAACACTTTAAACGGGTGAATGAGTTTTTAAATAAACAGATATAGCTCATCATTCTTTCTGATAAGAATCAGCTAAAAAATACTTCCGAAGGCTGGAATACTGTATGGGTTTTGTTATCAATGGAATGGGATTCAACCAAAATTTTCCATAGCTGAGCCTGTACCAGATAATAAAGAAAACTACTGCAGAACATAGTTCTCCAGCCCAAAGGCTTCTCAATTTTTTTCGAATCTTTTTCTTCATCACAAAAAAGTGTCCTGCCTAACCCAAATAAAACAGCTCATTTTTTGCCAATTTTGGTCAGAATCTAAATTTATAGACACTACATTTTTTATTCTAGTATGTAAAATCTAATTTTTCCAATGCCGTCTGAATTTCAGGAGCTTCCATAAACAGGTTCCACAAAAGTCCTGATCTGTAATTTTCAATCATTATGATGATCGGCCCCTGATCAATTGCCAGGTAGGAGTCTGCCCACCAGCCCTCCGTAGGATTAAATGCATCATAAAATCCGTATTCACCCCACAGTTTATCTCCCAATATGTAGTAGAAATGCCGGATTGCCTCCATCGATTCTTCCGGTGTATATGGAATGGATGAAATGGCAGCAGTTGGTGTAAGGGTACCATTATCACGTACGGGCTCGTGTGCCAGGTATCCCTCAAAATTATCGCTTGCTGTAAGCCCCCAGCTTTCTGAACTGTACCCAATAAAATGATTTGGGTTCACTATGGCATGTTCTCGATTTATCAATGTGTGATTCCGGTTTTGCAGCCAGTAATCGGCGTATTTATCTGATAACTGCCGGGGATCGAGCCCAAGAAACGAGTAGTGTGCAAAGAAAAGCGGCCCTCCATAATCAAACCCAACAGGTAAATGGATACCATAAAATGAGTTCCCGTTTACAATGTTTCCCGATTGCGCCCATCCCTGGTGATAGACTTCGGGATTAATTCCATAGTTTTCCGATGAAGCCGCCAATAAATACACAATTAATGCCTCGTTATATCCCCTGATTGGCATATTCATACGCCAGCTATGATTTTCAGACCAATGCCAGTATAACACATTTTGTCCGTCGCGGGTGTACCAATCCCATTCAATCGTATCAAGCAAACCGTTAATGTTCTCAATCAATTCGTTTTCATCCTGATTATTCTCATCAAGAAATTCACGGATTGTAATAAGTCCCTGCGCCATAAATGCCGTTTCCACAAGGTCTCCGCCATCGTCAAATTCACTGAATGCAATTGTTTCCCCTGTAATACCATTCATCCAGTGCGGCCAAACCCCGTGAAAACGATCGGCAGACGTCAAAAAATTCACAATTTTACCAAGTCGCCCAATTCCTTCATTTCGTGTAATATATCCGCGGTGAACACCCACTAAAATTGCTTTCAGACCAAAACCACTGCCTCCGGTTGTTACCAGATCACCGGACGTATTTCTCTCTCTGGCCATTCCACTTACCGGGTGGGCAAAATCCCAGAAATATCTGAATGTTGCTTCCTGAATTTCGTCAAGAAGTGCTTCATCAGATATCTCCGGAAATTTAAATTCGGGATTAAGTCCGGTTTGAAACCTGGTATTAAATGGATCGAATTCAAACCCGTTATCGAATGTCAAATCACCACTGACATTTATAAAATGGTGGCGGTAATAATCGAGATCTGCTGTATTGTTAAGAGTCACTGTTCGCCCATCCTCAGAGATTGTATAGTTGGCCTCGAACTTTGGTGTGACCCTGATATGCCTGTGAAAATCCTGACTACTTAAAGATTCAGAAAAAACAAATTGGAGGCTTACCTCATGATAAGGTATCTCCCGAATGATCGACAGCGAAGGTAATTCTGTATTATTGATTGTAACGGCAATTAATTCTCCCTTGCCATTTACTGTTTCAAAAAAATACTCAATACCGGGGAAGCCTGCCCCCTGAAAAGATTCTAATTCATCTGAGATATCAAGCCGGTAAGTTGTTTTCCAATCCAAAGGCTGCCCGGGTTTTACAGATACAGTTTTTGCCTGGTTTTCAAAAAAAATATTTATCGGTATGCTGGATTCATCATCTGCTTGTATTATTCGAATGCTTTTTTGAGCCGTTTCCTGGTCAACTGAAACTGAAAAATCGATAGTAAACATCGCTGTAACAGAAATGCCTGAAATGGATTGACTGCCTGAAAGTGTAATATCATCAGCGGATGCTTTAAGTAACTGAAATATATCTGTCTGTTGTTCGGTACTTTTATCGCTGCATCCTGTTGCAATAAAAAGACCAAAAATCATCAAGTGTGCTATCAATCGAACAAAGGGAGTACGAAAATTGAGAAATGTGATACACTTATACTGCGGTTTCATACAATTTCTGTAATAGGTATTGATTATAATAAATCCCGGTACTCTTGTTTTCTGGATACCAGAGACAGAGTACCGGGATATTTATGAAATGGTTTACAACTTTATGTATTTATAACCACAAATCAGAAATTATTTTTCTGATTCGTACATTAGCTTTATTTCACCAGCAGTAAGTACTTTATGATAAATTTTAATGTCATCAAGCTGGCCTTTAAAATGATTCGCTGTTGGAAAATCATAGCCGCCCCATGGTTCATTATTCCATAATGTACCTGCCCTTGATTGTATAAAACCCAATGCAAGTTCATTAACCACTTCCGGTGCATTTCCTGCATATTTTATACCTGTAACGGTTCTTTGAATGGCATCTTGCGGCCACAAATCAAAGTCGAAGCTTTTCATCAATTCGCCGTTATAATAGAGCCGTGCTTTGCGATCAGCCCCATGGTAAGTTAGTGTTACATGAAGCCAGTTATCCTTTAATAGGGCCACCATCTGTTGAGCACTCAGGCTTCTGGCATAATCCCATCCTTGCCATCCTCCGCTATTCATATCGGTAGCTTCAGCAGGAAACCACATATCTTCTCCCACGGCTGTTCCATCGGCTGTTTCGAATTGAATTGCAAATTTGGCAGATTCGTAGTTTGCTGAAATTTCATACTGAATTCCCCAAAAAGCACCTAATCCGATTACAAAATGGCCTGCCGGATCATTGTTCTCATTTACATGACCTGCCGAATTTGTTTTTACCCAAAAACTAAGGGTAAAATCTGATGTATTTATAAGCGCATCTCCATTTGGAATTTCAATAATGCTTGTATTCCCATTAAAGGTAGCTGCTAAACCTGCTTCATCATTCCGGCCGGCTGTGTATGTGATATCAATTTCTGCAGAAGCATTGTAATTACCGACAACATCGTTGGCATTACCTTCAAACGTCCAGTGTGCAAGTATTCCCGCCGGGCTAAACGTACCTTCTGTTTTAAATGAACGGGTAGTGTTTGCAAGGGACTGGTCATCTGTATTAAGAAGCCCGCTTTTCAGTTCAAGCTGGTAAAGAGCTCCGGATCCAAGATTTTCTTGCGGCTGTATGGTCAGTGTATTTCCACTTGCTGAAATCTGAAGTGGAATATTTGCTTTGTCAAAATCCTGAATCAATAAAATATTATTGGCAGTAGCAGTTTCCGCTTTAATATTGGAATTGAATGAAACTACAATGGTAGCGTCAACTGGTACATTTTCGGGAGGGGTAGCAGTGTTTAAGTCAATGCCACTCGCCATTATTGATTCTATATTCAGATCCTGTGGTTCACTATCCGTTCCGCATGACTGGAACAGAACAGCTATCGTGAGCATAGCTGACATTAGTATTATTGTTATCTTTCTTGTTTTCATAATTAACGTTTTTTGTTTTGGGGTTGGGTTGATTTGATTTGTATTTCGTTTACCAATTTTCATTTTGTGAAAGTGTGCCTTGCGACAGGTCAATCTCACTTTGTGGGATTGGAAGACGTTCGTGTTTGCCGACGATAAATCCGGCCGGCCCCAGCTCTGCAGGGGCTTTTCCGGTCCGTACAAGATCCCAGAAACGGTGTCCTTCAAGCGCAAGTTCTACTCTTCGTTCTTCCATGATGATATTTCTCAATGCCTCTTTATTTGTTTCTGTAACATCGGGCAGAATAAATTCGTCACCATGCCGGGCTCTCTCTCTAACCCGGTTCAGATAGGTCAAGGCATCTCCCGGTTTATTATTTTCATTTAACGCTTCAGCGGCCATTAACAGAACGTCTGAATAACGTAAAATCCGCCTGTTGTGGCCAAATTGTGAATCCGTTGAAGTCCCCGGAATCCATACTTTCCGGTTGTAGCTCTCAATCTCAATTACATTGCCGTTTTCATCGGTTGTAACATCAGGGGTTGTTCCATCTCCAACGATTACGATCCCGTCTATTACATCTCCCAACTCAATAATCGTACCCTGGCGTCGCGGATCATTGGGTTCAAAAGCATCCCTCAGACTGATAGATGGCCGGTTAAAGCCCCAGCCCCTGTTGGGTGTTCCGCGAACGCCCTGTGTATTGGCATATTGGTTTCCTCCGGCACCGGCAGTTGTTACAGCACCGATCTCAAATACAGATTCCACGCCATGCTCACCATCCGGACCATTCGCATCAACAAAATTCACTTCCAGATCATACTCACCTGACGCAATAACCTCCATTGCATACACTTCGGCTTTGGTAAAATCCTGCTGAAACAGAAACACTTTAGCGAGCAGTGCCTGAGCCGAACCTTTAGCAGCCCGCCCAAGATCATTTGGCCCATAGGAGCTTTTCAAGGGTAAATTATCGATTGCGAAGAGTAAATCCTGTTCAATCTGAGTGTAAATCTGATCCGTTGAAGATCGTGGCAGGTCAAGTTCAGCCTCTACTGAGGTAACTAATGGAACACCACCATACGCCCTTACTAAATCAAAGTAATAGAGTGCACGCAAAAAGCTGGCTTCACCAAGAAATCTGCTCTTAAGTTGAGCATTTATGTCCAGCGGCTCTACCCTTTCAAGTACAATATTAGCTCTTCGAATTCCCTGGTATAAAGCATTCCACCACCGATCGAGGCCATCCTGTGTTGGGGTATGTGTAAAATTCTCGTAGGGGCCTTGTGTGTTTGCACCATCATTTGGATTACTCCCTTTATGGGCATCATCCGACATAAAATCAAGAATTGGGAAACCACCGCTGTGATAGTGCCAATCCCTGAGTGTAGAATAGACTGCATTCGTAGCCTGTAAAGCATCTTCCTGTGTGGCTGGAAACGCCTCTTGTGTGAGTTCACTTTGTGGGTTTACACTCAAAAAGTCATCGCACCCGGTAAATGCAATCAGTAAAATTGTCAGGGATAATATTCTATTCATTTTCATAATAATGACCTCAAAATGTTGTATTAACTCCAATGGAGACAACTCTCGGAATGGGATAAATCCCCGTGTCGATCCCGCTGGAAAGCACATCCCCACTCCCTATTTCAGGCGTGTAGCCACTGTAACCGGTCCAGGTAAAAAGATTGGTTGCTTTTACATAAATCCTGGCCTGATTCATGTTCAAACGCCCGGTTAATGATAATGGCAGGCTATACCCAAAATTCAGACTTCTCAGGCGCAGATAAGAACCATCATGAATAAATCTGTCAGAGGGTAAAAAGTTATACCCTCCATACGATGGCCGCGGTTCTGAATTGCTCGTACCTTCACCTGTCCATCTGTTCCAAACATGTTGTTCGAAATTATATGGGTCGGGACGAACCACATTTTTTCCATTAAATATTTTATTGCCATGCTGTCCCTGAAATCCAAGAGACAGATCCCAGTTTTTATAATCAAGATCAAACGAAAAACCGTAAACAAACCTGGGGATAGGTGATCCGAGATATGTTCTGTCATCGCCGCTTATTTGGCCATCGTTGTTCGTATCCACGAACCGGAGATCTCCTACTCCTGCAAGCGACATACTGGGGTAACTATCCAATTCGCTTTGATTTTGGAATATTCCATCCGTTTCGTATCCAAAAAATGCCCCGATTGGCTTCCCAATAATGGATCTTGTAACCGGCTGGCCATTTGCAAGGAATCCTCCAATAAGCTCCGAATCTACTCCGCTGGTGCCGCCAATAGCCAGGACTTCGTTGTGAATGGTATTACCAAGAATTGTTATACCATAGGAAAGATCGTCGCCAATGTAATCCCGCCAGTTCACTCTGAATTCAATACCACGGTTCAGGATAGATGCAGCATTAAAACGAATACGCTGTCCCTGCCCGTTTCCAAGATGCCCGGGTGTGGACAGTTCAATAAGAATGTCATCGGTTACCCGATTATAGAAATCAAATTCACCGGTCAGCCGATGGTTAAGCATGCCTATTTCAATACCAATATCAATCTGTGTGGTTGTCTCCCATTTTAAATCGGGATTTCCTGATTTACCGTAAGTAGCTGCAATAAAAGCAGCATCCGGATTACCAAAAACAGCCAACAGGTTTGCATTTACCCGCGCAAAGCGATCGTAGTACGATATTTTCTCATTGCCAATAATCCCCCAGCTTCCCCGCAGTTTCAGGTTATCAATCAAGGTTACATCTTGCATAAATGCTTCCCTGTCGATATTCCAGCCAAATGCAACGGATGGGAATGTTCCCCAGCGATTATCTTCAGAAAATTTTGACGACCCGTCATGCCGCAGGGTTAATGTTGTGATATACTTATCGTTGAATGAATAGACCACACGCCCCAGGTACGAAATCATATTATAGTATTGGTTGGGATCAACACCATTAAAAATGGATGACAACATATTGATGTTATTCGCTTCATCAATAATGTATGAGGGCTGCATATACCAAAAATCACTTCCGTCCCTGATTACATTTTGTCCCGACAGCTGAATCATTTCCGACCTGATCTGCTGCATGGTTAAACCAGCAACAGCATTTACCTGGTGCCTGTCACGAAATTCTTTGATATAATTGACTGTATTTTCCCACAGGATGTTATAATTAATACCCTCCCCTTTAAACAGGTCACTGAATTCATTGTTTTGCTGTGATGCAGACCCATCAGGATTGAAAACTGTAAATGAAGGTGTGAAATTTTCACTCCGGTTTATTGCTGCATCGGTACCGAAACTGGTTCGTAACAGAAAGTCATCCGCTATTGTAAGCTCACCAAATACATTACCGACTATTCGAACTCCCCTGTTGAAATTGTTTGAGTTTTCAAGATCAGCAAGCGGGTTACCTACATTGTGCACTACTCCAAAACTTCCATCTTCATAAAATGGCTCCAATAGTGGTTGAGCGCGATAAGCGGCAAACGTTACATTTGGTGCAACCCTCTGTTTATATGGAGAAATCGTAATATTATTTCCCAGTTTAACCTGGTCACTGATTTGATAGTTATTATTTATTTTCAGGTTCAGACGCTCAAAATTCGATTTTTCAATGATTCCTGATTGTTGGAAATATCCCAGGCTTACATAGTAATCTGTATTTTCTGAAGCACCGCTCACTGATATTTGATGATTCTGTATTGGGGCTATTCTAAAGATCTGATCCTGCCAATCGACGTTTGGAACTGCATTTACGTTGTTGTAAGAACCGGGCCTGATTTCGTTGGCTATCGTCGCAAATTCACGGCCGTTCAACAGATCAATACTCCGCTCAAGCTGTTGAAATCCACGCTCAACTGAAACCGAAACCAATGCTCCATCTGCAAGCCCTGCACCGGTTTTCGTTTGCACGAGGATAACACCATTTGCTCCTCTTGATCCGTAAATAGCTGTAGCGGATGCATCCTTCAAAATCTCCATTGATTGAATATCTGACGGGTTTAAAAATGATATATCATCCAGAATAACCCCATCAACCACATAAATTGGAGATGAGTTATTGAAAGTCCCTACACCACGAATTCTCACAGAAGCTGCTGCACCCGGCGCACCGGATGTTGTGGTTACCTGCACACCACTCACCCGGCCCTGCAGTGATTGTTCGGCATTCATACTCGTAATTTTGCCAATATCTGCTGCCGGTATCTGGCTTACCGAACCTGTTACATCTCGCTTTCTCACAGCTCCGTACCCAATAACCACTAATTCATCCATCACGCCGACACGTTGCACCAACTCAACAAAAAGCTCTTCCCGTCCCTCTACAATAATTTCCAGCGAATTGTAACCGACGTACGAAAACACAAGTATGAACTCATCCGCCTGTAAATTGAAACTGAAATTCCCATCAAAATCTGTAACTGTACCTCGGGTATCACTCCCCTTTACCCGTATGTTTACTCCGGGCAGTGTTTCACCGGTTCGGGCATCTACCACAGTTCCCGTTACTTGCTGCTGCGCGTTTGCATCCTGGTTATAAATAACGCCTGTCAATATTATGGCAAACACCAGTATAAAAGGTTTGCCTTGGGCTGCTGTCTTAGACATCCACCGGAAATTATTGTACATGGATCGTTTCATAGATATTCCTGTTCTTGTTATTTATCTGATTTCTTAAGCCATCCACCTGTAAATCCTGCCTTCTTCAATCCATCCCTGATGTATTCATTTTTCTTTAAAATGTCCCAAATCAGACCTGTCTCAAGATTTTCGAGCTGTATGAGTATGGGTCCCTGGTCAATTCC
The DNA here is from genome assembly GCA_007694095.1 of Balneolaceae bacterium. Taxonomy (GTDB): domain Bacteria; phylum Bacteroidota; class Rhodothermia; order Balneolales; family Balneolaceae; genus Rhodohalobacter. The sequence goes on along the minus strand of RECI01000221.1, from coordinate 13,171 downwards.
TATGTAATCGGGATTAAACCAACCACCTTCTTTGTAGGTGAGATTGAACGAATCCAAAAAACCGTATTCTGTATATAGTTGATCACCAAATTTCTCCTTCATTGTGTACAAAGCACTCAATGTTTCTTCAGGTGCAAACGGAATTGATCCACCTGCGGCTGTTGGCACAATTGTACCGTCATCAACGATGTAGCCGGCTGCTGCGCCCCGCGCATAGTATGTTCTGAATTCTATGGTTTGATTGCCGATGGTTTTGGTTTCATTTGCGGGGCCATCACTGGCTGTTAATCCCCAAATATTTTCACCATACCCCTTAAAATTTCGTGGGTTATCGATACAATAGGCACGGTTTGAAAGAGTAGCCCGTCGGGAATTTTCAAAATAGTCGATACCTCTCTCCTTTATGTAATCGTCCTGTATCCCCTTAAAATCTATAAACATGTGGGAATATTGATGGCCAAAAAGCGGCCCGAAATTTACATGCTCATACCCATAAAAATTTGCCCAGTTATTGGTTGAAGTCCATACATCCCAGGAGTTATCGGGTATTGCATATTCCGGTGAGCCAAGTGCGAGAATCATTAATATCATTGATTCATCATAGCCTTCCCATTGAGACTCTATAAAGCCGGTTTCCGGATACCATCCCATAGACATGGTTGGATTGCCATCCATCGCCCAGTTCCATTCAACCCGTTTGTAGAGTTCGTCTGCTAAATCCCTGATTATCTCTTCGGTTTGATTCGAACCATCAAAATAACTTTGGGCTGTCAGAACACCGGCCATTAACAGTGCGGTATCGATCGTTGAAAGCTCAACCTGCTGAAATCTTGTACCCGTTTCATAATTCAAAAAATGGTAGTAAAATCCGCGATAACCGGCTACCCCTTCGGGGGCTTCACCCTGTGGAGAATCCCACATCCACTGCAAAACATTCAGCACACGTTCGGATCCTTCTTCTCTTGTTATATAATCATTTTGAATACCGATGATATAAGCCGGAAGTGCAAAACCGGTGGCAGCTATACTTGTAAAATTTTTGGAAGGGTAGCGGTCATCCGTCTGCCAGGTTGTTGAATCAACCACTTCCCAAAAATAGGTAAACGTTCTTTCCTTAAGTTCTTCAACAAATTGGGCAGGCACGCCATAATACATTTCTTCATGATCAATCTCCTGCCTGATATCAGGTTTTGAATAGTCTTGATCAGATTCCAGATAAATTGAATTGGCCGTACCGGTGGTATACAATTGAAAAGCTTCAGCATGATTAACCGATACCATAAAACAAAGTGCGGCTATCAAAATCTTAGTATTACTGATACAATTGTTAAAATGAAAATTCCTCATAAATCAAAACTTCGCTATTTTATTCTCTGTTGCTGTGTAATCAACCGAGTTTTGCACTCTTGGCTAAAATGATTCTCTTAGCTGCGATGAGTAAGGCCTTTGAACTCAATTAAAATGATGCACCTTCTAATTGGCGCTTTTTGTAACGGCCACAATTCTATATCACTCCAATCGAAGTCCAGGTTCAAATCATTTATGACGGAATCATTTGATATATTCACATTGAGTTCCAACGAGTGACGCCTTCTTCACTTTTTTTAAGAAAAACTGTCAATTTATTAAGACGTACTAATGAACAACTTTATCTCTCAATTTTAGTATTCTCTCTTCCCTTCTCGTTTTTTTTTCTTCCTGTTTAAATTTTGAGATTTCTATTATATCAGCTACGTGTGTAAGTAAAGAAAGATATCAAATAGCAGATAATGCACCTTACATCTAAAAAGTGAAGTTTTACACAATTCACAGGTTTTTGATAGACAAGCTGGAGTGGAAGCGACAGTCCCGGCGGCACCTGTTGTGTGGTTTTTTGCCACAAAGCCAACAAGGCTCGAAGGTGTACAAATGTTGTGGTCACGCGAGCCTAATTATTCACCCCATCCCTCTTCGTGTAGCAAGCTTATTGGGACAAAATGAGTGGCCTTCGGGAAATCGGGAAACACCAGCAGCGGGTTAATTAATCTTTACACCGGTATAAAAACTACCCTTTTACAAACGGCTAACCGCATCCATCATTCCACTACGTAAACTGATCCAAACGAAGTTAAAGAAACCGTTCTCCGGCTCCTGTTCTTCCTCTATCTCCCCTCTTCTGAAATCCTCACCATTATTATGGCTCGATGATCGTATGGCAATCCGGTCCATAAGAAAACTTGTGAACCGGTTCCTGAATCCCCGACTGTGATCTACTCTGTTTATTTGCTCAATACTCAGTTCATCGTAGTGTACAAAAAAGAATCCGCTTGCATTACTGCCTCTCATCGTGTATATAAAATCGGAACGGTAGATGGTACCATCTTTGATCCTTATACCTTCCAGGTCTTCTAAAATATTATTCAATAGTGTGATATTAAACCGGCCAACTGATCCATTTATCCGGGTTACTGATACACCATCTTCCATAAAAAACCGGAATTCAGAATTAATTTCTCCGTCATTTTCAAGAAAACTCCGGGCGGTTACGACAACCGTTTCTGACAAATCGGAGTAAACCGGTGAAATGTTTAAACTGGTTCTTGCAAACGTGATTGTACCCGGCCGCGCGCCCTCTTCATCAATTTCCGAATAACGGATATCGGCGTGGTTTACAAGCACGCTGTCAATAAATATTGGAATCGGTGTATTACCAAGCGCTTCCAGTGGCATAGTCGGGTTTTTCCTGTCCGGGTCTCTGGGAACCCGTTTGTCCAACGTCACGTGTAAATCAAGGGAATCAACGGATATATAGGAGCTTGAAAAACGTTCGCCTTTTTTGATTTTGGATAAATCGAGTTTTTGAATTTGTAAACCTGACAGATCTGCAAAAAAATGATCTGTCCGATAACTCAGCGACTCAAAAAAATCTTCCGTTGTTAGTGTGGATTTAAGCGAAATTCTGCCCAACTCTGCTAAAGAATCAACCTCGTTTATGGTGACGTTTCGAATACCCAGCTCATACCGGTTTTCCCAAAATTTATAATTGATTTCATCCACTTCAACGCCAATATTCCCGATTTCAAATTTATCTTCACAATCGGGACAACCGAACTTTTTTGTAACAAAACCGAGATTTACATTCAATCCAAGAACGTCTCCTGTACCGTCCTCTCCCGTTTTAAAAGATACCTCACCATTTTGCAGATCAACTCCTCCCAGAAAAAGGGAGAACTTATTCTCTTCATCTGGAACGGCTCCTTCTTCTTCCGGAAATAATTTCTGATTCAGAAAAAACTCATTTACAAAAACTCTCTGTACCCAAACATTCCCCCTGATTGCTTCGATAACACCTATCCCTTCGAACAGGATCAGATTTGCAGTAAATAAATCCTGTTTGTCAGTGGTTTGAATGGAAATGACCCGGAGCTCAACCGTTCGCGAAAATGGCTTAAACGAAACCCCTTCAATGTGTACCTGATATTTCTCTCCGGCCAATTCATTTGCATACTTCCCGATTCGTTCTGCATTTAAATAAAAATGGAAAAAGATAAACGCAGACAAAAAAACAGCCGCTAAAACAACCAATAGTAAAATCAGGAATCGCTTCATCAAGATCTCTCATGCTCATTAGGTTCACCCTTTGGGCAGACTTTGTTCTTGACTTGTTATCTCAATTATTGTCAGAAAAGTATTTTACCAAAGACTTGAAGATTAAGAACGAGACGAAAACTATAAAATTGGCTGTGTCGAATTATAAGGGTAACGTGTTCAGGGTATGGTAGGGATGGACAGTGGATCCAGTATCCCGGTTGCCCCCCAATTACCGTCTGTTTTAGCTGACGGAGTTAACGCCACGAAAAACCACTCGGGCTTTAGCCCAAAACCTCTGGTTTATAGGATGGTGTTTTTACTTATTCCATTACCGTTTCCTTGTCCAACCACATCGCACATCACAGAACGCACATCGTGTATCGTACATCAGCCTGGTTGATCTTGATCTGCGATACACGATCTTTGATGTGCGGTGTGCGATCCAGCATCCAGTATCCCGCATCCAGCATCCTCTATCCACACAATTCAAAAAAGAGACAAGATTTACGTCAATTCACGAATTCTTTCTATTCTTTTAAGTGCAGGCGGATGAGAGTAGTTCAAAAACACGTAAAACGGATGAGGTGTGAGGTTGCTAAGGTTATCCTTTGATAGATTTTTAAGTACATTCACCATCTCCTCTTTTTCTTTGATCGTTTTTACTGCAAATTCATCAGCTTCATACTCATGTTTTCGGCTGAGTATTTGCATCCCGATGCCCAGGATGGTTTCAACGGGCGAGTAGAGCAGGCCGAAAAAGAGCAGGCCGGCATATATGCTCATTTCTTCCATAAAAAAGGCGTCAAACAGTGAGGGTACCTGTAAAAAAATTGAGAGAAGCCCAAACATTATACCGGTATGTAAAATACTGATGGACATATTTTTTACGATGTGCTTTTTTTTGTAATGGCCAATTTCGTGCGCAAGTACGGCTACAAGTTCTTCGGTGGAGTGCTTTGCGATAAGGGTATCAAAAAGGGCGATCCGTTTGTTTTTACCAAAGCCGGTAAAAAATGCGTTGGATTTGGATGAGCGTTTCGATCCATCCATTACATAGATTCCCTGAAGCGGAAAATCTACTTTTTCTGCGTACTGTTCGATAGCATACCTGAGTTCACCATCTTCAAGCGGATCAAATTTATTGAATAATGGCATTATCCAGGTTGGGGCAATGTATTGCATCACAAGCGAGAATGCCGTCACAGCCAGCCATGCGTATAGCCAAGCCCAGGATCCCCCGTATTCAAAAAATGCGATAATTCCAGCCAGAAGCGGACCACCGATCAACAAGGATAGTGCAAGTCCCTTGATTCTGTCTGTAATAAAAGTTTTGGCATCGGTTTTGTTAAAACCGAAGCGTTCCTCAATCACAAACGTAGAATAAATGCTGAATGGAAGTGAAATAATAATTTTGGCAAGAACAAGAACACCAATAAAAATTAATCCTGTGCCAATCACACCAAAATCAAACCCGCGTGCCCACTGATCAAGCCAGTTGAATCCGCCGGCAAACCAAAAAACCAGCAGCAAAGCCAGGTCGAATGTACCGGTAACAAAACCAAACCTGGTATTAACCCTTGTGTACTCCTGCGATTTGGCATAAGTATCTTCATCATATACATTTTCAAATTCGCTGGGAAGTTCTTTCGAGAGTGCTTTCAGGTTCAGCCTGTTTGATACGATTTCAAGCAAAAAATCAATCATTATGGCAGCCAGAATGATAACTGTGAATATGTTCATAGATTATATCTTTAAAAATTTTTATACGGCAGATTATTTAAGATTAAATAATCTGAAAATACTGAAATCAAAGCTCAGGCAATTTTAGATTTGAATATTAGAAAATTTTTATTTTTAAAAAATCATTTACTGTATCTTAAAAGTATTAATGTTAGCTTAATTTGATATTAATCAAGTGGGGAAGTAAATGAACGGCTAAATGTTATTTAAGTATATTCTTAATAGAATATGAATTCGTATGGGGAAAAAGAATCGAATATTGTTGGTTGATGATAACGAAGCGATACATGAAGACATCACTTCTATTTTGACAAGCCATCGGGAAAATACGAATCCTAAGCTTCAATCCATTGAAGAAAAACTATTCGGCGCCAATGATCGGAGTTTGAATGATTTAACGGAAAATATTGACTACGAAATAGATCATGCCTACCAGGGTAAAGATGCCATACAACTGGTTGATCAAGCTGAAGCAGACGGAAAACCATACTCATTGATTTTTATGGACGTGCGAATGCCTCCCGGAATGGATGGAATTCAGACTACGAAAAAAATCCGCGAAAAACATCCTTATACCGAAATTGTGATTTGTACGGCTTATTCCGATTACTCATGGAGTCAAATTATTCAAAACCTTGGTTATTCGGATAAACTTCTTTTTATGAAAAAGCCTTTTGATGCTACTTCATTAAAACAGACCGCCCTCACACTCACTACCAAATGGCAGCTTCAGCAAGAAGCCATTTCTTATACTCAAAACCTTGAAAAAAAAGTAAAGGAGAGAACAAACGAGCTTGAGCATTTATTAAATGAGTACAAAAAAATGATGGATAAGGCCGAAAATGCATCGGCAATTAAAAGTTCATTTCTGGCTAACATGAGTCACGAAATCAGAACACCCATGAACGGTGTTATGGGCATGAACGACCTTTTATTGGAAACCGACCTTACAGACGAACAGCGTGAATTGTCTGAACTGGTTAAAAGCAGTGCCAAAAATTTATTAAAGGTAATCAATGACATCCTCGACTTTTCTAAAATGGAAGCCGGCAAAATGGATATTGAATATGTACCCTTCCATGTGCAAAAATTAGTGAAAGAAGTAGTGCAAATCATCGATTTTTCTTCAAACAAAAAAGACATTGAAATTAATTATACAATCGATCCTGAAATTCCTGAACGCTTACTTGGCGATCCCACAAGATTACGCCAGATTTTATTGAACTATGGCAGCAATGCTGTAAAGTTTACTAAAAAAGGAAGTGCCCACTTTAAAGCAGAATTATTGTCATCTGAAGATGACAGAAGTACAGTTAAATTTTCTGTGATTGATACCGGCCCCGGAATTCCAAAAGAAAAACAATCAGGAATTTTTGATGCATTTACCCAAGGTGATTCATCAACTACAAGGAGATACGGAGGAACTGGACTCGGACTGGCTATTTGCCGGCAGATTGCTGAATTGATGGATGGCAATGTGGGAGTTACAAGTAAATTGGGCGAAGGCTCCGAGTTTTGGTTTACCGTATCATTGAATGTTCCTGAACAAGTACAGAAGCTTGAGGAGCTGCCCGATCACAGTAGTTCGGCTTTTAAGGAATTTTCAGCAAATAATAACAAAGTATTGGTTGTTGAGGATAATTTGATAAACCAGCTTGTTGCGAAAAAATTACTTGAAAAAGAAGGATTTGAGGTTGATATATCCGAAAATGGAGTTGAGGCAGTAGAAGCCGTTCAGAAAACCAACTATGCCTTTGTTTTAATGGACATTCAAATGCCGGAAATGGATGGGTATGAGGCAACTAAAAAAATTCGCGAAATGGAAAAGCAATCCGGCCGACATCTGCCAATTATTGCACTGACGGCATCCGCAATGGATGTTGACCGTGAATTATGCATTCTTTCAGGAATGGATGAATATGTTGCGAAACCAGTAAACAGGTTTACACTTATAAAAGCGTTGAATTCAGCCATTCCCGAGCTCAATAACAACCTTACTTAACAATAGTTATGAGACAATTTGTAATGAAACCAGCAGATTTAAGTGCTTATAGCTCTAATCACTCCTTTTCTGGGCAGAACAATCGAAAAGAAATCTGTTTAAGGGCAATTTTTTCCCTGCTTGGGTTAATACTAATCAGCATTCAAATCAATGCACAGGCCATCAGCCAAAAACCGGACTTAAAGTTTCAGAGAATTCATGAAGGGTTAAATGGCAGTTGGGTTACAGCCATTCATCAAGACAGCAGGGGATTTATCTGGGCTGGCACAACCAGGGGGCTGCACCGATTTGATGGTATTCAATTCAAAATATACACATCCGGACCTGATTCAACCAGTATCAACAACAATCACATTTATTCGATTTATGAAGACAGTAAAAAACGATTTTGGGTTGGAACGGGTGGTGGTGTGGCAAGATACAACACAGAAACAGATGATTTTACGAGATATAAACTTCCGTTAGAAGCTGAAGAAAACTTTTGGATAAATACCATTCTCGAGGACGAAAACGGCAGGATTTGGCTCGCTGGAGGGGGATCGGGCTTATATTATTTCGACGAAAAAAATAAACAGTTTATTCCCTTTAAAGACTTTAGTGAATATTCCATTAATTCAATGACAGGTGGCAAAGATCATGTCTTATGGTTTGCTACCACCGAAATCGGGGTAATTAAACTCAATACGCAAACGGGAGAAACTCAATTTTTTTCGCATGAACCATCCGACCCGTATTCAATTTCTTCGAATTCTGTGAATGAAGTTCAATTGGATAATGATGGCAATTTATGGGCAGGTACCAACGGTTGGGGCCTCAACAGATTGGAGATTAACAATAGTGATTCAATTTTTCACCGTTATGTTCATGACCCCAACGATCCTTTCAGTTTGAATAACAATGAAGTCATAACTATATATGTAGATAATAAAGATGATGTTTGGATAGGCAACAGGAATGGCGGCTTACACCTGTATAATAAAACCACCGGTTCATTTTTTCACTACGATAGCAATTCACAGGATCCATTCAGCCTATCTCATAATTCTATTGAAGCTGTTTTTCAGGACAACCTGCAGAGATACTGGATCGGAACCGCATGGACCGGCATCAATATGGCCGACACGCAGGGCACAAATTTTCTCCATTATTTCAGTGATCCGTTTAATCCAAACAGCCTGAATAATAATCTGGTCAGGGATTTTTATGAAAATGACGATGGCAGTATCTGGATTGCAACCGATGGGGGCGGAATAAACCTTTATGAAAGAGATAAAGGTACTTTCCGGTTCTTTAAGTATGATTCAGGGCAACCCGGCTCTCTTAGGTCTGATGCAGTCATCAGCCTGAATAAAGATAACCAGGGCAACCTGTGGGCTGGCACATGGGGTGGCGGGCCCAATATTCTAACAGATAAAGAAAACGGAATATTCACCAGGTTTACCATCAATGAATATCCGTTGCGCCACATTTTTGATATACATTTTGATGGTGATTACGTCTGGTTAGCTGCATTTGAAGAAGGTTTATTCAAGGTTGATTTATCCAGCGGAAACTTTCAGAGATTTAATCATGACCCTTCAAACCCTTCTTCAATTTCAACAAATTTTATAATTAGAATATTTGAGGATTCACAAGAAAACCTTTGGATTGGCACACAATCGGGGCTAAATAAGATTACAGCTGAAAATAAAGATAATGGAACTTTCCAACGTTATTTACATTCACATGAATATCCCAATAGCATTGCACATTCTACAATCAGACAGATTTTTGAAGATCAACAACAAAATATTTGGATTGCCACAGAGGGCGGGCTTTCAAAGTATATTCCTGAAAAAGATCAATTCCTTAATTATTACCAATCAGACGGGTTACCCTCGGATGAAGTGAATTCCATTATTGAAGATGATAACGGCATTTTATGGATCGGTACTTTGAGGGGTATTTCAAGATTCGAGCCAGATAAAAATACATTTACGAATTACAACCAGAGTCACGGACTTCAAGGTGAAGAATTTTCCCGCTACTCCGTTCTTAAAACCCAAAATGGAGAACTTCTGTTTGGCGGTATAAATGGCTTTAATCTCTTTAAACCTGAAGATTTGTATTCAAATCCTCATTCTCCCCCTGTATTTCTTACTGATTTAAGGCTTTTTAACAAGTCTGTTGACCTTAAAGACCCCGATTCTCCTTTAAAAACCCACATTTCTGTTACGGATAGGCTTGTTCTGCCATATCATCAAAATGTTATTACTTTCGAGTTTATTGCACTCAATTATACGCAACCCGAGTTCAACCAGTATGCATACATGGTTGAAGGCTTTGAAAACCAATGGAATTATGTTGGTACACAGCGCAATGCAACCTATACTAACCTTTCGCCGGGCAATTATACATTTCGTGTAAAAGCTGCCAACAACGATGGTGTTTGGAATGAAGAAGGTGTTTCTCTTGCATTAATCATCAAACCGCCGTTTTGGCAAACTACCTGGTTTTATCTGTTAACCATCTTAATAATCGGTTTCTGCATTACAACTATTTTCAGTTTAAGAGTGCGAAGAATACGAGAACACAACAGAGAGCTTGAAATGCAGGTTGCTGACCGAACAGACGAGTTAAGGATTAAAAATCAAGATCTGATCCAAGCTTTAAATGAACTTGAAGCAATAAAAGATGAATTAGTGGAAAAAGCACATTTGGCCGGTATGGCTGAGATTGCCTCCGGTGTTCTGCACAATGTTGGCAATATTTTGAATAGTGTGAATACGTCATCAGCTCTCATTCGTAATTCTATTCATCAATCAAAAATTGAGGGAATATTTAAAGCCAATGAACTTCTAAGGCAACATATTGATCAAATAGAGCAGTTCATAAACGAAAATCCAAAAGGCAAAGAATTGATGAATTATTATTTAATGCTTGAGGATCCGCTGAAAAAAGAACGTGAAGAAATTTTATCGCAGACAGACCGGTTGGAAGATAAAATTAACCTGATCAAAGAGGTGATTTCTGCTCAGCAAACTTATGCCGGTGCAAGTATGAAAACCAGCCAAACCAGTTTGGATGAAATGATTGAGAAATCGTTGTCGCTTCAGGCCGGCAGTATTGAACGCCATGGGCTTATCGTTAAAAAAAACCTCAAGGCAACATCCCCGATTATGGCACATCGTTCAAAATTGATTCATGTTTTGGTGAACATTTTTAAAAATGCCAAAGAAGCAATGGCTGAGCTGCCTCCTGAAGAGAAGAAATTATTTATTAAAACCTGGCAAGACCATGAATCTGTTTATTTATCTATTGCTGATAATGGCCCAGGTTTAAAACAAGAATCGCTTAAAAAAATATTTTCGCAGGGTTTCACCACCAAAAAGAACGGCCACGGTTTTGGGCTGCACAGCAGTGCAAACTATATTGCTGAAATGGGTGGCAGCATTCAGGCATCTAATTCGGATAATGGCAAAGGTGCTGTCTTTATAATAAAATTTCCACTCAAAGTAAAAGCAGGGCAAATTTAGTTTTTAGAATGTCTTAGTGTTAAGAAAACATTAATTTATAAAGAATCAGGGTTTTCACTATACCATTAAAAATATTATTTTCCGACATTAGTGTGATAATTAAAATATGGGTCCTCTCTCCGGAGATTCCATACGATAGAGCAAGATTCACTGGAAGCGTTTCCCACGATTTATGCTCAAAAATTACCGATTTTAAGGTAAAATTATCCTAAACCTTCTATCTTTTTATTAAAGGATACACAGAGAGTTATCAAATAACTAAAAAAACACGAATCATGAAAAATACAGCACCCACTAAAAATAAAGAACTAATCAAGTGGGTTCAGGAAACTGCTGAACTCACAAAACCGGAAAAAGTCGTTTGGTGCGACGGGTCACAAGAAGAATATGACCGGCTTTGCCAGGAAATGGTAGATGCGGGTACATTTATCCGGTTAAATCCAGAAAAACGTCCAAACAGTTTTGCGGCCTTCTCTGACCCCTCTGACGTTGCAAGAGTTGAAGATAAAACGTTTATCAACAGCTTGCGTAAAAGTGATGCGGGACCAACCAACAACTGGGAAGACCCAAAAGTGATGAAGAAAAAGCTCAAAAAGCTTTTTGACGGTTCCATGAAAGGCCGCACCATGTATGTAATTCCATTCAGCATGGGCCCGCTTGGCTCTCCTATAGCTAAAGTTGGAATTGAAATCACCGATTCAGCTTATGTTGTGGTTAACATGAGAATAATGACCAGGATGGGACAATCCGTACTGGATGTACTCGGAAAAGGTGAGTTCATTAAGTGCCTGCATACATTGGGAGCACCGCTTGAGCCGGGACAGGAAGATGTTCCATGGCCATGCAATCCTGATACCAAGTATATCTGCCATTTTCCAGAAGAAAGATCCATAATCTCTTACGGATCGGGTTATGGCGGAAACGCCCTGCTTGGCAAGAAATGTCTTGCCCTGCGTATTGCATCAACCATGGCAAGGGATGAAGGCTGGCTTGCCGAGCACATGCTTATTCTTGGCGTTGAATCACCCAAGAAAGAAAAAACCTATGTTGCAGCTGCTTTCCCAAGTGCCTGTGGCAAGACCAATTTTGCGATGATGATTCCACCTAAAGGAATCGACGGATGGACAATTACTACCGTTGGAGATGACATTGCCTGGATCAAGAAAGACGAAAAGGGTCAATTAAACGCCATCAACCCTGAATCAGGTTATTTTGGAGTTGCACCGGGAACCAATTATGATACCAATCCAAACGCAATGGTAAGTATCGAGAAAGATACTATCTTCACCAACGTGGGTGTAACCCCTGATGGCGATGTTTGGTGGGAAGATATTGGCCATGACTGCCCGGAAGGCACCATAAACTGGAAACGTAAAGTACACGATCCCGCATCAGGTGACAAAGTTGCACACCCGAACGCACGATTTACCGCGCCGGCTGCCAACTGCCCGTCAATTGACGAAAAATGGGAAGACCCTGCAGGAGTACCCATCAAAGCCTTTATTTTCGGAGGCCGCAGAAGCACTACTGTACCTTTGGTTTACCAGACCTTTAACTGGAACTTCGGTGTATATGCCGCTGCTACAATGGGTTCTGAAATGACGGCTGCCGCTTTTGGTGATCTCGGTGCTGTTCGCCGCGATCCATTTGCGATGCTGCCTTTCTCCGGCTATCACATGGCCGACTATTTCAACCACTGGCTGCAGTTAGGCCGTACCCTGCCTAATGCTCCACGTATTTTCTCAGTAAACTGGTTCCGTAAAGATGAGAACGGAAAATTCATCTGGCCGGGATTTGGACAAAATATGCGGGTATTAAAGTGGGTTGTTGAACGTGTTAACGGAAAAGCTTTCGCTGTTGAAAGCCCGCTGGGCTGGATGCCGCGCTACGAAGATATGGACTGGACTGGCATGGATAACTTCAAGCGTGAAGACTTCCTAAAACTGATGTCTGTAGATCGCGAGGCGTGGAAGAAAGAAGTACTTAGCCATGAAGAACTTTTCAGCAAGCTTTATGACAAGCTGCCGAAAGAATTCCTCTTTATGCGCGAATTGCTGCACTCAAGCCTTTGGAGATCTCCCGAACATTGGGAATTGGCTGCTGAAAGGCCTGTTATTTAACCATTCACATTCATAATACAACATCTCAAAAACCCCGGTTCGATTTACGTTCCGGGGTTTTCTTTTTTGGATTGGCGACTGATTAAGATAGCTCCTGATTTCCAAAATCCGGTGGGTCGAGGGGGCCGTTTTCCTGCAGGGTAGCCTTTACCGGCAGGATTTCGATTTTCGGGGTGATCCAGGGTTGTTTGATCATTTGGTTGGTATGTTCGTTCATTTTTCAG
>RECI01000298.1 GCA_007694095.1 Balneolaceae bacterium | reverse complement strand
ACCTTCAACACGGTTTGCAGGTCATCATCAGTTATCTGGAAATGAAACGTGGCCCGAATTGTTCTTGGGCCAAAAGGGACCATACCTATTCCATTTTCGCTGAATTTTTTCAGGACCGATTCCACAGTTTTTTCCTTCACATCAAAAAGGACAATATTTGTTTCTACGGTTTCCGGATCAATTGTAAAACCGGGATGTCTTGATATTTCTTCGGCAAAAATTTTTGCACGCCGGTGATCATCTTTGAGTAATTCCATGTGATTATCCACACCATATTTTGCGGCAGCGGCAAGTATTCCGATCTGCCTCATGCCTCCCCCCCACATTTTCCTTATACGACGGGCTTTCATGATCAGCTCCTTGCTGCCAAGCATCATCGATCCCACTGGCGCGCCTAACCCCTTACTGAAACTGACCGAAATCGTATCGGCAATTACCCCGAAGAATCCGGGTTCTATTCCTGTTGCGGCCATGGCATTCCAGATACGTGCCCCGTCGAGATGGACAGCCAGATCGTGCCTTGCAGCAATACTGCTGATCCCGATCAGTTCTTCCCTGGTGTAACACGCCCCACCACCCTTGTTCGTACTGTTTTCTATGGCAATTACCCGTGTATGAGGATCCCAATCATTCTTTGGGCGGATAGCAGGCTCAACCAGGTCTTTGGTTAGTTTGCCTCTTACACCCTTGAGAGGGCGAAGCTGGACGGATGACAAATGTGCTGCGGCACCCGATTCGTAATTGAAGACATGCCCGGTCTCATCAATAATTACCTCATCTCCCGGGTTAGTGAGCACATACAGGCACAGCTGGTTGCTCATGGTGCCACTCGGTACAAAAAGGCCGGCTTCCATTTCGAACATTTCAGCCATCTCAGCCTGAAAGCGGTTTACCGTTGGGTCTTCCCCAAACACATCATCCCCCACCTCCGCTTCAGTCATAGCCTGCAGCATGCCCGGTGTTGGTTTGGTAACTGTATCACTTCGTAGATCGATCATTATGTTAATTCAATTTTTCAGAAGAATGAATTAACAAAATACATACCGATCAATGCTAAAGTAAAATTTATAATGGGGTGTTTCCCGGCTATGATCCAATCTGCATGGAAAAATTGCATTCTGAATTAACGCAGGTCTAAACGCTTCACTGCCCGTCAAAAATCGCCTAAAGGAAAGGGAACCATGGATAAACCAGAATATATAAAACTCAAATCTTCTAATGATTTACCCGAATTAGATGAAACACAATTTACAAATCTCATACTATCATTTATCATAAAGATATCGAGAGCAAAATTATTCACATTTGCCTTATTTTTTATCTACTTAAATATTGTCTCCTGTAGTGATAGTGCCTCTGATGGTGATAATGGCCCTAAAATCGGAAATCTTGAAATACAGGTTGCTGTTTCCGGTGGTGATGATGATCCCGATCCATTCATGGTGCTGGTTCAGGGAAGTGGATCGAAAGAAATTGGCCCAAACAATTCGGTTACGTTTCCCGGAATTGGCCCAGGAACCCGTACCATCGAATTAACGAATATATCTTCCCATTGTAATGTAATAGGCAACAACCCAAGACAGGTAAATGTGGCCGCAGATGAATCTTTTACAACTGAGATTATTGAAGTGCAGTGTAAAGCGATATTGCGAAATTCTGTTATCTTTTTCAGAGATGTTCCGGGTGGTATCCAAATTTACAGGTCGCATCAAAGCGGGGCTGCAGCCGCTCCTGTTTCAAATCTCATTATCAACAGAACAGGCCTTTTAACGAATACCCCGGTTGTTTCACCCGATGGATTAAAAATTGCGTATTGCAATCAGGGTAGTGGTTACACCAGGACTCAAATCTATGTAATGGATGCGGACGGCAGTAATGTTGTAAACCTTACACAAAATAATAACATGACATTCCGAACACCCGCATGGTCACCGGATGGAAGTAAACTTGTTTTTAGTGGAAATGGAAATATACATGTTATGAATGCAAATGGTACCGGCATAACAACTCTTACTAATAATAATTCCGTAAGTGATTTTTGGCCATCATGGTCACCAAATGGAGATAAAATTATCTTTGAACGAACATTTTCCGATAATACAATCGATCTGTATGTTATTAATCCGGACGGGACAGGAGAAGAGGTATTTTTGGAAGATCGAGACATGAATTATTTCAATCCAAGATGGTCGCCGGATGGGGGGAAAATTGTTTTTGTTGGCCAGCTGGCTGATCGGGATGCCATCAGAACTCAACAATTATACACGATCAACAGTAATGGAAGTAATCTTACTAACATTTCACAAGAAAGTGGCCCTGAGACAATGAACAGAAGAGGCCCGGCATGGTCGCCATCGGGAGACAGGATTATTTTCCATGGTTCAGGAGCTGTAAATACTCTTTATACAGTAAATAGCAACGGATTATTTTTTACAGCTTTTTTTTCTTCATCTATGTCAGCCTGGAATCCCCACTGGTCACCAATAATTCGGAATTAATAATATCATTAATACATCAATGGTACTTTTCACATCTCATATGCGTAAAATCCCGAACCCGTCTTGTTGCCTAACTTTCCAGCATCTACCATTTTTACAAGGAGCGGACACGGACGGTACTTCGGGTCTTTAAATCCATCATAAAGTACATGTAAAATATCCAGGCACACATCCAGCCCGATAAAATCAGCCAGCCTTAACGGTCCCATCGGATGAGCCATTCCAAGTTTCATCACATTGTCAACAGCCTCCGGTGTTGCCACACCTTCATACACACAATATATAGCCTCATTAATCATAGGCATCAATACCCGGTTAGATACAAACCCGGGAGAATCATTCGCCTCCACCGGTACCTTCCCAAGGTTTTCGGATATTGTTAATACTGTTTTCGTTATATCCGGGCTGGTTTTAAGGCCGTTTATGACCTCCACCAGTTTCATAACCGGAACCGGGTTAAAGAAATGCATCCCGATAAATTTATCCGGCCTTTTTGTGGCCGCTGCCAGTTTTGTGATGGAAATCGACGAGGTATTGCTTGCCAGAATTGCAGATGCGGGGGCATACTGATCAACCTGTTCAAAGATTTTCTTTTTCAGCTCAAAATTTTCCGGCACTGCTTCAATCACAAGGCCAGCATTTTCCACAGCTCCTTTAACCCCGGTGTGTGTTTCTATTCTTCCGAGTGCGGTTGATTTTTCGTCCTGGCTGATTTTACCTTTGGATTGCATCCTGGAAAGATTTTTATCAATCGCAGCAAGTGCTTTATCGGCTAATTCCCGGTTTGTTTCAACAAGATTCACCCGGAACGAACTCATTGCAAATACATGTGCGATACCATTGCCCATAGTACCACCTCCAATTACGGTAACATTTTTTATTTCACTCATGACAATCAAAAATTTATTCTAAAATTTCATTTATCATTACTTTCGGATGTGAGAGTATGTATTTTACACACTGTTTTCAAATCACCCGGTTTTATTCTTTACGATAAGCATTATTCATGAAATTCATTTTCAAAATCAGCCTATTTTTGTTTGTATTGCTGATAGGCCTTTCTGTACTTGCAATTTACTGGACGTTTTATAAACCTCTTCCCTCCTATAATGTCACACTTCGGATGGACGGATTGCAGCAACCGGTGGATGTACACTGGGACCCTTACAGAATCCCACATATTTATGCCCGGAACGAAGACGACCTCTATTTCACCATTGGCTATATTCATGCCCAGGAGCGGTTATGGCAAATGACGCTCTCACAAATTGCCGCTGAAGGAAGATTCGCTGAATTTTTAGGCGAAGACCTGGTTCCGTTCGATATTTACCAAAGAACACTCAACATCTGGCATACAGCCGGAAAAATAGAAAGCGAGTCTGACCCGCATTTGATCCATATACTTCAAAAATATGCTGATGGGATTAACCACTATGTAAACAAACATCAAAATTATTTACCAATTGAATTTTCCCTGCTGGGTATTAAGCCGATTGAGTGGACACCGCGCCATTCTATTGCAGTTGCACGGCTTATGGCATGGGATCAAAACATGCATTGGTGGAGTGAACTTACCTACGCATACCTTGCAGAAAAGCTGGAACCATTGCAATTTCAGCAGCTTATTCCTGTTTACTCAGATGAATTCCCTACCACAATTACCAATGCCGGGACGAATCGTGCTGCCGAATCTGCACTGGCTTTTCTTGAAACTGAAATCAGCATGCGTTCCAAGTTGTCAAAGAATGGATTCCCTTTCGGGAGTAATGCCTGGGCAGTAAACGGGAGCAAAACAGAATCCGGGCTTCCGATGCTGGCAGGCGATCCCCATATGGGACTCAGTATTCCGGGATATTGGTACGAGGTTTATTACCACACACCTGATCACCAGCTTGCAGGTACCACCATACCCGGCGCCCCCTTCATCGTGCTCGGCCAAAACAAGCAGTTGGCCTGGAGCATGACAAATATCATGGCCGATGACACCGATTTTTTTATTGAAGCTGTAGATCCTTCGAATCCGCAATTATATGTTGCTGACAGTCTTGGCACCTCAGCAGTTCATCAGCATTTCCGGGAACGAAGGGAAATTATCCAGGTTAACGGTGGAAATGATAAAGTCCATGTAGTGCGAAGTACAAGAAACGGGCCGGTTATATCCGATATTCATCCTTCAGCAGGCTTGCTTGAAGATAAAGTGGTTACACTGCGGTGGATGGGACATGAAATAAGCCATGAATTATGGGCTATGTACCAGATGAACCGGGCTGAAAATATGCAGCAATTTCGAAACGCGGTAGAAATGTTTCATTCTCCGGGGATGAATTTTATCTATGCTGATGCCGATGATAATATCGCGATTTTCACCGGTGCATCTCTGCCGGTACGGGATTTCAACCCGCTCACTTTCAGAAAAGGATGGGATCCACTCTATCAATGGAACGGCACCATTCCTTTTGATGAACTGCCCCACCTTGTTAATCCTGAAAGCGGCTACGTGGCACATGCCAATAATAAGATGCATACCGATAATTATCCGCATTATATATCCACCTTCTGGGAACCGCCTTCCAGGATCATCAGGATAGAGCAGCTCCTTGAATCATCAGACAACCTCACGGTAGAATACATGCAGGCCATGCAATATGATGTTTTTTCCGAACATTCAAGAGATATTACAGAATTGATACTCCCAATCCTGAGGGGAGACCCAAATCCAGATCGCTTTAGGATTGCCCTGTCATACCTCGAAAACTGGGATCACCACTATTACCCCACATCTACCGCTGCCTCCATATTTGATCTCTTTTTCATGAAGTTTGCGGAAATTGTATTGAAAGATGACCTTGGAGAGGAGGCCTATAACACACTTGTAAGGCTTGAGCACCTCGCCGTAATGATATTGACCAGGATGCTTGAGCAAGACAGTTCTTTTTTTAACATCGTTACTACACCTGAACTTGAAACAAGATCCCATATCGTACGGGAAAGTATGGCCATGGCGCTTGAAGAGCTCACCGATCGGTTTGGATCAGAACCATCCGAATGGCGCTGGGAAAACCTTCACAGCCTCACGCTGAAACCACCCCTGTTAGGTGAAGCAAGCGAAGCTCCTGACGCACCAGTCATATTCAGGATTATTGTGAATAACCTCTTTAGTAAAGGCCCTTTTTCGGCGCGCGGCCATGGAATGACGATCAACAAAGGACAGTACAGCTGGCACCGGCCATTTGAGATGGATCTCGGTGCATCCATACGCAGAATTATCGATTTTTCGTCACCGGAACGAACCCTTTCCGTACTCCCGACAGGCCAATCCGGCAATCCTTTTTCCGCCAATTATGGCGACCAGACAAACCTGTGGCTTGAAGGGCGCTACCGTTTTATCTACCAGGATAGTACCTTCTTTCAGCAAACAAGCTACGAAACCATGACATTGCTACCGGCAGAATAAGAATTCAGATTGATTATTTAATTCCATATCTGAACGATATTATTTATCCACATTATCACACAAAAAATATTTTTATGAAATTTGCCAAATATGTATCCCTTTTTTTAACAGTCATGTTGCTGTTATCCTGTAAAACAACAGAACAGCCACAAGAGGAAGAACCCACTACTCCCGAAATAAGTATTGTAGGAGAACCGGTACAGGTAGATATTGAACCGGTCAAAAAGTTTGATCTATTTATAGATGTGGATTCCCTGCTGTACGGAATGACCCTGGAGGAAAAAATTGGCCAGTTATTTATTGTGCCCGCATATGGAAGGTTCAACAATTCCCGTACACCAGAAGTTTTGCGGTTGAAGCGCCTCATCAGGGATTACCACATTGGCGGCCTTATTTTTTTCCAGGGTGATGTGTATGGTCAGGGCGTACTGCACAACCAGCTTCAACAGGTTTCTGATATTCCCCTCTGGATTACGCAGGACATGGAATTTGGCGCTGCCATGCGCGTGGCAGGAACCACACGATTTACACCGGCCATGGGTATTGCTGCCACAGGAGACCCCCGCAACGCGTATATAAAAGGTCAAATTACAGCCAGGGAAGCGAAAGCGCTGGGTGTACATCAGGTTTTTGCACCTGTTTTGGATGTAAACAACAATCCTGAGAACCCTGTGATCAATGTGCGATCATTTTCTGCCGATCCGTCAATCGTTTCAGAATACGCAATCCGGTTTATGGAGGGAATGCAACATGAGGGAGTGATGGCAACTGGGAAGCATTTTCCCGGCCACGGTGATACCGACACCGATTCCCACCTCGCCCTGCCAACAATTGCCCATGATTTTGCCCGGCTGGCATCATTGGAACTCATCCCTTTTCGCAACGCGATAGATAGCGGCCTGCAAAGCGTGATGAGTGCACACATCAATTTTCCGAATATCAGCACCGGTGTGGGCCTTCCCGGAACACTGGATCCTTCCATCGTCCAGGGAATTCTCATAGATTCACTGCGGTTTGACGGGCTGATTGTTACAGACGGCCTTGAGATGCAGGGAATTACCAATCACTACTCTCCCGGTGAAGCCGTGATTATGTCTATCCTTGCAGGTGTTGATTTGATGCTCATCAGCCCGGATGAAATGACAGCAATTCAAGAACTGAAAACAGCCGTTGAAATTGGCAGAATCAGCGAAGAACGGATTGACTATTCCGTGCGTAAAATATTAAAACTGAAAAATGAGGCCGGGCTTTTTGAAAACCGGTTTTTGGATGTGGAAGCCTTGAGCCATTCCGTTAATACGCCAGAATACCAGGCCGAGGCCAACCGGATAGCAAGAGAATCTGTGACCGTCCTAAAAGATTCCGGGAATATTTTGCCCGTCAGAAGTTCAACTGTCAACCAGGTACTCGTTGTTTCAGTGTCAGACAGTGACGGGCACTCATCAGCAAATATTTTGGCGAATGAAGTTCGCCGGTATCATCCCAATGTAAGGCACCATGAACTTAACAACCGCACCACCGATGATGAAATATCCCGGATATTGCAGGACGCGAACCGGGCGGATTTAATTCTCATCGGTTCATTTATCATGGTACGTTCCCACCACCCGATTCAGATGCCGCAGCGCCAGCTCAATGTACTGAGACAACTTACTGCCCTGAACAAACCCAGTGCGCTGCTGGCATTCGGCAATCCGTACGTTGTGAGAGACTTGCCCGAAACAGACCTCCATCTCCTTGCGTGGTCATCAGCCGCTAACCAGGTACAGCAAACCGTTCCGGCACTCTTTGGGGCAGCACCGGTAAACGGGCGCTTTCCCGGTGAGGTTCCGGGTATGTATGGCATCGGTGATGGGTTGAGCTTTGAACAGTCTGCCATCCGGTTTGATGTCCCCGAATCTGTTGGAATGATAACCGATTCTCTGTTGCATATCGACATGATCATGCAAAAAGCGATTGATGATTCCGTTTTCCCGGGAGGAGTGGTTGGTGTGATGCGGAAAGGCTCGCTGGTATGGCAGCGCGGTTACGGCTATCACGATTATAACAAAACACGTGCAGTGATGCACACGGATATATACGACCTGGCATCCGTTACCAAAATAATGGCAACCACAACAGCCATCATGAAACTGGCCGATGAAGGAAAACTCTCCATTGACGATCCGGTTTCAAAATATATCCCTGAGTTTAATACGACTGACAAAAGGGAGATCACCATCCGCCATTTTTTACTGCATACATCCGGCCTCCCCGCATTCCGGATTTACGTGGATGTGATGCGGACACGCGATGAATTATTAAATGCCGTACGCAATGAACCGCTTATCAACAAACCGGGTGAGCAGTATGTGTACAGTGATCTCGGTTATATTCTTCTCGGGGAAATAATCGAAGTGGTTAGCGGGAAACGGTTAGACCGGTACGTAAGAGAAGAACTTTTTGGGCCACTGGGAATGAGAGCAACATGGTTTAACCCGGAAACAGCGGGGGGCAACATAGCAAACCGAATTCCGGCCACGGAAATTGATACCGTCTACGGCAGGGGTCTCGTTCACAGGAGAGTACACGATGAACGTGCCTATTACATGGATGGAATAGCGGGACATGCAGGACTATTCTCATCCGTTCAGGATATGGCCCGCTACGCTTTCATGCTGATGAATGGTGGTTCGTATACAGGCCGGCAATATCTTAGCCCTGAAATTATTGATTTTTTTACCCGGCATCAATCTCCGGTTAACCAACGGGCATTGGGTTTCGACAGGAAGAGTGAAGGTTTCAGCACTGCAGGGGAGCTGACCGGTCCCCGTTCATTTGGTCATACAGGGTTCACAGGCACCAGTTTCTGGGTAGATCCCGATGCAGAAATCGCAATAATCCTGCTCACCAACCGCACCTTTCCAAACAGAAGTTACGGAGCAAACATCAGCCGTGTGAGGGCAGCCGTTGCCGATGCGGTAATGAACAGCATCACAGATTGAAACAGGCCATGAATAGCGGTTTGGCAAATAACAGGCACGGCTATCCCTATGAATAAAAGTAACTAAATGATTTGCGATAAACCGAAGAACCGATAAACCGAATGACCGATTATTTCCCCTTTTCGTAATGGATCAATCAGTTCATCGAAAATCGAATGATGTACAACATGTTAGTATTAACGTTGCTCTAATTGCCTAAACGTAAACCCGTCCGGTTGATTTCCTTGCTCATGCAAACATACTGTTGGAGTGGACTTTGGTGTTGGAGATTTAATAAAAAAGTAATAACATTATTATAACTTCAAAACTCAATACAATTATCCAATCATGGAAGCGAAAATTCGGAAAATCGGAAACAGCCTTGGAGTGATCTTACCCAAGCAAGTAATCGACGAACTTCATCTGAAAACCGGAGACAAAGTGAGTATCGATCGGAAGGGTGCAAATCTGGAATTACGGCCAATTGACCCGGAATTTGAAGAGTGGGCTGAAGCCTACCGCCAGATCAATACAGATTATAAAGATGTGTTGAAAGCTTTGGCAGAATGATCAAATTTCTGAATAAAGAGATTATTTTGAACTTTCATCAGGACCAACTTGAGAGATATGGCGGCAAAACCGGGATCCGGGACGAAGAATTACTTGAATCTGCTTTGGTTCAACCTCAGGCAAGTTTTGGAGGAGAATATGTCCATAAAAACATTTTCCTTATGGCTTCCGCCTATGGCTTTCATATATGCCAGAACCATCCATTTTATGATGGAAATAAACGAACAGCCCTGATTGCGATGTATACGTTTCTGTATGTTAACGGGTATCAAATTAAAGCCGACAAGAAAAGCCTATTTGCGATTATTATGGATTTGGCCAGTAGTAAAGTGAAGAAAGAAGAGCTTGCCGAATATTTAAAAAAACACTCAAAAAAAAGAGAGGTATAGAGGATTTAATTATTGGTTGCATAACATTACCTTTTTGGGCAAAAAAATAAATTTCGGGATAAGTCCTCGAAATTGAGGCCTGATATACATCATATTCACGTAATTTGCAGTGCGCTTTGCGCCAAGCGCCAAGTCTTACTGCATTCATTTAAATCTGTTATTAAATTATCAATAATCGTTTGTCTAAAAGCAGAATCAGGGGTAAATCTTTGAAAAGTTATTCACCATATTCTCAAACGGAAGAATCGTGTTTTATT
>RECI01000209.1 GCA_007694095.1 Balneolaceae bacterium | reverse complement strand
ATCCAGTATCTTTTACACAAACATATCAGCATAGAGTCTTTTAGATATTTGGCTGCAATGGACGTACCTGAAGATCAGTATAATGAAAATTCTTTGGGGATTTTAAAATGTGAATAACGGACGAAGCAAGATCTTCCGGCCTCAGTTTATTCTTATTTGATGAGGAAAAACCAGTATCAACTGAACCGGGCGACAGGCAGGTAACTTTGATACCGGAATTACGCAACTCCAGGTGAAGTGATTCACTGATGCCGGCTACCGCATGTTTCGTACCACAATAGCAAGCCATTTCAGCAATTCCATTTGTTCCCGCGCCGGATGATATATTGATGATATGCCCGGTCTCAGATTCCTTCATCATGGGAATCACAAGCTTTGTTGTATAGAATAAGCCATGAACATTCAGGTCAAAAAGATATCTCCATTTCTCTGTTTCCATTGTTTCGGTTGGCCCGCGATAGCCCACACCGGCATTATTGACCAGTATTGTGATCTCTTTCCCAAGGACTTCAACCGTTTTCATGTAAGCATGATTGACAGAATCTTCATTGGTGAGATCTGCACTGAAATGAAAAAAACGGTTGTGCTGGAAATTATCAGGTGGATTTCTGCTCCATCCGGCTACAAGTACCCCCTGATCTAACAGGGCTTTTGATATTGCGAACCCGATGCCCCTGCTGGCACCGGTTACGATTGCGATTTTATTTTCAAGAGCCATATTAAATTTTCATTTGGTTATTGTATTTCCGTACCGGATAATTGACCGGCAATAACAGAGTTCAATATTCTGAGTAAGCAGAATTATCAACAATTCAAGGTAAGTGTAGCGAACACTCAATTGAAACCAAGAATCGAAACTCATTGTTGTGACAGAGATACGGTATGTTTCCGATTTCATTGAAGCGCCCTGCAATTCTCGACCCGGAATGTGGCTGGATGATAATTTTCAGGCCTGTAGTCTTTCGGTGTTTTATCTGCTACGCGCTGGAAAGAATGATAACCGAAACGTGTGGCACCATACGTCTCTACAATCTCACCATTTGGGTCTACAGTAACCGGGCGCCTGTTCAGTTGAAGATAGGATGTCTGAACCCTTGCAGGTGCCCTGTTTTGCTGGTTGAACCACCGGGGATAGCGCGGATCTTCGCTCTGACAAGCATAAACGATCTCAATCCGGTCATTAAAATTAAGGTGATAAAAGTGATCATTCTCCAATCTGCTGACAATTCGTGCCGGATTCAATCGGAATGAATTTCTATGGTAGTTGCCATGCATATCTCTTCTCTGTTCGTACATAAGGAACCCGTTTTGACGAAGCTGTAATTGACTCAGTGACAGTAAAAAATGCCGAAGGGATCCTTCAAATGCTTCTTCGCGGTTTTTCTCCCATACTTCAGCCTGTTCAGCATTAACCGGAGTCATGTCTTCAAAGTGGCTTTCACCCGTCCATCGTGTACGCGTGCCACTATGGCGAAACTCTTCCAAATGATATGTAATACGGTAGCCAAGCGACCGGTTTTCAATGATAAGAGGGGCCATTGCTTCTGCTTCAAGCCGGCCCCACCAGCGCGAGTTGAATCTCAATACTTCCGGGTTCAGAATGGCTACATCATCTGCCAGGGCAGTTTCCCCAATAAACAACCGTTCAAAGCGATTTAAATATCTTTCCCAGCGATTATCAAGATTGCCAACATAGAGCTCATTCATCTGGTAAATTACCGGTTTTAACCTTCTCACATATGTTCTTTCATCTGCTTCGCGAAGCAGTATATCAACCGGAGCTCTTTCATAGCCAATGATAGAAACAACAAGCCGGTAAGACCCCGGAGGAATATGTTCGATTTGAAACCTGCCTGCAGGATTTGTCACAGTTCCGATTCTTGTACCTGATAAAAAGACATGTGCGTACTGTAATGGTTCTCCTGTATGATAATCAACTACCCTGCCCTGGATTGTTGCGGGGGTAAGATATTGGGCACAGGTTTGGCTGAAACATATAGCCAATAATGAAAAACTAATGAATGTTGAAATACACAAACTGCGCATAAAACCACCTACCCATTCGGAAACCATTCAGGAATAACCAATTTAACGCATGGAAGGAAATTGTCAAGTTTTAAATTGAAATTTTGGCGTAGTTATTTCAAAAATTCATTCCATTTTAATATCCAAAAAAGGGAGCCATCCTCTAAACGTATGGCCGAATCATTCAACTCCTGATTTGATAACTTTTTCTGTTTACAAAAATTGTTCGGGATATTTAGCCAATCAGCCAAATTGATTTAGGGGGATACGATTCCTGAGGTGTGACTTATGCGAATTGAATATCTGTCCTGGACCTGATTAGTAAATTTTCATTTTTTAAATTTTTTCACCACAAAAAAAGTACTCTCTGTTAAACGTCAGCAGACGATATTTTCTAAGAAGCACGGCAGCATTAGCGGCCAACTGATTGGTGGAGGCCCTGAAACGCTACAGGCTACGAATATTTCGGGAACGGCCGATAAGAATAAATTGATCATTACAATGACAGAACTCGACAGCAATTTGCTTGAAGAGTTACAATATGAGCCGCTTACTTGAGGTATGAAACATTTTTTTTCGATAATGGTTTTATTTTATGGAATTCGTACCAAACTTATTCAATTTAATTACGTCTAATTAATACAGATTAAAGAATTTCCGTAGCTGGAAAAGACTGATGAAAAACAGTCATACTAAAATCCCGGGTGAAAGGACGCCCGGGATTTTTTTTATCCGGTTTTTGTGATAGGCTTCCGTAGCCTTTCGGATCTGCGATAGAATACCTTACAGATTAAAAAGCTCGAAGTGTTATAAAAATCAATAGTGGTTTCAGAAGTCTTAGCGCTTATCGCTTAATCCGGCTTCATTTTTAATCTTCCGTAAACCTGTAGACATATGGAGAACGGTGCGGCTTCCCGGTTTTCTTCTTCCCAAGGCGTTTCAGCCGTCCTGATAACATCATTTTGCGGTGAAACCCGGTCCTGTTCAGTTTTTCACCAAGAATTGTTTCATACAAATTCTGAAGCTCGCTCATGGTAAACGTGTCGTCCAGTAGATTCAAGCCCACAACACTACGGTCAATATTAATTTGGAGATGCTTCAGTGCCTTTTCAAAAATATTGTGGTGATCGAGCATCAGTTGAGGGAGTTTATCGGTATCATACCATCGGCAACTGTCCGACAGAACGTCCGCTACAGGCTCTGCCTGCTTAAAATCAACCAAAGCGTAATAACTGACGGATATAAATCTCTGAAGCAGGAAATGGCCATCATCAAACGGTGTGTTGTTTTTTTCAAGAACAGTTTGCATCGGCCTTGTATCTGATCGTTTCAGGGAGCCGAACGTATGAAACTGATACAGATAAATATCTGCCAGTCCCGTCCGTTCAAACAACACACGTTTGGCAGCATCATTCAGTTCTTCATTTTTTCGTAAAAAACCGCCCGGAAGGGCAAAAATACCACTCTTTTTATATTCCAGGATCAGGATTTTCAATTCTCTCCGGTGATACCCGAATATTACACAATCAATCGAAATACCCGGCATAAACTCTTCCCAGCTCAAATGGTCTGCCGTTACCTGCTCGATGTTATCGTCCATGGATGAATGTTGAATTATCTGGTTTATAAATTTTTACAGGTGCACCAATGATAATGAATTTGTGATGAATAGTTCATTTAACTTTTATTGTTACATAGTGTGACAATAAAATTTTTGGTGTTAAGATCAAAACAAAAATCGCCAAATCAGACTATATATCTTATTCATGAAAAAAATTATCACAATTTTAATGCTGATTGCCCTGCCTGCTCAACTTGCTGCCCAGCAGAGATTGTGGGAAGGAGCGCAGGTAATATCACCCGAAATTTATGAAGACAATACCGTAACTTTTCGTTGATATGGGCAAATCCGGTGTTCTATTCACGGTCTCATCATACACACCCCTGAAACACAAAACAAGGCACAAACGAGACGTTTGCGCGATCCCATTAAAGGAATATAGCCTTATATTTGATTAAGCTATCGAATTCAATAAGGGTACCGTTGTTTTCAAATGTCTCTGATATAATTTGATTGTCAAATCTGATGCAGTCGTTTACTTTAATCCCGGTTCGATTGAGTCCGGTTTTTCAGGCGAAAGCAATTAGGGATTGTTAAAAAACTCTCCGCAGTTTCATTGAGTTATCCTGGTGAAAATTTTTCACAGGTGATTAACTTTGAAGTTTTGATTACTGATACTGTGCAAGGAATAAATATGCATATGAACTGTTTCAGATGTTGAATCAAACATTTCAAAAAAACTTTATATAATTACCTGTATAAATCACTATTACGCAAAAAAATAAAATATGGCTTTATCCTCATCACCTGCACACTTTTCAGTTAATGGCAGAAACTATTCGCTGCCTTCAAAACCAGTTGTTGTCGTCTGTATTGATGGCTGCGCGGATGAATACCTGGACACAACCCTTGCTCACGGACGGATGCCAAACCTGCAAAAGATGGCGGTGACCGGTTATCGTGGAATGGTTCGTTGTGCTCTTCCCACATTTACTAATGTGAATAATTCGTCCATTGTAACTGGAGTTCCTCCCTCTGAGCATGGCATTTGCGGCAACTTTTTCTATGATGCAGAAAAAGATGTTGAAGTGATGATGAACTCATCTGATTACCTGCGCCGAGAAACCATTCTTGCCGCTGCGGCCAGATCCGGCAGAAAAGTCGCTGTAGTCACAGCCAAGGAAAAGCTTAGAAATATACTATCATACAACCTGGAAGGTATTGCCTTTTCTGCCGAAAAAGCGGGTCAGGCTGTCCCGGAAACTCACGGTATTGAAAATGCAGAAGAAATCACCGGCTATAAAACGCCTGAGATTTACAGTGCAGATGCAAGTTTATTTGTGTTACGCGCTGGAGTGGCCTTACTTGAAAAAGGCCTTGCTGATTTTCTGTATCTTTCACTCACAGATTACATGCAGCATACATATACACCGGACACACCCGAATCGCTCGATTTTTACGAGAATATGGATGTTGAATTTGGCAAACTACTCGATTTGGGTGCTGTAATCGGGGTTACCGCCGACCATGGCATGAATGCAAAAGTGAAAGAAGACGGTTCTCCCAAAGTACTATACATCGAAACAATGCTCAATGAAAAATTTGGCAGCGGCTTCAGGGTGATTTGTCCGATAACCGATCCCTATGTGAAACATCATGGGGCTTTGGGTTCGTATGTTGTGGTTCATCTGGATAACCCTTCAAAAGCCGCCGAAGTAAAACAATGGCTGGCCCTTCAGTCCGGCGTTACTGAGGTTTATGATAAGGAAACAGGATGCAGGATTCTGGAACAGCCGGCCGACAGAACCGGGGACCTGATGGTTCTTACCGGCAGGGATGTAGTTGCAGGAAGAACCCCGGCTCACCACGATCTGGATGCACTTGACGGAACCCTGCGCTCACACGGCGGCCGGTACGAGGAAATGGTACCGATAGTGATCTCGCATCCATTGAATGATCTATATATGCGCAAAGCAATGGGTGACCCGCGAAATTTCGATATTTTTGATTTTACCCTGAACGGTACCGTAAACCAATAAATGAACTGATGACAAATTCTGAAAAAATATTTACCGGGGTAAAGAACAGGATAGAGGATGTTCATCTAAGCAGTTATGTTGCCGGTGAACCAATTCATGCCGCAAAAAAACTAACGGTGATGAACCCATATGATAACCATGTTGTGGGCACTGTGACTGCTGCAGGAATTGAACATGTGGAGCAAGCTATATCGGCAGCACTGTACGGTTATCAGCCAATGAGCAGGTATGAACGATATTCCATATTGGATAAAGCGAAGCAAATGCTTGCTGAAAGGCGTGAGGAGTTTGCACATTTGATTACGGCTGAATCCGGGCTTTGTATCCGGGAAAGCATGTATGAAACCGGCAGGGCGAGTGATGTGTTACATTTTGCGGCAATTGAAGCGCTTCACGATGATGGCGAAATTTTTTCCTGTGATGTATCTCCCAATGGTAAAGCAAGGAAAATATTCACCGTTCGTGAACCACTGAGTTTGGTAGTTGCTATTACCCCTTTTAATCACCCGCTTAACCAGGTGGTTCACAAATTAGCTCCTGCAATCGCTGCAGGGGCACCGGTAATCCTGAAACCCTCGGAAAAAACACCTCTCACTGCTATTAAATTTGCTGAACTTCTATATGAAGCGGGACTTCCTCCCGCAATGCTTTCTGTACTTTTGGGAGACACAGCTGTAGTGGCTGAACCGCTGGTGAGACATCCAAAAGCTGAGTTGGTTTCTTTTACTGGAAGTGTGGCTATCGGAAAACATATTGCAGGAATTGCAGGATATAAAAAACTGGTCCTCGAACTTGGTGGAAATGCACCTCTGATTATCCTGAACGATGCTGATCTCGATGTAGCCGTTCAGCTCGCGGCAGAAGGATCTTTTCGCAACAGTGGCCAGCGCTGCACAGCGGTAAAGAGGATCCTGGTTTCTGAGGCTTTGATGGATCAATTTATTGAAAAATTTATTGAAAAAGCGAAGGGATATACATGTGGCGACCCAATGGACCCCGATACTAAAGTTGGCACCGTAATTGACGAACCGGCGGCCATTTATCTGGAAGATGTGGTGAAAAAAGCTGTTGATCGGGGGGCTGAAGTTTTGCTTGGCGGAAAAAGAACTGGCGCTCTTCTTGAACCGACAGTTATTTCAAACGTACCACGCGATGCTCAAATGGTCGTAAAAGAATCATTTGGCCCGCTGGCCCCAATTCTTTCATTTAAAGACATTGACGATGCCATCGCACTGGCCAATTCCACCAACTTCGGACTATCGGCCGGCATTGTTACAAATAATATGGACGCTGCACTCAGGTTTATCAGGGAATTGAAAACAGGAACTGTGAACATCAACGAAGTGCCTGGTTACAGAATTGAAAAATCTCCGTTTGGAGGCAGGAAAGATTCCGGGCTTGGTGTGAAAGAAGGTGTGATAGAAGCAATTAAAAGTTTTACCTTCGTTAAAACTTTCTCACTGCCCTGGGGATAAAAAAACTTCCCAACATAGACCTGGCAGAGTAGCCCGCCGCTTTTGCGGGCTTCCTGCCAGAGTCTCAGGCTGCAGATGGCCGGATTTAAATTTCTTGCTTTAATTCAGGGTGCTTACTCAACAGGAATTTTTGAGGCATTCAGCTTCACCCATTCCCGAAAAGATTTTAATTCCGGGTTGAGCTCTTTCGACCTCGCTACATCGCGTGTGGAGTTGCAGACATCATCAAAATCGCGGTAAAACTGGAACATATTTCCGAGATCGTCAGAACCAGGAAAACCAAGCCCTCTGAATTGCTCAGGGGTCATTTCATAATAAACCACTTTTTCGCCAAGAGCATCTGTCAACGCATCAGCCATTTCAATGCAGGTTAATTGATCTCCTGATACACCAATGGTTTTCCCAAAGAATTCTTTCCCCTTCTTGAATATCCCGTAAGCACACTTGCCAATATCTTCTGAAGCAATTCCTGCCATTTTTTTATTGCCAAGCGGGAAAGCGATCGCTAGGGTTCCGTCGTCACCCCGTTTTGGGCCGAGGCCGAAATAGATCATATTGTCCCAGTAGAATGATGCGTACTGAAATGTTACCGGAAGATTTAGGTCTGTAAAATATTTTTCCGATTCGCCTTTTCCATCGAAATGCGGAACTTTATATTTTTCATTCAGTGTAGGCATCCTGTCATCATCAAGAGGCACCCATTTGCGGGTATCTTCAAGGGAAGACCAGATAACATGTTTTAACCCTGTTTCCTGAGCCGCTTTGGCCATATTTGCAGCCTGTTCCTTCTCTTTTTCAGGTGAAAAATGATCCCAAAAAAATGTCACGAAATATGCACCATAAGCTCCATCCAGGGCATTTTTAATACTGCTGTAATCATCAATATTTCCGGATATGACTTCTGCTCCGGCAGCCGCCAGGGCTTTAGCTTTATCAGAACTGGTGTCACGTGTTACCGCCCGTACGGCAAATTCTCCCTGGGGGTCATTCAAAATCGCGTGTACTAATCCGCCACCCTGAGATCCGGTGGCTCCAAATACGGTTATCATTTTTTTATCAGACATGATTTTATGTTGTTTAGTTTAATATTGAAATAATATAGGAGATAGACGGAAGAATCTAAAATATTTCATATATAATTTCTTTAGTGGAATTGGTTTGAGCTATCTTTTACTTTAAAGTTTGAGGTACATTTTCTTAACATCAATCAATCAAATCGGTATTCCCATGAGTAACCTGGTCGCCATTCCTGTTATTTTAATAATTTTAGCAGGCATTATTTTTTTTGGCTGTAAAAAAGAAAGCGAAACCGATCAATCATCAGAGATAAATAATGGCGGTTTCAACGAATTTATTTATGTAGGAACATTTACCGGTGATGAAAGTGAAGGGCTATACGTTTTTACATTCGATCGCCAAAACGGTACAATGACGCATCTCCAAACCGTAACCAACCGCCCGGGGCCTAATTTTCAAGCCATTCACCCAAATAAAAGGTTTCTCTACTCGGTAAGCGGCGACCGTTTTTCAGAAAATGAACCGTATGGTACTCTTTCGGCCTATAATATCGATCAGGAAACAGGGATGCTCGAACTGATCAACGAACAATCAGTGCAGGGAAGGGGAACAGCGCACGTGAGCGTGGATCCGCTTGGAGAGTTTGTGTACGTTTCCAATTACAGTGAGGGCAATGTGGTGGTATTTAAAATCAGGGAAGACGGATCGGTAACAGAAGCGGTAGATTCGGCATATCACGAAGGCAGCAGTGTAAATGAACGCCGCCAGAGGGCTGCTCATGTTCACTCTGTAATTCCGTCAGCAGATGGCCGCTTTATCTACGTATCCGACCTGGGAATTGATAAAATCAAAATCTATAAAGTAAACCGGGATACGGGTGAGCTCACACCTGCCGATACCCCATATTTTGCAAACGAGCCGGGTGCCGGTCCCCGCCATTTTGTTATTCATGAAAATGGCCGGTTTGCCTATTCGGTCGAAGAATTAACCGTAACCGTTGCCGCTCTCCGGGTGGATTCCGAAACCGGGGCACTTCACCAAATTGAACGCTACAGCCTGCTGCCCGAAGGTGTGGAACCGGATGATTCCATGAGCGGTGCCGACCTGCATATCTCGCCCGATGGAAGGTTTCTTTACGCAAGCAACAGGGGAGGAGGGCAGGACCTTATCGCCATTTTTGAAATCGGTACCGAAAACGGGGAGCTGAACATTGTTGGCCATGAACCCACTCGTGGCGTACATCCCCGTAATTTTATGGTGGATGAAAAAGGTGAATACCTGATGGTGGCCAATCGTGATGGCGATCATGTGGTGATTTTCCACCGTGATTCACAAACCGGTTTACTCGAATTTACCGGAAATGAAACACGTGTGCCGGTTGCAGTTTGTGTTACACAGCTAATTTTTGATTGATTGATGATATCCGGGATGACTACCGGCATTGTATACCGGAATTTTTTCCGTTTCGGAAATCTTATACGACTTTTCAATCATTTCTCAGGATGAATTCTTTATCGTTTCACATATTCGCTTTAGCAATATTCTTCCTTCATCATGTGGAGGTTCTCTCCGCGCAGTCCACAGAACGATTTACCATTCCGGATTCGGAAATCAGCGATCGGTTTATGTTGTTAAACCGCTCATCGCACTGGGAGCCGGTAAGTTCGGAGTTGCTGCCATTCAGAACGTACCATACTCAGGGAATGACGAATGTGAACGGAACCTGGTTTTTGTCTACAGTAGAAATTATTGATCGCACCACACCGCTCTATGATGACCCGCACTATGACCGAACACCCGGGCAGGGCAGGGGCCACCTGATTTTGTTTTGTGAAAACGGGAAAAAAATAAAAAGCATTCAACTGGGTGAAGGGAATATATACCATCCCGGCGGTATCGACAGTGACGGACGTTACATCTGGGTACCTGTTTCAGAATACAGGCCCGGCAGCCGTTCAATCATTTACAGGGTGAATGCGGAAACCCTGGAGTCGACAGAAGTATTCCGCTTTCCTGATCACATAGGGGCAGTAGTGAGGGATACGGAACAAAACAGGCT
>RECI01000203.1 GCA_007694095.1 Balneolaceae bacterium | reverse complement strand
TCCATAGCCCTACATTAGCATTATTTTAACTTACTCCCCAACTTTTGTAGCTGATCCGTAAAAACCCATTTGGTTCCAGCCCTAAAAGTCATACGCCGCGTCCTGCACCCCAACCGCGATTGTCATGTCGAGCGCAAGGAGGAACAAAGTGACGACTGGAGTCGAGACATCTCCCAGCATGTAAGAATTCAATTTGACAAGAGAAGCTAAATGATTTGCGATAGACCGAAGAACCGATAAACCGAAGAACCGATTTTTTCCTATTCAAAAATCGGTTCTTCGCAAATCAAATGATGTACAACTTGTTGGTAATAACAGCGCTATAAGCGTCTAAAAAGCAACACTGGCTTTTTCAGATGGTTATACGGCTGCTGCTACTCCCATCAATTCCTCCAATTTTATCCTGCTCTTTTTCACACTGGTTTTTATTGACTCCAGGTTCTCTCCCGGGTAAGGTGTTTTGGATGCTATTTCAAGACAGTAATCCATACCTTCTTCAAGGTTTTTATGCATTTTCTTCATTCTTCGCATTTCCGGATGATCGTCATCTATACTGAGCATCAGTTGTTCCATATAATCAACGTACATCTCTAATTCTTTTGCGAACATATGCGGGCGTTCTGCCGGTACGAGTGATTCTCTTCGCCCGTAGATATGGTCTACCATCTCTTCAAGTGAGTAAAGCCTGTTGAACCATGCGATATTTGGTCCCGGGCAAATGGCCTGCCGGCCGTATGATGGATTCATAATTCCGAGCCGGATCAATGAACCGGTTCCAAGGTTTGTGCACAGACAGGTTTTCTCCATTACTTTTCTTTTTTCCGACTCTTTCTGCTCAGGAGTGAGGTCGCTTTCATGGATATGACTAATTTTCAAAATCTGGTATTGTGCAGATGCGGTGCAGATTGGATTCTCTGTAAACTCCGTGTTTGATACCAGGAAACCTTTCGGGCATTTTGAACCGGGTTTTCCTTTTTCTATCAAATCCTTTGTATGAAGTTCAGAACCGGTGCCACGGATATTGTTAAAAGGAACTCCAAGTGGCGATACGTTGCTCAGGTATACATCATCTGTTCCCGCTTCTGCCAACACGGCGGAGGTTACATCATCCACGCATGTTGCTTCCGGAACCAGTAAGAACGGAGACCCCCAGCCGGTGGCATCCATTTGAAAATCATTCAGCAGGCGGGTCATTTCCCCATTATTGCCAATGCCGCCCTGAACCGTAATCCGCGGGGCGGTGTTTGTCTCTTCATTGTCGGGATATTCCCAGCCCTGCGATTCATAGAAGCTTATGATCATTGGCCGGAAAGTTTCAAGAAGCTGATCTTTTTTCTCGTTAAACTCTCTTAGTAATATGGGCAGAAGCAAACCGTCTGACGCAAAAGCATGTCCACCGCAATTGAGGCCTGATTCGATTCTGAACTCGGCAACTTCAAGCCCTTTTTTGGCGAGAAATTTCCCCTGAATCAACGCAGACCGGAAATCACTCACCTTGAGAATGATTTTCTTTTTTATTTGCCCTGCCTGATCTCTGTAAAAATCCCTAAATTCTGCAAGGTAGCTGTACAACCTTGGGTTAAATCCAGCAGATAAAACCACGCTGGATGATAATTTACTCATTGCAAATCCCCGAAAAGCGGCATTGGCATCACTGAATTCCGGGCTCAACGGTTCGCCGTCATTACCGGTTTTGAGTGCATCCACCTTTGCCATAATGTTTACATCGATAGCGCCGGGTGTCATTAATTCTGTAAGGTCTTTGATCAATTTCTGCCGGTTTTCTTTTTCTGTAAGACCGGAAATGAAATTATAACTTGTTTTCAGACTGTTGTTCTCCGGCAACAGGTGAAAATAGCGGTCTTTTTCAGTGTCTTCGAAAAGCGACATCATTTTCAGTTCTTCAAACTTTTCAGAAACGATATCAGCGACTGTATCGAGATAAGCCCGGATTCTTTCGGCTCTGCCGTCTGAGGCAGAACGGGGTATGTTTTTGTACTCATAACCATATTGGTCTGAGTAATATTTTCTGATTTTTTCGCAAAGCAGGTCATCAACAACTGAAATAACAGAATGAATGCCAAGATGTGCCACACGAATAGGGCTGTCTATGGAATGCCCGGTGCCCATTACCGGGATGTGAAAGAGATGTTGGTTTTGAATCATTATTTTAACTGTGTTGGTATAATTTGGATGTTCAAAATTAGATAATAAGACATTAATAACCTAATTATTTACAAATATTATTGCTTAACACTGTTAACCCGTGAAAGGGCGAAATGGACTCCAAGCAGTTTTTTTCACCAACCGTGAATCGCCCGAGGCTGTCTCAAAACTAAATTTAAAATTGAGAAAACCTAAAATTGTTACGTTTGCAGAAATGTGGAAAAGGAGCTCCCCTCCATGCGGTTTTTTTTTGCGTCGGTGGCAGGAGGCTGGGAGGGGGGGACGGAGAGAGGGAGAGAGGGGAAAAATTTTCACAATCACTCCCTGGTCTTCGTAGCTTTAGTGAAGTTGACAGCGCAGTTGGGTCACTTCTCACTTCTCACTTTTCACTTCTCACTTTTCACTTTTCACTTCTCACTTCTCTCAGCAACATCAGAATGCTTCACCAAGTGTTAAATATAAACCTGTGGTATTTGGGCCGGCTGCAAAATCGATCCTGAGGTTGGTGGTATCACCCGGATTGAGGTTGAATCTTAAACCGGCACCGGCAGCCCATTTTGTATGATTCAAATCAATATCATTCCATTGGGGCCATACATTTCCAATTCCGCCAAATATTGCAAACCCAAATCGGCCTTTCAGGTGTTGCCTGAACTCGGTTTGAACCTGAAGTGAGTGATTATCCCGGAATCTTCCCAGGTAATAACCTCTCATAATTTGACTTCCCCCGACTTTTGCAAGGTCAAGAAAAGGGGTATCGCCGGCCGTTGCCTGCAGAAGCGTATGGAATGCCAGCACAGAGGTTCCATCACCTTTCAGATCGTAATATTTCCTCCCATCCAGGCGAAATTCACTGAATGAAAAAGTAGTCCCAAAAACCCGGGAATGGAAAGTTACCATAAACTCAAGGAAATGGTTTTTGGTTGGTGTCATAATACTGTTTCGCTTATCCCACCGTATTGCTCCACCCAAACCCAGTGCACTTCCGCCATCCTGCCCGGTTAGCCCTGCCGGATCATAAGTCAAGCCATCTTTGTCGGTAAAGGCAAAATCGTAGTTCTTGTACCATCGCACGATTGGACCTGCATAAAAGGAATGGCTGATTCTTTTGAGCCCCATAAACCTTGCCATGAACATTTTGTATTCGAAATTGATTTGATCTTCGCTTCTTGTATCCGGGCCGATTCCCCAATAATTAGCGGGAAAATAGTGGGCGAACAGTGCGCCGGCAAGAATCCAGGATTCTTCCGGAAGGATGACAGCCGGAATAAATTCCACTAAAACCTGGTTGTTCAGTGTGTAGATTGAAGATAGTATGATATTTGATGGACGTGTTTCCGGCCCGGCACCGGCCGTTTTAAACTGCTGCATGGCAACAGCACCGAACATAAAACTTGTTTCGGGAGCCGATCCTAATACCGGCAGTAATGTCAGCCTGCTTTTATAAGTGGAATCTGAAATTTCTTCTTCATTAACATTTTGGCTGAATAATTGACACGGTAATAAAACAGTGAAAAGCAGAATGATCATTTTAAGGAAAGACATCTTCATCATGGCTTCTTTTTTTAGAATTTTCAGGTCCATGCCTTTATCTCTTCATCAATCGGTAATGTTGAAACCCTGCTTAGTTTTGACGGGCCGAAAATGGCTGTAACTGAAATGGCAGCAATCACAAAAACTGCAGCAAGTATTGGAAATGCTTCGTTTTCAAGCATATTCACCGCAACATTCAGAAAGAGATGAAACAGCGTTGCAATCAGAAGGCTTCCGCCGGAACTGTTACACGCTGCTGTTACCATAACTGAAAAAGAGACCCCAATCAGCAGGTAGGCCCAATAGGGTATCGTCTCAAATCCCATACCGGCAAACCACAACGGAAGATGCCAAAGCGCCCAGATAATGCCAAGTAACACGCTGGCACTGAGGGCGTTCATTTTCAGCTGAAGCCGTGGCAGGGCAAAACCTCGCCATCCAAGCTCCTCTCCCATTGCCCCTGTGATTGTGATCAGAACCAGGAGCGGAATAAATTCTGCAGGGTCTGCAAAAAGATCTGTATAGGGCGTATAACCGTAAATCCACTGATAAACAATAATGGTAATAACCCCGAACAAAACTGGTGAAAAAGCAAGCAGATACCAGAAAAGATGCATCTTCCATTTCAGCCATCCTTTCAGAAGAGCTCTAATACCCCCTTTTCGTTTGATGATCCATCCGAGAACGATAAAAGCAGCAATGTTTGGCATCCACGATCCGAAGATGAGAAGAATTTCAAATGGAAGGTGACCCGAAATCATACCATAGTTTTGGGCAACCGGCAGAGCCATTAACGCCCATGCCAGTGAAAAAGCAATGAAGAAAAAAAGGATCAGGGGTTTGTCAGTTTTGTTCATATACACCTCACAGTTTTAAACCGATGATCACTTGCGGTACAAAAATGGGACTATTGATATCATCACTGAAACCTGGCGGCTTGTTGGTTCTAAGTACTCCGAATCCTATTCCCGGAGCCGGCTGAATAAACAGATTCCGGTAAAGAGTAACTTTGTAACCGATCTTCACTTCACCCCATATTTCCATACCGCGATAGCGCAATTCCGTCACAGCTGAATACATCGGGTTATATGCCGGCCACAGTTCAGCTTCCAGATGCAACTTCTTCCAAACATAGTATCTGTAGCCGAGAATAAAAGTAAATGCATGTGAAGTGATACTGCCGCTTGTAAAATTCTGATAGGCAGGGCCGAAGAAGTATTCATGATTACCTCCCGGATTGTAACTGATATGGACCTGATATATCCGTGCAATGGGATAGGTAAGGCTGGTCGCTGCGCTCCACTCCGGTTTGTTGCCGGTATCCTGAGCCTGCGCAGAAACGTGAACAGCCATCAGCAGGCCCAATACGGTAAAAGTGATAAAAAATTTGATTTGTATCTGACTTATTCGGAACATCGAGGCCAATATTGTGGATTGAAAATGTTTGAAATTTGGTGCTTGCGCCAAAGGCGTCCCGTTGGGAGAATTTGCCCCGAAGGGATCACTTTGTGGAATATTTTTCCATTTTTGGACAGAATTTAAATTTTAAGACAGTAACTTATAACTCTGTATTAATCCGTATCATGTGCGTGAATTCTTTCCCAGTTTGATCTCATATGGAAACCTCTTTCCGGATCATTCTCAAGCTCTGCCATCCAACGATAAGTAGTTGGCCATTGTCTGAACATCGGCTCCACGGTGTACAGAAAACGAAGTGAAAGCTTGCTCTCGTTAGGAATCCAGCCACCCGACGGAATCATCTCAATCGTTAAAGTATCACCAGAACGAGCTGCGCGGTACTCACCCCGTATGAACCCAGTGGTCACGTCTCCTGAAATCTCAAACATTCCTTCTACTGATTCGCCTGTAAAAGCCTTCAGGTTTGGAAATGCAGGATCAAAAGCAAGAGAAATGGTGTGGCGGCCGTGGTTCCGGGAGATTTTCCGGATTTCAGGTACATCCCGGTTCATCGAAACTTCAATGGAGTGTTGACCATGCTGAAAAGTGATCTCTTCAGTTAAGGGAATTGTCTCAAGAATTCCATCATAAGCCGGGTTCAATGTTGCGATGAGCGGATCAGGGCAATACCTGGCAAAGGACATCCGGGAAAAATCGATAGGAAGCGGGAGGTTATCTGGTATATGGTCCCGTCCGTTAATCTTCAAACTCAGTTCCGTGTTGTTTCTTCTCACAAAATAAAAATCATGAAGAAGGATCAGCGGCATGGCCGAAGGATTTTCAGCGGCCAGTCCCATTGGCGCCAATAGCCCGAACGGTTTACGGGCCCTGGTGCTCTCTTCTTCAAGTTTCAGTTCGATGAATCTCCCTTCGATATCCTCAAAACTCACTGCCGCCCGGGCACCCTGTTCATTTATCTCAAGAAAGGCACCGTTCATATCACGGGCAACCATGCTTTTCAATCCCTTTCCGGCAATATCGTATCCATCGGGATCTGGTGAAAGGGAGGGCTGATGATATACATCCACTTTGCCATCGTACCGCCAGGCGATCACCAGTATGCCGGTACCGGTTACCTCATCATCAAATACCTGCGGTTCAAACCCGACATAGATGCTGTCGGGATCGTTTTCGATGTTAACCAGCAGTAACCGCTCCATCGGGACGATGCTGATTTCAAACGGATTCAAGATCTGAGCAAAATTATTTTGGCCTTCTGAACCATATCTCGCTTCATATGGGGCCGGTGTATTCTCTTTCGTAATGGCAGAAACCGGCGGGGTGTGCTGAATGAGGATTGCAATGACCAGTAACATAATGATCATGTTCGGGATGGTTCCAAATCGAGCATCCTGCCAGAATTTAAACACCAGAATCTGTGAAAGTATCGCGCCGGTGATCGCAGGGATCCACCAGGCACTTATATTCAACAGCAATAATCCTCCCGATAACAACAAAAAAAGGGCAGAGATCAGCCAGAGAATGCCCCACCTGCGTCTGATTGGGAGTGTAATTTCACTGATTTTGGCCAGGCCGAAAGATGTTACAAATCCCAACAAATGGATGAGACCATGTAAAAGGATGATAATTAATAAAATAGTTTTCATAAATACATTCTTTCCCGAAGCGCCTGTTCAGAGGTCTCATTTACATTTTTATCTCTTAATTCGCATAAGATTCCCGATTAACATTTCGCCTCAGCCCGGTAATCCGACCATCCCAGTAGGTAAAATCTCCCCTTTCCAGATGCCAGGTTGCATAAACTCTTCCGGGTATCCTGTAACCATCTGCAGCCTGATATTCATCCAGGGTAATACTGAAGGGCTTTGTTTCATATTTTCCTTTGCTGATTTCAAAAGGCCTGTCGTCACTCTCAAAACGTATGTACTCGCCGCGATCATTAAAGAAAAACCTGCCGCTTACTTCGAGGTTGTTGTTCCGAAGTGTGGCTATGGCTGTATTGGAATCGCCCTGCTCCCA
The DNA here is from genome assembly GCA_007694095.1 of Balneolaceae bacterium. GTDB lineage: Bacteria > Bacteroidota > Rhodothermia > Balneolales > Balneolaceae > Rhodohalobacter. Next base: position 31,032 of record RECI01000203.1, on the reverse strand, counting down.
GGTGATATATTTTTGCAGCGCGATTGTTGGTTCAAGAAGCGACTCTGCAAGCAGAATCACGGCCCCTCCAAGGGCAACTTCCTTAGATTTGTTATCGAATACCGTTACCATTTTTGCCAGCTTGCCATACATATGTCCCGAACCATCATGATACCTGTCGCGCCCTTCAAAGGGAATGAACCCTGCCAGGCGGGCATTCATGTAGGCCAGGCGCGCAGAGGCGGATGTAAAATTGTACTGATAAGTATCAAGCGGCATCCACTTTTTATCGGGGGAAAGCTTTATTTTTGTATCTGTCCATAGCACTTCGGTCACATCCGATAATGGAGCCCCGACAAAACCAGCATAATGCAAATACCTCTGTAGGGCCCCGGGCAGCCGGGTAATATCTTCTTCCTTAATATGATCCTGTTTGAATTCTGACTTCTCCTGAAGTTGTTTCAACTCATTATGAAATAGATTCCCAGGCAAATTGTAAGACTTAAATAAAAAAAGATTTGCCATATCTTTAATTAATGAGATAATTACGTCTTTTGATTAAAAAAAGGCCCGGAACGAGTAATGTAGCATAAGGGTAAATATCCGGAAATAAGGATTTAACGGTATTTGCAGTAGGGAAGAACCTTAAAGGTGAAGGCTTGATCTCGCAGTAATAAAACCATTATGAATGTTTCACCATATTGTAATTGTTACGTATTTGGATAATTTTTTAAATAAACTGAGGTCCCCTTGAAACTTCTTGTTCAATATTCAGCGGTTATGGTCATTGCAGGGCTATTCCTAATGAACACCCCATACTCGTACGGGCAAACTATTTCTCTTGAAGCCGAGACAGGCCTTGTCTGGTTTAGCCGTAATGATGTCCGCATTCCAAATGATGGGGGCACCGGTTTTGATATGTTAGAGATTATCGGGAGTAATGCCGTGCCTTACTACAGACTCAGATTGAATATCAGATTGGGAGACAGGCATATGATCCGGGCTCTCATTGCCCCTCTCAGTAAGATTGGAACCGGGGTTTTTGACAAAGAAGTTTTTTTTGAAGAAACCTTTTTTGAAGCCGGTGTTCCAATCGATGGTATATACCGGTTCAATACCTACCGTTTAACGTACAGGTATATATTTTACGACAGCAATAACTGGATATTGGGAGCCGGTGTTGCTGCACTTATCCGGGACGCAAAAATTGAACTCATTCAACTCGATCGTTCCGATTTGAACACCGATATTGGATTTGTCCCTCTTTTGCATTTATACGCTGAAAGAGGATTTGGTACCAGTTTTTCGCTGTCATTTGATGCCGAAACTCTTGCAGGCCCCCAGGGAAGGGCAACGGATGCTGCACTGGCTTTGAATTACCGCTTCTCTGAACGCTGGGATGCCAGTCTTGGATATCGTGTACTTGAAGGGGGTGCGGATGTGGATGAGGTTTATAATTTTTCGTGGATAAATTTTGCCATGGCAGGCCTCAGGGTCGGGTTTTGAAACTACCGATTACAGATTCGTTATTCGTATTGACAACAACTATCGTATATACCAATTTCAAGTTCTTCTCGAACAGACGGTATATATCTGCAGAATATTCTCTATCATCGAATATTCCAAAAAATGATACATAAACCCCTCGACAATTGTATTGTTTTCAGTTCGCCTCCCTTTCGATTTTCGGTGTTGTTTCCAGAGGCAGTCTCAAAAGTCGTTAATACCTTTTTAAGGTTTATAAATTTAGGTGATGAATGATAGAATCGATTTCCAACTATTCCAACCCTCCCCCGTCTCCTGCCTCCGACGCAAAAAACGCCGCAGGTACGGTATGTTTTTATCATTCAACCGGAAACTGACTTCCGACGCAAAAAACGCCGGATGGATGGGAGCTTCATTTCCACATTTCTGCAAAAGTAACAATACCAGGTTTCCATAATTTTAAATTTAGTTTTGAGACAGCCTCGCCCGAACACAACCCGGGGCAAAGTGAGCGCAGCGAATGCAAGCGAACGTCGCCCCGGGACAGGAGAGACAATAAGTGCCCCCCGAGGATAGTACCGTTAAAGCCCCGGACCGAATCGAGAGGGCCATAGACTGTCTTCGGTTAGAAGAAAAGACTGCCGGGGCCGAGTTCTATCCATCGCCTATACATCACACAATGCAACAGCTTCACGTAGACCCTCCATCGGATTTCGGGTAGGAATAAATTCCTGGCCCACGTAACCTTCATATCCGATTTCAAGCAGTGCTTCCATGATCGGAGGGTAATAAAGTTCCTGTTTCACATCGAGCTCTACCCTGCCGGGTACACCCGCTGTATGGATGTGGCCGATCAGGTCGGTTCCGTATTCCCTGATCCGAGAAATAATATCCCCATTCATAATTTGTACATGATAGATATCAAACAAGAGTTTGATATGTGAAGAGCCTACTCTGCGAATGATGTCCGCGCAATAATCGATATCGTCGCCCTGGTAGCCCGGGTGTCCCCTGAAATCGTCGCCATGAACACGGGAATTCAGGTGTTCCAGGCAAACCGTTACGCCGTGTTTTTCGGCATGCAGGGCAAGTTCCTTGAGGCCTTTCACGGTATTTTCTGCCCCTTCATCCGGTGGTATGACACCAAGTGCCGGGTTATTTAGGTCACGGTTTTCATACCCGGTAAACGTAATCACATTCTTAACTCCTGCTTCGGCGCACTCTTCAATACGTTTTTTGGTGCGTTGAATCACCTCACCGCTATAGAGTGGATTGTTGAGGCCCTTTTCATAAGGCGGGTCGGGCATCCCGTTGGTACTCATACCGCAAATGAGTCCATATCTCTTCATTGTTGGCCATTCATCTGGTCCAACGAGCTCAATACCTTCCACTCCTAGATCAACAGCAGCCTGGCAGAGTTGATCAAGTGACCAGTTTTCGCCAAAATACATATAGGTCCATGAAACAATTACCTGCCTGATCCGGCTATTTCGAACTACTTTACCTGATGAAGTTTTATCAGACGCCAGTAAATGGCCCGGCAGGGCAGTTCCGGCAATCACTGCTGCCGAAAGAGCTGCACTGTTTTTTAGCATTTCTCTGCGGCTGATATTTTTGCTTTTATTCTGTGGAATGTGCGAATACATAAGAGTATGATTTAAATCAGTGGTTGTTTGCTTCATCAAGCATTTGTTGAATGGGTTCAGGATCCCATTGAGCGGGAATTGGATCATCGGTCATTTCAGCTAACTCCAATGCATCAATTGTTGAAAATTGCAATCCATTCTCGGGTATTTTGATTCCTGCTGTCCAGGCAATGGCATTTGCAACAACCCGCCGGAACTGATTATGACCCCAGTTCCAGTGATAATGGCCGCCGGTAAAGCCAAAAGACCGTCCGCCGTTTGGACGTTCATACGCCCAGGCAACATGTTGTGATTCCCGGTTTTCAAGAACAGCTTCTCTTACGTGCGGATTGTTTGAATGGGGCCCATCGTCCCTGCTCAATGATTCTGCCGGGGGCAAATCAGATAAAATCGGCGTAACACCCGCCATATTTTCCTGAAATCTCATATGGTAGTACCATTCATCGCGAATAGCAAAAGGTTCTACTCCGTTCAGAATGGGATGATTGGGTAGTTTTTCAAAACCTGCAGTCCAAAAAGGATTTACCGACCAGTGTGTTTCGAAAAATCCCCCCTGCCAATCAAGGAACCTGTTTCCGGCTTCGCCTGTAGGCACTTCAACGGCATAATGCAGGGTAACAAATCCAATACCACGATCCATCACCTCCCGAAATGCTTCAAGGTGTGGAAGAATCAGGTGGCCGCCGCCGCCGTTTGCATAAATCACAACGGCTGAAACGTCATCAAAAATTGTAACGTCTTCCGGCCAGCCCTGAACCACGGTGGTACGTACTCCGTCAAGCGCTTCTTCGAGAGTGGCGGCAAGCAACCGGTTACCGCCATAATGTTCATGATTCCCAAATCCATGGGAAGGCGCACCTGAGATAAAAAGGATATGTTTATCCGTTGAAAAAGCATGTGTAAGCCCGCTAAACAGCATCGTAAAACCGGCGATCAAAAATATTTGAATAAGAATTAATGGGAGGACATTTTTTAAGGTCATGGAATCTTTCTTTTTTTTAGGATAATGTCAGGTGCCTGCAGGCGTATTCCCGATGTTAATCGGTGAGTCCTGAATTAGAGTTGGGCATTTAATTACATTATCTTGACAGTTTAAAAACAAAATGTGTAAAACGTTGAAAAGTTTTTATTAAACATCACAAATGGAAACAGCTTCTCTGAGGCCTTGCATCGGGTTACGAGTTGGAACAAATTCCTGCCCTACATAACCCTCATATCCGATCTCAAGCAGTGCGCGCATAATAGCAGGGTAATTCAGTTCCTGTGTTTCATCCAATTCACATCTGCCCGGAACCCCGGCAGTATGGATATGACCGATAATATCGGTTCCGTATTCACGTATCCGGGAAATCACATCCCCGTTCATGATTTGTACGTGGTAAATATCGAACAGGAGTTTAACCCGTGACGAACCGACCCTTCGTACAATATCAGCACAGTAATCCACATCATCGCCCTGATAGCCCGGCGTACCAAACAGATGAGGATCTGGAACGCGGGTATTCAAATGTTCGAGGCAAATATTAACACCATATTTCTCGGCATGGAGAGCAAGTTCCTTCAAGCCTTTTACGGTATTATCTGCTCCTTCGTCAAGAGGAACATCACCCAATTCAGGATTGTCAACATCAAGATATTTATATCCGGTGAATGCAATTACATTTGGGACACCGGCTTCAGCGCACTCTTCAATCCGCCGTTTGGTTGTGGCAATAACCTCTTCCTGGTACCGCATATTATTGAGGCCTTTTACAAAAGGCAAGCCGGGCATGCCATTGGGCGACATCCCGCAAACAAGGTTATATTTTTTCATTGTTGGCCATTCATCAGGCCCAACCAGTTCAATGCCCGAAACCCCGAGATCCACAGCTGCCTCACATAATTGCTCAAGGCTCCAGAATTCAGCACGGTCCATAAACGGCCATGAAGCCAGCACTTGTTTGATGCGCCCATTTCGAACCGCTTTGGGGGATTTATCGGGGTTTGATGCGATAAGCCCCGAGGGCAGGGCAGCACCGGCAAACATTGCGGCAGAGAGTGTTGCACTTCTTTTCAGCATTTCACGACGGCTGAATTTGCGTGTAGGTTGATTTTTTTTGGATTGATTCATAACAGTTTCCAGGAATTAAGTTTGTATACAAGATTGAAGAAATGAAAATTTGAACAGAAAAAACAAAAAATGTAAAGCTGTTTTTTACATTCTGCCCCTTGTGAAGCACAAAAAAATTAACTTTCCAGGATATCAAAGAAGTTATTAGCAATGATTTGCTTTTGCAATAAAAAAAGAAAGTCTATTTTCATTAAATGGCAACCTGAAATCAATTATCAAATATTATGACATACAAAATTTCACTTTTAATTGGGATATTGTTAATAACGGCAACAGTTGCAAACTGCCAGCAAGGCGGAGAAATCAGAGATCCTGAACTCACAGAAATCTGGGAACCTCAGCCTCCGGTTGTACAGCCGGTTGAAGTAAATGGAGAGCCGCCTGAAGACGCCATTATTTTGTTCGACGGCACATCACTCGACAACTGGGAAAGACGCGACGGTTCTGAAGTTTTCTGGACGCTTGGAGATGGCTATATGACCGTAACACCACGTACCGGCGATATTACATCCAAACAAAAATTCAAGGATATACAGCTTCATATAGAGTGGCGGGCACCCGAAGTAATTGTTGGTGAGGGGCAGGGTCGCGGCAACAGCGGTGTATTTTTACAAGAGCGCTATGAAGTTCAGGTGCTTGATAACTGGGAAAACCCAACTTATTCGAACGGAATGGCGGGAAGTATTTACAAGCAGCATATACCGCTGGCAAATCCTGCTAAGAGGCCGGGCGAATGGCAAACTTACCAGATTTTCTTTAAATCACCAGTTTTCACTGATGACGGTGAACTCGAAAAACCTGCACGTATTACCGTTCTTCTGAATGGCATTTTGGTTCAAAACAATGTTGAGATTTTCGGCAACACGGTATATATAGGTGAGCCATCTTACTCGGCCCATGGTGCGGCAGGTATCCGGCTGCAGGATCACGGTGACTATGTGAGCTTCCGTAATATTTGGGTTCGTGAACTTAACGAAGAAATCCGCTTCCGTGATGGCATCTGGCGCGATCCCAGGTAGAATTCTGTGTAAACCAGTAAATCATGTATGTGGATGATTACTGTTCTTCATACATTGAAAAATGTGGTTAAAAAAAAATCAATAAAAAACCGAACCAGCTATGAATAATTTTACCCGACGTAAGTTTATAAAAACAAGTATAATGGGAGCGGCAGGCCTGTCGATGCTCCCTTTAATGAAGGGATGTACCCCTCCAAGCGACACACTGCGGCTTGGATTTATCGGGCTTGGCAGACAGACGATTTCCCTGATGAATGGATTTCATGAAAACCCCGGCATAAAAATTGTAGCCGGCGCTGATGTTTATGGGCGCAAACGGGACCGTTTTGAAATGCTGGTTAGAAATTTCCAGGAAGAAACAGAGCAATCTGTTGACATCGAAACTACTGAAGATTACACAAGGATTCTTGAAAGAGATGATATTGATATTGTTGTAATTGTGACACCAGATCACTGGCATGCAATTCAGGCAATCGAAGCCTGCCGCGCAGGAAAAGATATATATCTTGAAAAACCGGTTACATTTACCATCAGGGAAGGCATTGAATTGACCAGGGCAGTAAGGCAAAATAATACTGTTCTCGGTGTAGGCAGCCAGCAGCGTTCGGATGCTTTCTTCCAGCATGCTGTTAACCTTGTAAGGGAAAATCGCCTTGGTGATCTAACAAAAATCAATGCCTGGGTAGGCCCGCCGCCAAGGCCATACGATCAACCTGAGGTAGAGGTTCCGGGCGATCTGAACTGGGATTTATGGCTGGGACCAAATCCTTATGTTCACTACAATCCTGATCTGAACCCCCCTATAACGCTGAACCCTCCGCAAAACGAGCAAATCTGGGGAGGCTGGCGTTGGTACAAGGAAACCGGTGGCGGCTTTATGACAGACTGGGGTGCCCACAATTTCGATATCGTTCAATGGGCACTCAATAAAGACAACAGCGGCCCCGTGGAAATTATACCAGGCGGCCATGAGGGCAGCGAATATGTGCGCTTTGTATATGAAGGGGGACTGGTAATGGCCAATGAACCATTTACGGAAGATGAGAATTTTGGAGTGCGGTTTGCCAGTGATGATGCATGGATTGAAGTACACCGCGGACAATTCCGGGCGTCAGATGATTCCCTGATGCCGCGGGAGGATGAAGACGTGGATGCGGAAGAATATGAAACAGCTTCGCCGCACCTTGTCGATTTCCTGAAATGTGTCAGAGAACGCCGCGATCCGATCGCACCCGTTGAAGCCGGACACAGAAGCAACTCCGTGGGAGTTCTTGGCAACATTGCCACATTCCTCGACAGACCTCTTCGCTGGAACCCGGCAGAGCAGCGTTTCGTGGACGATATAGAAGCCGACCGCCGTTTACACCGGGAGTATCGCGAAGGCTATCGATTACCATAGTCGAATAACGGCAATTTAATATCTTACAGGGAGTATCTTTATAAGATTTTTTTTAAAGATACTCCCTGGTTTATTGATATTAATTTTTAAGATTTAACAAAAAAAAAGTACCCAGATAACGATATTACATATTGGGACTATAATTCAGAATAAAAACAGGGACTATGAAAAATTGGATCTACACTTTATTGTTGGCAAGTGCATTACTGATTAACAACTGCGCAGAAGTTGCAGATGAAACAGAAGAATGGATATATCTTTTTAACGGAGAGAATCTTGACGGATGGGACATAAAAATTGCAGGATACGAACTCAATGAAAACCCGTTTAATACCTTCCGGGTTGAAGATGGCATGCTCCGCGTTTCCTACGTGGATTATGACCGATGGGACGGTGAACTTGGCCATATCTACTATCACAAACCTTTCTCACACTATCATATCGTTGTTGAGTACAGATTTATAGGAGACCAGGTTACTGACGGCCCTGACTGGGGTTTTCGGAATAATGGAATTATGATGCATTCTCAATCCGCTGAAAGTGTGACATTAAATCAACTTCTGCCCATCTCAATTGAGATGCAGCTTTTGGGTGGCGATGGGGTTAATGAAAGAACAAACGGTAATCTCTATGCCCCGGGTACACAGGTTAAAATTGACGGTGTACTGCAGGAAGAAGACTGGATAGCTTCCAATTCACGAACCTATCACGGTGATGACTGGGTACGTGCTGAAGCGATAGTTTTGGGCGATTCCCTTGTACAACACATACTCGATGGCGAAGTTGTATTGGAATATACGGATGTGATCATGGGAGGTGAAGGCCCGCTCCATTACGATCCGGCAGTAAAAAGATACGGTGAACCGTTGGGAAGCGGGTATATCGCATTCCAGGCCGAAACACACCCAACCGACTTCAGACTGGTTAAAATTTTACCTTTAATAGGATGTACAGATCCCGATGCAAGAAACTACAAATCATATTATGTAGTGCTGGAACCTGGGGCTTGTGAGTACTGATTAAATTTATTATTCCGGATGCTGATTTCCTGATGAATCTTTACTTATACGATGAAATACCAAGGTGGAGAAACGGCATCATAAAGAAAATGCTGTTTGCATTTTTAATACTTGAATTTCAATAAAATGAAGGAAGTATGGTCATTTTATAAATTTTGATAGCCAGAGAAGCAATTTTATGATATAACTAATTGATTTTATATTAATTATGGTTAAATTAATTCTATGAGATTTAGAAATCTTTTTGCAATTTTTTCCGGAGAGTAATGTTCTAATACCCACTTTCTGCCATTAAATCCGATTTCTTCATATTTATGTAATTCTTCAACCCTTTTCAGGGAGTTATTCAAGTCAGAAAAATCGATACCAATATAGTGTTTCCCATTTTTTGGCATAACAGGTAATATTGCACCATACTTCTCAAGATCGGCATGTAAAGTTACACAGCCTGATGCAAGTGATTCCCAAAATCTCCATGAATCATACTGTAATATTCTATCATGTGTGAGAATGTGGTACCTGTCATCAACCCTGTTCACTAATTTTGATAGAAAATTTTGTTTTACAGTAAATGAGTTTGTAATCTGCCACCAAAAGCTGCACAAGCCTTACTCGCGCCCAGTCTCTTATAGTATTCAGGGTAATGCCTTCTGCCAGACTGTTCCCAATAGAGTTTATCCTGCCGGGAAAATTTTATTTCATCAAATACATCAATTTCAGAATTTAAATAAAGGGTTTTGTAAACTGTTTCCATCACTGTTCTTTCTGCCAACATCCTAACAGAATGTTCCACCCTGTAATTCACTAACACATCATTATTACGATCAGCGAATGGCAGTGGCACTAAAGATGAAATGATTCGTCGGCTTAGCCCAAATTGCCATGGTGTAAAATTATACGGATAAGAATATTTACTGCAATAGTACGATTTCAATACAAGATCTGCATACCTGATTTCAGGCCTGTATCCGGGAGTGTTTTGTCCATCAGAACTATCAATAAATACCAGCTTATAACTTCTTTTTGATTTGAATAAATTAGCAGGTAAAAGATCTTCACGTTTGTAATAATAGAACATGGAGCTCACAACAACAACATCAAAGTCTTCATAATGATGTTTCTGTTCTTCTTTGAGTAAATATTCGTCTGAATCGGCTGTTATTTTCCAATAATTCAAGTTCGAAGAAAACTTTATCCCGAGTTCTCTCAAGCCTTCTGCCAATACAACCGTTTGATGCTGGTACCCAGCTTTGTCTGGTGGCCCCTGTGGATAACAAAAGAAGTAAATCTTCATGAAGGTTGCCTTATTCTTTTAGCATTACTTTCACCTTAAAAATTTAGGATCGTTACAACTATGATTGTATTGGAACCTATAGTATCATGATAATTTGTTTGTGATATCTTTCAACCGATTACAGAGATAATCTAAAAAATAATCTGTACTTAAATTATTACGGAATATGTTGTTTCAGTGAAATCATGAATATCTATTTAAATAAATGAATAGTAAGCCATTGAATATCAAAATAAAACGACCGGAACCTCCTGAATCTGATGATAACGTTATTCAGATTACAAAAAAATCGGACCGGGCAAAGGCTGCAAGACAATTATCTGCCGGTAATTATCTGTTAGTGGAAGACCGGTACTCCACCGGAATGGCCGTTTTGTCAGACTTAAAAAAGCTGGTGTTCAGGGGAAAAAATAAACAAGATTTCACAGCCTACCGCGACAAACGCAGCGAATTCTACCAGGCATCGAACCGTCTTCTCGTTCCTGTAAAAGACAACACCATTGCCCTTAAAAAATCCCCGGAAATCGGCTGGCTGAATTTACTGTATCCGGATCTGCAAGATTTCCTGCTCACTTTCCCCCAAATCCAGGGGCTCAACAGTTCATGGCAGTGGTATCTGAAGGGAATCAAATATCCCGGATTGAAAGAGAAAATCCACCCGTATTACGGCACCTACTTTCCAACACGTTTCGATCATCTTCACCTGTTTGATAACTGGCTGAAAAAATTCAATGGCCCTAAAAACCTGGCAATAGACATCGGCACAGGCTGCGGGGTACTGGCTTTCCAGATGCTGAACCGGGGATTTGAGAAGGTGATTGCATCCGATATCAACCCGAACTCTATCCTGTCGGTTAGAGAACATGCTCAAAAAATCGGGGTATCCGACAGGGTTCACACTTTTCAGTCAGACCTTTTCGAAAAACATGATCAAAAAACTGATCTTGTGGTTTTTAATCCGCCGTGGCTGCCGGCCCAAAAAGAAATTGAAGGCCTCGACAATGCAATTTACTATGAATCCGGCCTGTTCGAACGCTTTTTTGAAAAAGCTGCCGATTATATTCATGATAAAGGTAAGCTGGTATTGTTGTTCTCCAACCTGGCAGAATCACAGGGCGTAACAGGGCAGCACCCCGTTAAGGAAGAGCTGGCTAATCACAGCCGTTACAGGCAGACCCGATTGTTGAAACGCAAGGTGAAACAGTCATCCAAAAAAACAAAAAGAAGAGATCACCGGAAGAACGAATTTGTTGAGTTGTGGGAGTTAGAACCTAAATGATTTGCGATAAACCGATAAACCGATAAACCGAATTATCGATTTTTTTTATTCAAATATCAGATTATTGATTCATCGCAAATCTTATTTTGAACATCATGTTGGTATTAACTGCAATTGAAGCGCCTACTTAGTGACTTTAAATTTACCTTATGACCAAAATTGGCAAAAAAGTCAAAAAACAGTCACAAAATTTCAAACATTTTGGTATTTGTGCTTGGTTTTTCCTGTTTATCCGGGTTAGGTTGTAATTAGATCTTCTAACAAAAATACAAGCCGATTTACCAATTTTTTAAAATAGTGTAAAAATATTTATGTATGATTAGTGTCATTAATTTTAAATTCTGACCATTCATTGCAAAAAATTCAAAATCCAGACATCAAATTTCAACGTATTATTGTGCTAACGTTTGAACACAAAATACAAAACACGATTTTGAGTCACGGACTATTTTTTGGGCATAACTTGTTTGCAGTGTGAGCAGCACCAAGTGCTTAGCCCAAATAGTCTATAGTTTGGAATTTGGAAATTGTCTTTAAAGCCTGCTTCACTAACTAAAACGAGTAAACTTATATTGCTAACCAACAAGTAATACGATGTCTGATAAAAAAGTAAATATTGCTATCATAGGCCTTGGCTTCGGCGCCGAATTTATTCCTATCTACCAGCGCCATCCAAATGCCAACATGTACGCGATCTGTCAAAGGAATGAAACCAAGCTTAATGCGATCGGCGACCAGTTTGGAGTTGATAAACGATATACATCATACGAAGAACTTCTCGAAAATCCGGATGTCGATGCCGTTCATATCAACACCCCTATTCATCTGCACGCGAAGCATACACTGATGGCATTGCGGGCAGGCAAACATGTGTCTTGTACAGTTCCCATGGCTACAACGATTGAAGAATGCGAGGAGATTGTGGATACCGTTAAACAAACCGGCCTGAAGTACACAATGGCAGAAACAGTGGTTTACAGCCGGGAATATTTGTTTGTGAAGGAATTATATGAAAAGGGAGAACTGGGCGAAATCCAGTACCTGCAGGCAAGTCACCCGCAAGACATGGAGGGCTGGCCTGAATACTGGGAGCGTATGAAGCCGATGCATTACGCCACTCACGTGGTAAGCCCTGTTTTGGGCCTGATGGACAAACCGGCTGAATATGTTTCCTGTTTTGGTTCAGGACGTATCAATGATGACCTTGCCCAAAAATCAGGATGCTCTTTTGCCGTTCAATCAGCGCACATCAAACTGAAAGACAGCGATGTATCAGCTCATATTTACCGCTGCCTCTTTGATACCGCCCGGCAGTACAGGGAGAGTTTTGATGCCTATGGCACGAAGAAATCGTTTGAATGGCCTCTGATTGAAGGTGAAAAACCTGTAATTCATACCGCAAAAAAACCGGAACATGAAATTCCCGAACTCGTGGACGTTCCGGATTACGGCCACAGGCTGCCTGAAGAGATCCAGCCGTTTACACGTGCAGGAGTTTACGATGCCGAAGACTCTGCCCACCTCTCCTTTATCCAGGGGGCCGGGCATGGAGGCTCACATCCGCACCTTGCACACGAATTTGTCTCAGCTATTATCGAAGGACGTGACCCTTATCCGAACGCGGTAACCTCCGCGAACTGGACATGTGTAGGCCTGCTGGCTCATGAATCATCCATGAATGGAGGAAAAATTATGAAACTGCCAGACTTTACATTGCCGGAATAACCGGCCAACTCCTTCAACTACTAATTTATTTCATAATTAATCCGGGAAATATGTCCAGATTCTTCTTTTTTGGATCAAGCAGTGTTTTGCTTGCATCTGTATTCTTCCTCTATTCGTGTACTTCAACAGAACCTGCTGCAACAAATAATACAGCAGTGGAAGTAACGGATTATGAACATCTTCAGGCACAGGCAGAATTGCCTGACCGCCTCCATGTGCTTTTTCTTGGTGATGAAGGCCATCACCAGCCAAGAGAACGGCTTCGTGTGATTGTTTCAAATTTTGCTGATCAGGGAATCTTTTTCCATTATTCCGACAGGCAGGATGACCTGAACCTGAAAAACCTGCAACGTTTTGATGCTTTGATGATTTACGGAAACAGGTCCGGTTTAACATCTCAGCAGGAATCCGATTTAATGCAGTATGTACAGTCAGGCGGCGGCCTGGTTGCTGTACACTCGGCCTCGGCTTCTTTTAATGATTCTGACGCCTTTGTGAATCTTGTGGGAGGCGCTTTTAAGGCGCATGGGGATGGGACGTTCAGTGTGAGGCATGTCTTACCCGATCACCCGGTTAAATCCGGTGTCCAGGTGTTTGAAAGCTGGGACGAAACGTACGTTCACATGAAACATAACCCTGATAAAACGGTACTTTCAGTGAGAGTTGAGGGTGATCATGAAGAGCCGTGGACGTGGGTGAGAAATCATGGCGACGGACGCGTATTTTACACCGCCTGGGGGCATGATGAACGTACCTGGAAACAACCCGGATTCCAGCAGCTTATCGACAGGGGAATTCGCTGGGTTTCAGGAGACTGGGCACTGGAAGCTGAATTTGAATTTCCTCAAATCACATATGGTGAGGGATTGCTTCCTTATTATCCGCCCGGAGAAAGGTGGGGAACAATTGGCGACCCGATTACTGAAGTCCAAAACCCGCTCAGCCCCGAAGAATCCTGGCAGCTCATTGTTACCCATCCCGATTTTCGAGTTGAACTGTTCGCATCCGAAGAGCAGGTTATTAACCCTATCGATCTCACATGGGATGAGCAGGGCAGGCTTTGGGTTCTCGAAACAGTTGATTATCCAAACAAATTTACAGATGACCGTACAGGGAGCGACCGCATCAAAATACTGGAAGATACAACCGGAGACGGACGGGCTGACAAAGTTACCACTTTTGTGGAAGGGCTTAATATTCCGACCGGCCTGGTGCTTGTAAATGGCGGTGTGATTGTTGCACAGGCGCCTGACTTTATCTTCTTCAAAGATACAACCGGAGACGGAATAGCCGATTACCGCGAGGTACTTTTCACCGGCTGGGGCACCTTCGATACACACGCCGGGCCGAGCAACCTCCGGTATGGATTCGATAACCAGATCTGGGGTACGGTGGGATATTCTGCGTTTGAAGGAACCGTTGGCGATGAAGACCACCGCTTCAGCAGCGGATTCTACAGGTTCCGGCCCGATGGATCAAAACTTGAATACATTTCCAACACAAGCAACAATACCTGGGGCATTCATTTCAATGAAGAAGGCATCGTTTTTGGTTCAACGGCAAACCTTGATGTTCCTGTACACAGTGTAATCCCCAACCGGTATTATGATTTGATTCGTGGTTTCGGGCAAAAACCCCGTCTGCCTATGATCGCAAATACAAACAGAATTTTTCCGCTTTTTGAAGAAGTTCGCCAGGTTGACCAGCATGGCAGGTATACAGCAGGTTCCGGTTTTGAAGTTTATACCGCCCGTGATTTTCCTCAATCTTACTGGAACCGGAAAGCATTCGTATCCGAGCCAACCGGCCATCTGTTAGGGTCGTTTATCCTGGAGCCGCACGGGAGCACTTATCGCGCCCTAAATACCTGGAACAAGATGGCAAGCCGTGATGAATGGTTCTCCCCCATTCAATCGAGAGTTGGCCCCGATGGCGCACTTTGGGTTCTGGATTGGTACAACCTGATTATACAGCACAACCCCACCCCTCCTGATTTTGAAACCGGGGAAGGCAACGCGTATATCAATGAACTTCGCGACCAAAAACATGCCCGCATCTATCGTATAGTACACAAAGATGCCAGTCATGAACAATCGCTCAACCTTAAGGATGCATCGCCTGACCAATTGGTAGAAGCATTGGGTAATGACAACATGTTCTGGAGGCTCACTGCCCAGAGATTGCTGGTAGAAAGAGGGAATGATGATGTAACTTCCGAACTCCTCGATCTGTTGGCTGACCAAAGGGTTGATGACCTTGGACTGAATCCCGGCGCACTTCACGCTCTTTGGACCCTTCACGGCCTTGGCCTGATTCACGACAGCAACCCGGATGTGACGAAAGCTGTAGTGAGGGCTTTGTACCACCCTGCTTCCTCCGTGCGGCGGGCCGCATTAATAGTGCTGCCACGAAACCGGCAAATGCTGGAAGAGGTTATTGCAGCAGGCTTTTTCCCTACGCGTGATGCGCCGGGTAAAATGGGTTATACCCTGCCGGCAAGGCTCATGTTTAATGCCGATCCCAAGGTAAAGCTTGAGGCACTGCTTGCGGCTGCAGAAATGCCGGCAGACGCGCGGGTTGGAAGGGCACTGTCCGAAATGGTGATGCTGGAAGAAAATGTAAACGACCGCTGGCTCAGGGACGGTATTTCGATTGCAGCCGCGCGAAATGAAACAGAATTTTTAGAAAATGTATTGCTGAAAACTTTTTCAGATAGTGCTGACGATGATTACAAAAATCATGTATCAACTGTGGTCGAAAGAGTAGCCAGACATTTTGCCATGGGAGAAAGGCCCGATTTAGTTGTGGCTGGTATGCTGCTCAGCCTTGAATCTGCGGATGTGATCATCGGATCAGCATTTCTTGATGGGCTTACAGAAGAATGGCAGGAAGATAAAAAACCAATCCTGGATGAATTCCTTGTAGAGCACCTGCGGGAAATGAGCCGAACTATGCCCGATGAGTTCCGTGAGAAACTGATGGAATTGGCAGATAAATGGGGCCGACCGGGGTTATTTGATGCCATAGCAGAGGAGGTTCAGCCTCCTGCAACCGAAGAACGCCATGTACACACCGAGCCCGCTGCACCAGCACAAAGAGAAGTGCCATACGATGAAGCTGCAACTGTTACAGCGGCTGATGGCGATACACTGGTGGTGAGATCTTTTGGCGCCGATTTAAGCTATGATGTCACCGAAATCAGGGCGGCTGCAGGTTCTACAATCACGATCCGATACGACAACACACAAAGTGAAATGCCCCATAATGTCGTATTTGTTTATGCTGAAGGTGACATTTATCCTGTCGGGATGGCCGCGCTGAGAGCTCTTCAACATGAATATATTCCCGTAGATGATGAAGCCTATGGGAAAATTTTTGGATACACCAGGCTGGCAAGACCGGGAGAAGTTGCCTATGTAACGATTACGGTTCCGCCTCCGGGATCATATCCCTATATCTGTACCTATCCGGGACATTTTACAATGATGCAGGGGCGATTAATCTCTCAGTAGTCGAAAATATCAAATAACCTGATCCGGAATTTCCCACAAAGTGATCCCTCGGGGCAAATAACAAATTCCAAAATGTTGGTATCATTTTTTATCTGACTTTTTCGAAAATTCGAGGCCTGCATTGTGGGTAGAAAATGTTTGAAATTTGGTGCTTGAATTTTGGATTTTTCCCATTTTTGGTCAGAATTTTAATTTAAAGACACTACATTTTTTTCAAGACAAAGCTTGAAAAATAGGCCCCTTTGGGGGAATCACCCACAAGTTGTATGATAAAGGCGGGCAATTTTCCTGCCCGTAATGTCTAAGATGAAAATCCGGTTAATTAAATAATCATTTATTCTCTATTCCAAAACTCAAAACGGATACTATGCATAAGATTTTCATCATAAAAGCCCCGGGTTATTTGTTCCAGATCCTGTAATATGAACTTTATTTTCCGGTTAAAAGCAATTTTGAAACAACTCTTGTCTCAAGCTGACTGCCAAATTAAAGTCTACTTCATGTGGAGGTTGTTCACCCTGTTTTAAATAAATACGACCAGATCCATTCTGAAGAGTGAGGATCAACCTGTCTGATGTTATCCGAATTGTTTCTGTGAATTTCAGAGACTGCACAAATTCATCGGAACGCGAACCTTCGGGGACTCCTTTGCGGGTAGAACCGACACAGACGGTTGCAGGTTCAAGCCGGTAAACACCATAGATTTCGTTGCCTTTGGCGGTATCACTCCAGATACCAACTCCGCCCAACGTGCTATCGCTTCGGAACAGGATCGCCACATTTTCACTGCCAATGCCCGATTTTTCTCCATTTCCATCTTCAAAAGAATCCAGCCACCACCAAGTGTCAGTAAGGGAGGTGTCTTTTGAATCGTTATTGCCAGGTGTTAAGCCCATCAGCTCACAACCGGCACAGATAGAAACCATCACGAAAAAGATAAAAAAATGAAAATTCTTCATTGCTGTAACCACTTTTTTACTATTTATTTAAACAATATCATGGTACTGTTATTGATTTACGCGCCTGCTTCCAGGCGAATGATGTACATCCCGCTGGGATTTGAACGAGCGACCCTTATGGATTGATGCTCACCGGCAGGCAAGATGCCGTCGGCAAGCCGGGCAATTTCCCTGCCCAACATATCATAAACGGTTAACCGGACATGAATCGTCTCCGGCAGATCACATCGGATGTTGGTTGCCGGATTGAATGGGTTGGGATAATTCGGATAAAGTTGGAATGCAGTGGGGAATTCCGGGTAATTTTCTTTGTATCACCCCTTGGATAATGAATAATTGTGGAAGACTGAGGAGTCACGTTTTGAGAGGTCCAACCCAAATAATAAGTGTTATAGGTGGGATGGTGTTTACTGGATAACTGGAGCAAGGCAATATCGATGACGGCATAATTGCCCGGGGGGTTATACCGGATACTGTCTGATGTGTTGGATCATTGTTATTATTGCATCCGGGGCTTTCATAATTAAACATAAATATCCAGAATACTTACATCTCCGGCCACAGGCGACGTTGAAAACTTGCCATATTCCTTGTTGTTAAGCTCGGTAAAGACGCCGATTACCTCTGTTCTGTCACTGTTATACACAAAAAATGTCGCCTCTGGCGGCAAAAAGAATTCATCATAAATCAGATTAATGGAATAGGTCCCGGCAGTATGGATGCTGAGCCGTCAAAGCCGGGCGCCATCTTCCAATTCGGTCCATGTTCCATTTCTGTGAATATCAAGATTAACATCATGAGCAAAGCCGAACCGGAGAGGTACCGGGGTTGGAGATTCCCGTTCGAGCTGGTCTTCCATCAGGAGTGCCAGCACATCAACAGCCGGCGTAGTTTCTTGCTTTCGTATTCATAGTTGTGCCAAATAATTAGCGGTACACCAATCTACTATCAGTTCTTGATGACTTTCAGAGGTAAATGGAGGGCTATTCGATCAAAATCCTTGTCATTATGTAATAATTCTATCTCCGTTTCTATACACCATGTTCCAATAAGCATGTCTACCGTTTTACGAATGGTAACTCCCTTAGATCTTAAGAATCGAAAATGGGAGGCTGTTTTTATCGCCAGCTTCTTGCCCCCAAGATCAATGCACTCCAAAGGTTCCAGGGCTTCTTTAGCTTTCTTATAGTCAGAGTCTTTGTCAAAACCCTGTAATATTTCGGCAAGAATAATATCTCCAACTAAAACTGAATCTTCAGAAAGGATGGTATCAAGTGAATCGGTTTGCCAGGTCTGTACCCCATTGAAATAGTCAATCCATACACTGGTGTCTACAAGGATCATTTATCGTCGGTTCTCATTTGTTCCAGATCACCGCGCCATTGGAGTTTACCTCGCAGGTTTTTGATATTTTCCTGTTTTTTACGCTGTACCAACAATCGCAAGCCCTCCTCAACTGCATCCTTCTTGGTTTTTAATCGGCTGACTTTCAAAGCTTCTTCCATTAAATCGTCATCAATAACTATATTGGTTCTCATAGCAAGCATTTTTAATGTGTATTGGAATTGTAATCTATACACAAAACTGCTTTAATCAAAGAAATATTGTACCGCTAACAAGCATAGCGCTTCGCGGTTCTTCGAATCAATCAGATTTTGCCATTTATTGCCTTTATTAATACTGCTAAACCGGTAGAAATCCTGAGTATTCACCACTTTATCAGCTTGACTTGGCAAAACTGCTTAAGTGCCAAACCGTTACAGTAACTGTTCCGCCACCGGGATCATACCCCTATATCTGTACCTATCCGGGACATTTTACGATGATGCAGGGACGATTAATCTCTCAATAGTCGAAAATATCAAATAACCTGATCCGGATAATCCGGCTCATTTTTTGAACCCCGACAGAAATATCGGGACAGGCGTGTTAACGAAATTCCCACAAAGTGATCCCTTCGGGGCAAATCACAAATTCCAAATTCCAAAATGTTGGTATCATATACCGACCCTCTATAAACTGGACAAACCCAGTTTACCGGCAGATAATGCGTATCGCAGATAGATAAGTATCCTGGGTGCGTTGGGAATAACCGAAGTGCCTCATATCTTCGATCAACCGTGATTTGAATGGTGTCATAGTGTGCCTCCAATAAGATATTTAATGAGTTAGATACCCATGAAGGCATAATATGGCCCACTCTTGATGAAGTCACTTAAAAAATAGTGGATAAGGGCTGCGTCTTAGTTCTTCAATTTTTTTCACTTCGTATACAAATAATGAGCCTGTGGACCGGTTCCGGTTTCTTGCAGTACTTCAAAGTTAATTGGCTGGCAACAGAAATGGCAGACCGTTAGGCTCCAGATTCCTAGTTTTTTCTAAACCAAGACAAAGGAGGAATTCCGATGAATAAAAATGTGCTTGCCGTGATTGTATTTGGACTCGGGCTGATGATGACGGGTTGTACTGGTCCTGACTCATCACTCAAATTTGATGACGATTGGGAGCGGCACGTCCGTGCCGCCGAGGAACGCCATCTAAACGCGTTTCTCACCAATGACGTGGCAGCAATCGACGCAATGCTTGAGGACGATTTTATAGTAAATAGTCCCCAGAACCGCATCATTGAGAAAGGTGAACTGCTCAGAATGGTGGAGGCCGGAGTTATTTCTATCTCGACCTTTCAACAGGAGATCGAGAGTATCCGGCGATTCGGAAATATCGCCGTCGTTATGGGCGAAGATCACTTAGTCTACGCGGAGCCCTCTCCTGCCGCTGGACGATTAGACCGTCGCCGCTTCACGGACCTATGGGAACTGCGAGGCGATGCCTGGATTTTTGTTGCCAGGCATGCCAGAATCGTGAGTTCGTAGCAAGTCAACAAATTTTAACCCAACTTTAACCCTAACCAATCACATATCTGATTTGACTGGTTTATAGGGGTTCAATACATAAGAGATGGACATATTATCGCACATCGCACATCAAAGAACGTACATCGTAAATCAAACCGACACGATGTGCGTTCTGTGATGTGCGACATGATTGCCAGCATCCGGTATCCAGCATCCCGCAACGCTGACAGACCTGCCCCGGCGCTTCGGGGCCGGTGGGTGTACCGGGGGCTGGCATCTGCGACTGTCAGGTTGATCCAGTATCCACAAAAATCAGCATAGCACAGGGAGAGCTATCATGAATCTCTGATCACAGAAACGATATCACTCTACAGGTGAAACCCTGATATTCCGGAAATCCACCCTGTCACTGTGGTTCTGCAGGCCAATGTAACCCGAGCGCCGGACAAGGCCCGGATGGCCTGACGCTTTTTCCATGTGGTTTATGAGATTTGCACTCAAAATCATTTCTCCGTTCAGGGTAACCTGAACCCTTGGCCCTTTTGCAACTATTTTCATCTGCTGCCATTCTCCTGCGGGTTTGGTCACTCTTTTGGATGGAGCCAATACATCGTAAATACTTCCGGTGTATTGCCATGGCTGCAAATTGGCATACCGTTCGGCATAATCATCCAGAATCTGGATTTCCAGCCCCTGGTAAGCCGGATTGCCATCTCTGGGGGCACGGATAAAGACCCCGCTGTTTCCGCCCACAGGTACGCGGTATTCCAGCTCAATGATAAAATCATCATATACGGAAGTAGTGGAAATCCAGCCGCTGCCAACACCAGTAGTATATAACATTCCATTTTCCACTCCCCAAGATCCGGGCTGGCCACCCACCACTTCCCATCCATCGAGATTTTCACCGTTAAACAATGCCCCAAAGTGAGCTTTTTCCCGGGGAGCTTCCGGTGTAACCGGTACAGTCACGATCCCGTCATCCAGTATCGATTTAATTGCTGCTCTTGCTGATTCATTCAGCACGGCAAGAACCGCGTTTGAGCTGGTGAACAACCCGGAATTCCCGGCATAATGGGGTTGCAGAACCGAAGCGGCAACACGAAAAGCGGCATTTCGCAGAGCACTCCCGGATGCATCAAAATGTACACTCGATGCCTGCAACGCCAATAGATCATCAGCTTGTGTAAATCGGTCAACAATGGCTGCCTTTTCATTTTGATTGGATACGGCAGCAACCAAATGATTTAACCGGCCAGCTTTTTCATCCACCGGTTCATTCAGTGTATTCACAATTCGAATATAAGCATTGGCCAGTTCGATTCGCTTTTGGGGAGTGGTATTGAGTGATACAGCTTCAACTATCAGGGGCAGTGCGCGCGGATCATTCCAGCTGATCAGGCTACTGTGCGATGCTTCCCTCAATTCACTATATGAATGATTCAATCCTTGCCGGATCATATCTGCTATCTGTTGTAACCCTTGAACATGCGGTGCGGTTTCCACAAGGCGGGCTCTCTGGCGTTGGGATCCATCACCACGAAATCGATTGAACCGGTTTTGCCGGTCAGTATCCGGTTCCACCCTGTTCAGAATGGCCGTAAAAGTGTTTAACAGCGATTGCTTTTCATCATCGGTCAAGCTGTTGTCCATCATTCTGAACAGCTGGTCCAGATTATCCGATTCACCAAAGTGATACAAATAATTCAATGCCTCGATTCGAACATCTTCCCTGTTCGAATTCAATTCATTCGCAATATAGTGGCGGGCATCTTTAACCATTCTGTCGGTTAAAATTCCAATCATCACCGGTTTTGAATGAGCTTCGGCTGCCGGCAGATGTTCGATGAGAGCCGGAATCAACGTTTCTGATTCAATCTGTCGCAGTACACCTTCAACTTCGTGGATTTCATCGTATGATTTTGCCCGCAGGATTGCAGCGATGGCATCCGCCGGTTCAAAATGTTCATCCAGCCGGTGAATGGCACTCAGTGCAACAATCCGGATTTCACTGTTATCATGCCCCAGATAATTTCTGATTGCCGGTATTGCAGCCACATCATTTCGCTCTGCAAGTGTATTGATAAAAAGTGATTTCCGGGAATCGGCTGTGTTCTCCATCGCCAGGATCATTTTATTCGTCACTTCTCCACCACTCAGCGAATTCACCAGCTTTAGCGAAGCAGCCGCAACATTTTTTTCTGCGGTTTGAGCTATTTCCAGCAATTCATCCAGCATATGTTCACCTTCCACCCTGAACCGGATTTCCAGCGAATTGTTGATGATATTAGCCGGGGAATCACCATTCAGAAAATCAACCGCGATGCGTCTCCCCTCCTCATGATGGCCATTGCCAACAAGGCTGCCGGCATAGTTCAGGTAGTGGCCACTCAGTTCGGTTTTCCTGAAGCCGTCCTGCTGATCTATTGCATCCCGGAATAGCTGAGATGAACCGGGCTGACCGATTTCCGAAAGTGCAAACAACGCCATTCGCTGATACGGCCAACGATCGGAGGCAGCATACAATTGCAACATGTCAACCGAACCGGCATCCCGAAGCTCCCCAAGGGATTTGATGGCAGCAACTTTCAGGTTACCATCTATATGCGGAACTGTGTTTCGAATTGCATTACGTGCTTCATCCGATGCAATGACAAATAACACATCCAATGCCAATTGGTGATAGTGCGGATCTCTTAAAAGCGGCTCCAGTACAGACACGGCTTCATCGCTTCCCACCAGCTTCAGCTGATCGATCAGAAATCGTTTCACCCCTGCCGGTCTGTCTTTATTAATCTCGTCTAAAAGTGCTGCTTCAAACTCTTCCCGTTCAGCCTCTGCACCGGGCCTTGCCACATAATTGGCCATACTGGTGACCGCAAATCTTGCCTGAGTGTCACTTCCCACCGACGGATCAGAAAGCAAACTTGCCAGCACCTGAACGGCATCACTGCCCATTCCGACAAGCTGCTCATTCACCCAAAATTCTTCGTTCTGAACATTGGCCGGCATATCCGCAATTAACCTGATCACATCCTGCTGAACCTCAACGGGTGGAAATTCATCGATTTCCCGGATCACCTCCGTTGTTCTGCATGAAATGAGCAGGAATGAAAACATCATCGAATAAAATGTAATTTTGTAAACCTGTTTCATCATTATTCAGTTAAATCTCTTTAAGTTTATTTGATACAATTTGAATTAGATTTTCCATGGCGACCGCATGGGCTGATGGATCAGCCGGTTTGCCGCGTCGTCATTTACAAACCGTTCATTATCAGGATCAAACTCCAGCGACCGGCCGAGTCGGACGGCTATAATCCCGAGATTTACCAGGTTGCACGATCGGTGTCCGTTCATCTCATTGAGTGCAAATGTTTTTCTCTCCCTCACAGCTTCGCTGAAATCCGTAACCTGAGGTTTTGGTTCCGGAAGCGATCTTGCCAGGTCCCTGATGTTTGGAATATCTGATCGGAAACCCCTGTAGAGTTTTCCTTTCGGCCCCTCGATAAATGCCGCGTCTTTGTCTCTGTTTTCTCCGTCGAGAACAATTTTGCAGCCGTCTTTATACGTCAGCTCAACCCTGCGCCAGCTTGATGCTGCATCGTGATGCTGTTGTGGCGCATCAACATCGATATAAACCGGATTGGTATCATCTTTATCAAGAAGATATTGAACCGGGTCGAGATAGTGCTGGCCCATATCGCCCAGTCCGCCACCGTCATAATCCCAATATCCTCTAAAGTTGTTGTGAACCCGGTGTTCGTGGTAGGGCTTGTAGGGAGCCGGCCCCAGCCACATATTGTAATCAAGCGATTCGGGAATCCATTGCGGAACAAGGTCGGTCCTGCCTCTCCAGTCAAATTTCCAGTCAAAACCGGTGGTTTCGCTCAGTGTAACTTTCAGCGGCCAGCCAAAAATATCATTCTCCACCAGTTTTTTGATGGGGTTCACCGTTGTTCCCATTCCATAAAAATTACTCTGGAACCTGAACCAGGTATTCAGCCGGAATATGGACCCGTTCCTTCGAACCGCTTCAACAACTTTTTGGCCTTCTCCAATGGTTCGGGTCATCGGTTTTTCCAGCCAGATGTCTTTCCCGGCATTGGCAGCATCAACAGCCATCACACCGTGCCAGTGGGGCGGGGTTACAATATGGACGATGTCGACATCATCCCGCTCAAGAACCTCCCGGTAATCGTGATAATCGCGTACCCCGTCAGGGCTAATGGAAAGCGCCCGATTCAGGTGATTGGAATCCACATCACAAATGGCAACCAGGCGCGAACCCGGGTAATTCAAATGACCGCGGCCCATTGCACCTACACCAATCACAGCTTTAGTGAGTTGATCACTTGGTGCAGTAAAACCGTTTCCGCCCAATACATGTCTTGGCAAAATGGTAAATGCGCCAAGGCCTAGAATCGATTTTTTGATAAATTTCTTTCGGTTCATCATTAATATAAATAGTTGATTGTTATTATTTCGACGGTGGTATTATTTTAGGGCCTTCAGGGAACCTTATTCATAATTTCTGCCACCACTATTTTAGTGTTTTCGAATGAAATTGGATTTTTGTGATGTGAAGTTTAATGTACCCCGAATATACCGAACTCAAAAATCAAACAGATGGAATAGTGAGACGTAACATTGGCTTGATCAAACAGCCGGGGTGTAACACACAGAAGAAATCGGGCGGATTAAATCGTTGAAAGGTTAGCTTGATAATAATCATCCATTTTTTACCAAAATTTCTGTTATTTTATATTCATTCGTAGTATGTATTTTCGTTATATACCATTGTTAATAAATAATATAATTATACGAAAACCCACTCTATTATTATATGATTCTTATCCCGAACTCAGTTTAACTTTAAAAAGTACCTTATGAAATTTGGTGTAAGCCTGTGGTTATGGACATCCCCGGTCACAAATAAAATCATTGAAGAATATGCCCCAAAGATTGCTGAAATGGGTTTCGACACAATAGAAGTGCCTCTCGAAGACCCCGATTCACTTGATTGTCCGGCGGCAAGAAAGGTTATTGAAGAGAATGGCCTGAGCGTAACATGCTGCGCTGCAATGGGGGCAGGCAGAGACCTGGTCCACCCGGATCAGTCTGTACAAAATCAGGGAATCGAATATATCCGTAAAGCAATTCAGGCAACTGCGGATATGGGATCTGATGTGTTGGCAGGCCCGATTTATGCCGAGGTTGGGCGCCTTTGGAGCATGACGGTTGAAGAGCGGAAAATACAGGAGGATCTGCTTACAGCCCAGCTTTCGAAGCTTTCAAAGCATGCAGGTTCACATGGAGTTACGATCTGTGTTGAGCCCTTGAACCGATTTGAAACAAGCTTTCTGAACCTGACGTCTCAGGTAAAAAGCATTATAGAACAAGTAAACGAACCATCATGCAAAATTGGATTTGATCTCTTTCATGCTGGAATTGAAGAAAAAAACCTGGGAGATGCTATACGTATTGCCGGCGAGCATTTATTCCACCTCCAGGTAGCGGAAAACGACAGGGGAATACCCGGTACAGGCCAGTTTAATTGGAAAGAGGTGGCAGTGGCATTAAAAGATATCGGTTACAACAGGCATGTAGTGATCGAAACATTTTCGCCGGGTAACGAGATTCTTGCCAAGGCCGCTGCCATCTGGCGCCCGCTGGCCGAGAGCCCGGATACACTTGCAACTGAAGGATTACATTTTCTGAGAAACCTGCTGACATAATATCGTTAGCTCTCCTGTCCACCTTTTCGTGAAACAGTATTTTTTATTCTGAGCCATTAATTTGTCCCAAAATCATGCTCTACGAAATACACCTGCGCTAAATCTTCAGCATATCTTCGATTTAAATGTAGTAGAACGGGAAACATCATTGAGGAGGCGACAGTCCAAAAGTCTCCTCATGTCTGTCCCAAGCACTTCGACAAGGAGATTTTTTTGTGGGAATTTCCTCAGAAATAGGAGATATGGGGATTATCACAGTCGCACCGGCCCCGAGGGATCAAAGAATTTTCAAGGGTAGTTAATCTTACAAAGGTATTCATATATGTTTATCATGATGGATGACAGATAGATAATCGCCGGTATTTATAATTTAATTCTTGGCAGCGTGCAGAGACAAAACATACCGTACCTAAAGGCACGATGGCAATTCTGGTGAAGGTCTCTGTTTCTACAAATATACTGTCCCGGACGGGACAATATGTTTGTAGAACACGCAAGCCGCAAAACTAATCCGTGCCGTCAGGTACGGTATGTTCTGTGAAATGAGAATAACTTCTGGGCGTTGCGCCATAATTCATTATACAATATTTCCTAA
Organism: Balneolaceae bacterium; assembly: GCA_007694095.1. Classification (GTDB taxonomy): domain Bacteria; phylum Bacteroidota; class Rhodothermia; order Balneolales; family Balneolaceae; genus Rhodohalobacter. The sequence continues at coordinate 4,418 of RECI01000203.1, read as the reverse complement.
AATCCAATTTTTATCCTTTGAAATACTACTATTTTGATAATCTTTATTATATAAACTCCCCTTGAAAATTCTTCGAGGGGTCGGGACTGTTGCTCCGCTCCAGCTTTTCGCTTCGCGGGATAAATGAGGAGCACTTTTCACTTTTCACTTTTCACTTTTCACTTTTCACTTTTCACTTTTCACTTTTCACTCCTATTAAAATTTTTAGCAGAACGATATAGGATAGTCAATCGTCTGAATATCATTATCAGGAGAATAGATGACAAAGTTCATCAGATTGATTATACTCGAACAGTTTTTCTATCAGGTAACTGATCTAATGAAAGCATAACATGCTGATAAAATTTATTACATTTGTATCTATTCTATACTTGATTTCCGGTTGTGAATCTGCCACAAATGATTCGGAACACGGTGATAAATATAACATACTGTTTATCGCAATTGACGACCTTCGAAATGATCTGAACGCACTCGGAACAGATCATGTAATCACTCCCAACCTGGATGCATTTGCCTCTCAGGCGAGATTGTTCAGCCGCCATTACGTTCAGGTGCCAACCTGCGGCTCTTCTAGAGCGGCACTGATGCGCGGTCAACGTGCAACAGATACGAAGTTTCTGCCGAACACGGCTATCCTTGAAACCCATGAGGAGTGGGCTCACCGAAGCTTGCCTGGCTGGTTTCGAAATCATGGTTATCAGACATTTTCACTTGGAAAAGTTACCCATTACCCGGGAGGCCTTACTGGAGAGGGATGGGCAGAAGGCCCGGAAGAACTTCCCGGAGTGTGGGATCGCAGCTGGATTCCAGACAGCCCTTGGCATACACCTGAAGATATGATGCATGGATATGCGAACGGTATTCCAAGGGAGCGGGGTGTTTCACCAACATGGGAGGCACATGACGGGCCGGATACTGCATATCCGGACGGCTGGGTTGCCAATGAAGCGGTCCAGGTTCTCGAAGAACTTGTGGCGGTCGAAAATCCATGGTTTTTTGCCGTTGGCTTTTTCAAGCCGCACCTTCCGTTTGCTGCTCCCCGAAAGTATTTCGATTTGTATGACCGGGATGATATTCCTGAACCTGAGGATACAGAAATTCCACGTCCGCCATCAAGCTGGCATGGAAGCGGTGAATTTATGAATAACTATGGACGGCATCCATCGAATCCCAATGAAGACAGCAGCTATGCCCGTCAACTTCGCCACGCTTATGCGGCAGCCACCTCGTATGTGGATACACAGGTCGGGCGGGTTCTGGATCAAATGGCAGCACTGGGGCTGCTGGAGAAGACAATTGTTGTGATTTGGAGCGATCACGGATTTGCTCTTGGTGAACAGGGGATCTGGGGCAAGCACTCCCTTTATGAAACGGCACTGAAATCCCCCCTTATCATCTATTATCCCGGTATAAAAGAGCCGGGTGTTGTCAGTGAGGCCATCGTTGAAACCATCGACATTTTTCCAACACTTACGGATTTAGCGGGTCTCACCGCTCCGGAAGAACTTGAAGGAATAAGCCTCAGGCCCCAGCTCATTAACCCGTCGGCATTCTCAAAAGAGGCAGCCTTTGCTCACTGGACCAGGGGACAATCAACGGTTCGAACGGATGAATGGCGGCTCATCATTCATCGTCCCGAAACTCAAATTGAAGGTTTTGAACTGTTTGATTTCAGGAACAATAAAAATGGTATACGAACAAATCCAGACGATCATCCCGTAAAAGTGGATAAGATGATGGAAAAAATCGAGAATATTTCATTCTAATTTTATTACCATTAAATGAATCTGATCAAACATAACAGAATTAAATTTTTGCGGTAAATACACTAAACTTTCTAGTAATGAATCAGCCAAAACAAAAAAACCTGCCGGTATTAAGACAGCAATACAAGAATCTATTTGCCTGTTTATTTGTATATGCAATTATTATACTTTCATTCCAGGCAGGATGTGAACCGGCAGCTGAGCGTATTTCACAGGAACATGTAAAACCCAACATCATCTATATTATCGCTGATGATCTTGGCTATGGCGATCTTGGATCATTCGGGCAGCAGCATATTCAAACGCCCAACCTCGATCGGATGGCTGCTGAAGGGATCCGATTTACACAACATTATTCGGGAAGTACGGTATGTGCCCCGGCACGTTCGGTTTTGTTGACTGGATTTCACAGCGGCAGAACCCAAATACGCGGCAACAGGGAGCAGCTGCCCATCGGGCAGTATCCGCTTATGTTTGGTACGGTTACCATTTCAAACCTGTTACAGCAAAAAGGTTACGCAACCGGTGGATTCGGAAAATGGGGACTTGGATATCCCGGTTCAAGCGGAGTGCCTTCGCTGCAGGGATTTGATGAATTTTTCGGGTTTTTGGGCCAGCGCAGGGCTCATTTTTTCTATCCTGAATTTCTTTTTCATGATGTTAAAGGTGAGGAGTTAAAGATAGTATACCTCGAAGGAAACGTAGTTGATGACACACCTCCATCACCCTCATTTACACGCCCCGGTTCCGGAAGGCCGATTGAACGGGTCCACTACAGCGCAGACGTTATTCACAAAGAGGCTGTCCGTTTCATTGAAGAGAATCGTGACGGCCCATTTTTTCTTTTTTACCCCACTCAAATTCCTCACGCATCGCTTACCGTGCCTGATGAATCGCTTGCCCTCTACCTCGATGAGGATGGGAACAGCATCTTTGAGGAAGATCCCCACAACTTCGGACACTACACCGAACAGCCCATGCCAAAAGCGGCCTATGCCGCGATGGTAACCCATCTCGACATGCAGGTGGGTGAAATACTGGATAAACTTGTGGAACTGGGAATTGACGGAAATACCTTGGTAATTTTTACCAGCGATAACGGCAGCCATTCCGAGGGTGGCTATCACTACTCCATGCTCGATTCCAACGGCCCGTTGCGGGGCGGCAAGCGCGATCTCTATGAAGGGGGAATCCGTGTTCCCACCATTGCCTGGTGGCCCGGAGCAATCAACCCGGGAACCGTTAGCGATCACATCTCCGGATTCCAGGATATGATGCCCACCTTTGCCGAGCTTGCCGGTGCAGTACCACCTCCGGGAATAGACGGTATTACAATGGTACCTTCACTGTTGGGCACCGGTGACCAAAAACAGCATGAATATCTCTATTGGGAGTTTCATGAACAGGGAGGAAAGCAGGCAGTGCGCTGGGGTGACTGGAAAGGTGTCCGGCTTAATGTAAGGGTAAATCAGGATAATACACCCATTGAACTCTATAATCTTTCCGAAGATATCGGTGAGGAAAACAACGTGGCAGACAACCATCCTGAAATCTTGGAACGAATGGTGGAATACATGAAAGAAGCTCATATCCCCAACAAGGTGTTTCCACTTTTTGAATAGTGTTGAGTCAATAAAACCTGCCAGGTTTGCGGAGGTTACATTCGACAATTCATACATGATTTTACAACAGTTTAAACCTAAAAAATCTAAGTATGTTTGAATCTTTTAAAAAAATTCAACTTTTAAAACAACCTGTTACAGTGAACTCATATGTATAGATTTTACCTGATCATGAAACCGGTATTTTTAAAATTTCTTTTGTTTGCGGCTGCTGCAGTGCTCATCTTACTTCATTCTGTACTTTCTCTGAAAGCACAAAACCTTTATCAGGTTCAAAGGCCGAACATTCTGTTTGCCATTTCTGATGACATCTCATTCCCACATAAAAGTGCTTATGGGACTGAATGGGTTCAGACACCTGCTTTTGACCGGGTTGCAGACGAAGGTGTTTTGTTTAATCGTGCCTATGTACCCAATCCAAAATGTGCACCGTCTCGTGCCATTATTTTAACCGGCCGTAACTCCTGGCAACTGGAAGAAGCGGCCAATCACTGGCCTTATTTTCCCCATAAGTTCAAAGTTTTTACAGAAGTTCTTGCAGAGCACGGCTACTTTGTGGGGGCAACTGGTAAAAAGTGGGCGCCGGGTGTTGCAGTAACCAAAGAAGGTGAGCCCCGAAGCCTGACCGGTTTGGCCTATGATGAACATCGCGCAGAACCACCCACAACTGGTATTTCGACAAACGACTATGCCGCCAATTTTGAAGCTTTTCTGAATGATCGCCCTGAGGGAACACCTTACTTCTTCTGGTACGGTGCCACAGAACCACACCGGGCGTATGAGTACCGGTCAGGAATTGAAGTTGGCGGTAAAGAGATTTCAGATATTGAAAATGTGCCTGATTTCTGGCCGGATGATGATGAAATCCGCATTGATATGCTCGATTACGCTTTTGAAATAGAGCACTTCGATTATCACCTTGGAAAAATGCTTGAACTGCTCGAAAAGTCCGGTGAACTTGAACATACACTGGTTGTGGTAACGTCTGACAATGGCATGCCATTTCCTCGGGTGAAAGGACAGGCAT
>RECI01000290.1 GCA_007694095.1 Balneolaceae bacterium | reverse complement strand
TATATTTTAAAGTGTGAGATAAAAATTTTTTGAATATATTTAAAATTTATTTATTAAAAAATATTGCCGGATTAAAAAAATATATTCTAAAATGTCTATGTTCCTTTATCGGTGAAAAATAATCCCGCCACCTTTTCAGAAAACAAACTTTGTACTATACTCCATAGTCTGTAACTTTGCCACCCACCCGGCAAGTTTTCATACTTCTGATCAAATATTCCTGATAAAAAATCTAATGTCTTCCTGGATACTCAAATCCATTCCACCGCACGATTGGTTTATCTGCCTTGATGTTGAACCCTACTTTGATCATGAACATAATCCTGAAACCATATTTGAAGAAGGTTTCACCCGTCCTTTGCCGTTAAAAGACCGAGATATTGCGGTTACCGTTTTTTTTAACGGTGACCCTGAGGATCCGGAATTTCATATTGAAACAGCAGAAAACCTGACGAAAGAGGAAATTGGTGAGGCAAATAGTGTTTTGTCCCGGATTTTAGGCACCAACATTGATCTGAGGCCGTTTTATGGCCAGGTGGAAAACGATCCGGTTCTCTCGCCCATGCTATCCGAATTTTATGGCCTGAAGAGGATGTCGCGGGCCAATCTGCTTGAAGATATTATGAACCGTATCATCCAGATGAGACTTTCTCACAAACCTACTGCCAAAAAAATGGCATTCAAAGTAAGGGAGGCGTACGGCACACATTTGCTCCACAAAGGAAAAGCCCTGCCTGCCTGGCCGAGGCCGTTCCAGCTTGCAAAAGCCGATCCGACTCAAATCCGAAAACTCGGTCCCACACTTAAAAAAGGTGAATATCTCACAGGCCTGGCTCAGAACATTCTCGCAGGTAATGTAGATCTCGGCTACCTTGACAGGGATGCTTCGCCACTTGAATTTTATGAAAAGATATCACAAATAAAAGGCATAGGTCCTACCTCAGCCCAGGACCTGATGCTCTTCAGGGAGCGGACGGATGCTGTTTTCCCAAGTAATTTTCAGAAAAATGAAGAAAAAGGCCTTAGAAAGTGGATTATAATGAGTTATGGGGAAGACCCGTCAACAGTTCAGGAGGATGAATTCCGGGAAATGATCCAAAACTGGAAGGGATTTGAAGCCGCTGCAATTGAATTTATGTTTGTGAACTGGATAGTGGGTCAAAAGAGACAGAAAAGCCGTAAGTAACCAAATTTCCCTGCTTGAACAGTTCATTAAAAAAAATCTTGACAAACCAATCTCAATTCAGCACTTTTTGCAAGATAAATTTTCCTGTATAGGGATATTCTGAAAAAAACCATAACTGAATTAAAATAGTCTTTGACATGAAACTTGCCATACACAACTGGATGCGTGCCGAACCAATTGAAGTCACAATTAAACGCATTGCCGAACTTGGTTATCATAATATTGAAATTGCCGGTGAACCCGGTGCCTATGATACTGTCAAAATTAAAAAATTATTGGAAGACCACGGCCTAGGCTGCTGGGGTTCGGTAACATTGATGATGGAAGAAAGAAACCTTCTGGCAGCTAATCCCGATCAACGTGCCGCATCAGTTCAGTATGTGAAAGAGGTGGTAAAAATGGTGCATGAATTGAATGGTACCATGGTATCCGTAGTACCCGGCACTGTTGGCAAAGTAGTGCCCGATGGCCGTCCCGAAGAAGAATGGGAATGGGCTGTTAATTCTATGAAAGAAATTTACAACTATTCAGAATCGCTCGGCATTCAAATCGGCATAGAACCCATTAACCGGTTCGAAACCTATTTTATCAACCGGGGCGACCAGGCGCTGGCACTCGCCAAAGAAGTGGGGCCAAACTGCGGGGTATGCCTCGATGTGTTTCATATGAATATTGAGGAAGACGACATGTTTGAAACCATCCGCCAGGCAAAAGGGAGGATCGCCGGGTTTCATGTTGCCGACAATAACCGCATGGCACCCGGAATGGGAACCTTCAACTGGCCGAAAATTGTGGACACTTTGAAAGAGACCGGCTACGACGGAGTTCTGTCTGTTGAATTCTGTGCACCTGTAGACCGTACCCCTGCTAATCCCTATCCAAACTCCATCGACGAAAATCCGGCCGGTTTAAGTTCCGAACAAAAGAAATTTATTGAAGACCACGGCAGCACGGCACTTACCGAAGATTTTTATACAGAACTGACACGCAAATCGGCTGAAACGCTGCTGCCGTTGATCAGGCCTTAAACCGGATCCTAAATTCACCTTATTATTTTATTATTAATCCTATGATTATCAGAGACATAGAAGCCATATGGCTTCGTTCTCCTATACCTGAAGAAAAGCAGCACGTTTCCGATTTCGGGAAGCTCACCCATTTTGATATGACACTTGTAGTGGTGACCACCGAAGGCGGAATGCAGGGCTTTGGCGAAGCAAAAGCTGCTGTCGGCTCTGCAGGTATATGTGCTGCTATCGTAAGCTGCATAGAAAATGAACTGAAACCTGCCCTTATCGGGAAAGATGCCCGAAATATCACGCGGATCTGGGAAGAACTCTACAATGGCCCGCGCGGCCATTATGCCCTTGCCAGGGGCAGAAAGTTCCCGATTCTCGGGCGGCGCGGCCTTACCATTTCAGCAATCAGCGGGGTGGATACCGCCCTTTGGGACCTGAAAGGAAAAGCGCTCGGGGTGCCTGTGATGGAACTTCTTGGCGGTGCATGCAGGGATACAATGCCGGCATATGCAAGCGGAGGATGGGCTGATGCCGATAATATTGGTGAGCAGCTCAACGGCTACGTCTCAAAAGGATTTGGCGGTGTGAAGATGCGGGTTGGTGTGATGGATGGAACCGTGGCAAGCAGTGTGGCCCGTGTGAAAGCCGCACGCGAAGCATTGGGGCCGGAGATTAAAATCATGGCAGATGCACACGGCACATACAGTGTACCCGAGGCCAAACAATTTTGCCGGGGGGTAGAAGATTGCAGCCTTTACTGGTTCGAGGAACCTGTCAATTCCGATAACCCTGCCGGGACGGCTGAAGTGAGGTCTGCTACTTCCATCCCGATAGCCGCCGGTGAGAGTGAATTCACATGTTTTGACATCCGTGACCTGATTGAGCTCCGAGCAGTGGATGTAGTTCAGCCTGATGCTGCAATTATCGGCGGGATCTCGGAGGCGATGAGAGTTGGCCATCTCGCCCAGGCCTGGCAGCTTGAATTGGCACCCCATTGCTGGGGTTCAGCGTTTTCGTTTATGGCCGGTGTGAACATTGCATTTGCTTCACCATCAGCCACCATCATTGAATTTTCACTTGGAGGGAACCCGATGATGTACGAACTTGTAAATGAAACAATACAAGTGGAAAACGGGATGATCCACGCCCCAAAAGAACCCGGACTCGGTTTGAGCCCGAATTGGGATTTTGTGAAAGAATTCCGCCAGAATGTCGGGTAAGATTTCAGGTTCAAGGTTCAAAGTTTAAGCTCTGAAATTAACTCATTGGAAAATATTGCCTTGAAAGTCTTGCTTGATCATTCCGTTCGTTTATATAAAACAAATATCCAGTTTTATGATTTATATGAATAAAAGTACCTTTCAAGGATCAACATTTAATAAACCTGAAGCCTTGAACTTTGAACTTTGAACCTCAATCTCCCGACGCTGACAGAAACCGGGAAAACGCCGGTATGCTGTCAGGTCAGCCTTGAACCTTAAACCTTGAACTAATGCCTAAAGCAGTCAGAATAAATCATGTAACATTAATTGTGGATAACCTGGAGAAAGCAGGGGAATTTTATGAAAAAGAACTTGGCCTTGAACTCCTGCCAGCCTTTAAATTCGATTATCCCGTCCTTTTTTTCAAAATCAATGAAAACCAGCAGTTACACTTGTCAGAGTGGGATGACACCCCTTCTTTTCGGGGACATGTCTGTTTCCAGGTCGATGATATTAATTCGGTTTTTTACCGGATGAAAAAATTGGGAGCGATCGACACCAAACCCTGGGGTAAAGTTCGCCGCCTGCCGGATGGCGCTATGCAGATGTTTGTCAGGGATCCTTCCGGAAATCTTGTAGAATTATCTTCTGATCCGGAAGCGGAGATCGACCCTAAAATTTTCAAGGACGATCTGTTCCATGAAGGCCTTTATGAATCAAAAAGAAACGATTACCGTGGCCTCAGAAGTGATAACGCGTCACTTTACCACGGTAAAAACCCGAAGGATTCGTAAAACGGCATTTTACAGCTCCTCCCGCTTTTCATGTAACAGAAAATCATACATCACTACTTGCATAGTACCTTGAAGAAATACGTACTACTTCTTGAAACCATTGATGACGAAGCAGATCAGTTGCTTAGAAATTCAGCAATCGTAATTGAGGCTTTTGATGGCAGCGATATCGTTAAATTAGCACAATCATCAGATATCAGCGCCATTATTACCCGTGGAAAAGGTATTGTTAACAAACATCTTATGGACGTATGCCCACACCTTGAAGTAGTGGCACGATGCGGGGTAGGCCTTGATAATATCGATGTAGCTGAGGCTTCACGTAGGAAGGTTAAGGTTATCAATGCTCCCGGTTCAAACTCCGGTACTATTGCCGAGCACACACTTACGCTCATGCTGATGAGCATCCGCAATGCATGGAAATCGGTTGAGCGGGTAAAAGCAGGCGACTGGGCCTGGCGAAGCCGGTACCAGGGGGATGAACTGCGCGGTAAAACTCTCGGAATTCTGGGAATGGGTAATATTGGCAAACGGGTGGCCGGGCTGGCCTCCGCCTTCGGAATGCATGTGATCTTTTGGGACAAGTTTCCTGTGGAATCGGAGTTCAAATCGTTTGAAATGAATGAAGTTTTACAGCGCTCTGATATTGTTACGATCCATGTTCCATTACTCTCGGAAACCGCCAATCTGATCGGCAGAAAGGAATTAAGCCTGATGCAGCCGCACGCTATTTTGATTAATGCCGCAAGGGGTGCTATTGTAGACGAAGATGCATTAACGGAAGCACTTAATATGGATTACATAGCAGGTTTTGCTGCGGATGTACTGGCCACTGAGCCCCCTCCCGGTGACAACCCGCTGGTTAACCATCCCAAAACGCTGATCACCCCACACAGCGGCAGCCTGACAAAAACTACCTACAGAGAAATGTGTGTTTCAACAATTGAGAATGTAGTTTCAATTCTCAATGGCGGTAAAGCTGATCCGGCATCGGTCTTTAACCGGGAATCCATTTTGCCATAGATCGGTCAATCGGTTCATCGGTGATTCGGTTTATCGCAAATCAAAGAGGGGGGATGACAGAGATTCCTTATGATAAAAAATACCTGTTCCGATGTTTTGATTGATGGTACAGGCGGAGGCTGTCTCAAAAGTATTTTTATAATTGTGAAAACCTAAAATTGTTACGTTTGCTGTAATGTGGTTAAGAAGCTCCCCTCCTCGCGGCGTTCTTTTGCGTCGGAAGTCAGTTTCAAGTTGAATGATAAAAACATACCGTACCTGCGGCGTTTTTTGCGTCGGAGGCAGGAGACGGGGGAGGGTTGGAATAGTTGGAAATCGATTCTATCATTCATCACCTAAATTTATTAAGCTTAAAAATGGCATTAACGACTTTTGAGACAGCCTCCTGGAGGTTTTTGCCTTCTGCCCAATCTATAACCAGGATGCTCCTGCCGGAGCTGAATATGTACACCCCTCCTTTTATCTGTAATTGACCTTGGTACTGTTACCAGTACATCGGTCATCTGATAACCATATTGGATATGTTATACCATCAAAATTAATAAGAAGCAGCAACTACAACGCCTCTGTGCGAAATTTGAGTAATGACAAAAATTATGGAAGAGCCTGTCATAAAAACCCAGGGTGCCCGATTTAAAAAGTAAAACCTGGGCTTCCAGATACTTCAATGCAGTGAGGTCAGACCGCATTTGAAACTGACAGTATCTGGAAGTGAACAGTTATGACTGCAAAATAATCTTCTGCCAAATCACTTCAGTGCAATTCTTCTGAACCCGCAAACAACGATTCATATACACTGCTGCCTGTGATTCTTTCAATCTCTTCATACGCCTCTTTAATTTTTCCCTCCCTTAATAGATCAATAATCTCTGAATCCACAAGTTCGTACCAAATCCTCTTTCTCTGTTCAAAATCTGAATAATACTCTTTCATTGGTTCACGAAGGTTTTGCATGAGCTGCAGAAAATGACCATATTCTTCACCAAATTCTTCCTCAAATCGTTCTCTCAGCCTCACCGCAAGTGTTGGTGCTGCCCCGCTCGTTGAGATGGAAATCGTAAGGGAGCCTTGTTTTGCGATGGATCCAAACGAAAAATTGGCATGAGGAATATCATCCATTACATTAACAAGTATACCGGCCTCCTCAGCTTCACGGTACACTTTTTTGTTAGTATCACCATTAAATTCAGCTGCAATTACAAGAAAAGCGCCTGAAAGGTCACCTTCACGGTATTCTCTCGGTATCCATTTTATTCGGCCTGTATCTGCCCACTGGCGCAAGGTGTCAGTTAAGCGAGGGCTTATTACGGTCAGTATAGCTTCCCTTTCCAGTAGTTCACCGGCTTTCCGTTCAGCCTCATGATTACCGCCAATCAAAACCGTTTTCTTTTCATGTAATCTAGTAAGATATATTGGGTAGACGTGCATAATATTTTCAACCTTTGTATAGCAGGTATTTGTGTTTTAGATTTCAAATTCTGATCAAAAATGGCAAAAATTTCAAAATTCAAGCACCAAATTTCAAACGTTTTTAGTCATTTTATATGGCCGGATAGTCTGGCAAGGCCAGGATTAAATAAAGAAACTGATATTTTGGAATTTGAGTTTTGGCAATTCATTGCCACGTTAAATAATGAGCCTGTTTATCCGGTGTAGGTAATGAGATATTGTTCATTAATTATCCGTTCTATTTTTGAAATTTTGAGCAGGCATGTGAATCCCGCATTCTATTTTCTTTAAATTTTTCCATCTTCCGGAGCGTTCGTCTTCACCGGCTGCCACCGGTTGTGTACAGGGTACACAACCAATTGTAGGATAACCGAAATCATGTAACGGATTATAAGGCAGATTGTGTGTTTCGATATAATCCCACACCCGGTCATTACTCCATAACGCCAGCGGATTGATTTTAACCACAAGATTCAACGGATCCCATTCTACAATATCAGTCTCCTGCCTTGTTGTCGCCTGGTTTCGGCGAATTCCGGTTACCCATGCCTTTTTATCAGACAGGTATTGTTTCAGCGGAAGCACTTTCCGGATTTCACAGCACTTGTCAGGATTCGTTTTCCATAATTCGTCACCAAAATTTTGAGCCTGCTGTTCCAATGATAAAAAAGTGCTGACAGGTAAGATTTCAATACCGAAAAGCTCTTCAATCTCATCTTTCAGCTTGTAGGTTTCTTCAAAAAGAAGGTTTGTATCCAGGTAGAAAATTGTGGCCGGTATTTTTAGAGTTGCCAGCCTGTGAATAAGCAGAATACCCGAAGGACCAAACCCAGTGCCAACTACCATTGTTTTTCCAAAGTTATGGAATCCCCAATCCAGGATTTCATCAGGTTCGCTGTTTTTAAAATGTGCATTAAGTTCCTGCAAAAACTCAGGAGTCAGGTTTCTGTTTATACTTCCATTGATATAAAAATTTTTCCCGGTAAAGAGTGTCTTTTCTTCGATAACCTTGATCATAATGCTCCAAATTTGATTTACCCTGATACTGCAGATCTCAATTCAGATTTTGATTCCAGTTCTAAGCTCACAGGTTCTGTATGCCATGCCAGGGTATTTGCAAGATCTGCAAGCTCGCCTATCACTATTGTTGAAGGTGAAGACAGGTATGCCGCTTTTTCCAGTATATTTTCGAGTGTCCCTGTAACTGTTCGCTGATGTCGGTAGGTGGCTTTTTCAATGATCGCTACCGGTGTATCGGCCTGCCTTCCAAAAAGGATTAACTGACTGATGATGAGTTCAAGGTTTTTCATTCCCATCAAAATTACCAGTGTATCGGAGTGGGCAATATGTTCCCAGTTCCTGAACAGATCTTCTTTATTTTTTGTGTAACCTGTTACCACAGTAAAGGACCGGGCAAGATTTCTGTGTGTCAATGGAATGCCTGCATATGCAGGCGCAGCAAGTGCACTGCTGATGCCGGGCACGATTTCGAACGGAATTTTTTCACCAGCAAGGGCTTCACACTCTTCACCGCCCCTTCCAAAAACAAAAGGATCCCCGCCTTTCAGCCGTACCACAATTTTGCCTTCATTCGCTTTGGAAATAAGTATCCGGTTAATCTGATTTTGTGATACGGATGACCGGCCGGGACGCTTTCCAACATATATCCGTTCGGCATCCTCTGATGCGTGTGCCAGTATTTCCGGGTTTGCGAGACGGTCATACACAACTACCTCGGCTTTTTTCAGTACATTAACAGCCCTCACAGTCAATAAATCCGGATCGCCGGGACCTGCACCAACCAGGTATACAATGCCTTTTCGTAGAAATTGTTTATCGTTAATCACTTTTTTTCGTTTCTTCAGTGTTTGAAATTACATGTTGAATGTTTAAAGCCTGCCTTATATCACGCAGCAGCTTCCTCTATATGTACTGTTCCGGTTCGTTCCCAGAAGTCACCGAAGGATTCACTTTTCAGGCGGTTTATTTTATAATCTTCAAGAAGCGGTAGTACCTCTGCGACCAATTCCTCAAGCGGTACAAGCTCTTTAAACAACTTGTTGAGCCGGGTGCCGGATGGGTCACCACCGATAAAAATGGAATATTTGTTCAGCGACTGGCCAACAAATCCGATATCCGCCACATATGGTCGGGCACAGCCATTCGGGCAGCCGGTCATGCGAACGGAAAGTTTCTCATCCTGCAATTCCAGTTTTGCTATTACTGATTCCAGCTCACGAATAACTTCTGGAAATATCCGCTCAGATTCGGTAATGGCCAGGCCGCATGTAGGCATTGCCGGGCAGGCCATGGAATATTTCAGCAGGTTCGGGTAATCCTCTCCCCAAACCACACCATAACTATTTAAAAGAAACTCAATGCCATCTTTATCTTCTTCTTTAATATTGGTTAGAAGCACGTTATGGTTTGGCGTAAAACGTACCTCAGGCCCATAATTCTCTGCTATTTCACGAAGCGCCTTTTTTAACTTACGGTTGTCATCATCATTAATACGGCCGTTTTCGATAGAAATACCAAGAAACCAGTTGCCATCATTTTGCCTTTTCCATCCCAGATAAAGATCCAGATCGAAATCAGGCATATCTCTGAATGGCTCCAGTTCATACCCAAGGCGTGATTCAAGTTCTGCTTTGAACTTCTCCACTCCCCAGTTATTCACCAGGTATTTCATCCGGCCCTGTTTACGGTCTTCACGGTTGCCATGATCGCGCTGGACTGATACAATTCCTTTAACCACTTCTAGTACCTTCTCTGCCGTTATATATCCAAGGTGTTTGCCCAGAAGCGGAAATGTATCCTCTCTGCGGTGGTTCATACCCATCCCGCCGCCGATAATGACGTTAAATCCCACGATGTTGTTTTCATCATCGAAAAGTGCAACCAGGCCTATATCCTGTGTATATAGATCAACACTGTTATCACCAGGCAGTGCCACCCCAATTTTAAATTTTCGTGGCAGGTAGTGCTTTCCGTATAAAGGCTCAACCTCTTCCTCCCCTGAATATACCTTTTCGCCATCGAGCCAAATTTCGTGGTAGGCATTTGATGCGGGTGCAAGTTCATCCGAAAGCAGGTTGGCAAATTCCTGAACAACCGCCTGCCTGCCATCAATATCGGGAGCCGGAGTTACCATCACATTCCTCACAATGTCACCGCAGGCGCCAACGGTGGTAATGAGGGCTTTGTTCAGGTCCTGCATTGTTTTTTTCAGTTCATTTTTTATGATGCCATATAACTGAAAAGATTGACGCGTGGTTACACGGATGGTGTTGTCTCCATAGGTATCGGCAAGGTCATCGATGGTGATGTACTGGTCTGCAGAAATTTTCCCGCCGGGTATTCGCCCCCTGATCATAAACATCCAGTGCCTGTTCCGCCCTTTGCGCAGGTCGCGGTCATCCTGCTGGTACGATCCATGGAATTTCATTATCTGGTACGCTTCTTTGCTGATGAACGGATCATCGTTATTCATTTCATCAGCCAATGGCCCTCGAAGGTAATCGCTGTTTTCTTTTATGACTTCGACGTTGCTTTTTTTACTGCTCATAA
>RECI01000194.1 GCA_007694095.1 Balneolaceae bacterium | reverse complement strand
TTAAATAATTTTTGTAGTTCCGCCTCTTTCAAGATTCAGGTCAAGCCCCGGCTCATTTGTTTCCCACTTTCCTGCGGTAAAGTCCGGTACATCAACGGAATGAGACCGGTTGCTTACCGACCATTCACTTAGCGGCCCAATCGCACTCCATAAAGCTGAATCATACACATCAATATCGAGTGGGATGCCGTTTCGCAGGCAGTCAATAAGCCGCCAGTCCATAATGGTATCCATACCGCCGTGGCCGCCAACCTGCCGGGCCAGTTCACCCACAACCTTTGTGATTTCCGGAGTATATTTTTCCTCAATTTCCCTCATCTCTTCCTGGCTTAGCCAGCCACTGTGATCTTTGGCAATTCGTCCGGGCAGCGGCCATTGTTGTGCAGTGCCATCGGTTCCGCTTACAGTAAAAATCCTTGAATAAGGCCTCGGGGAACTCACATCATGCTGAAGCATGATGGTTTTCCCTTTCCGGGTTTTTATGATCGTTGTATTCATATTCCCACGGTAATCCCTGCCCACGTAAGGCTTCCAGAAATCATCCTCTGCTACAAGCATTTCGGCGTGACGGCCCATATTAAAATCGGCGCTCGACATCGAAACAAGGTAGTCCATCCTGTCGCCCGAGTTGATGTTCATCAGTTTGGCAATAGGCCCGATACCATGCTGCGGGTACAGGTTGCCATGGCGGCCGATGTTCTCGTTGAGCCTCCACATGTTATGATAAACCGTTTTGGAAAAATTGTGCTCAATCAGTTCATGAATATAAGCACCTTCGGCGTGTACAATCTCACCGAAATACCCTTGCCTTACCATATTGATAACCATCATCTCAAAGAAACCGTAACAAACGTTGCCAAGCAGCATGCAATGTTTTCTGGTACGTTCGGATGTTTCCACAAGCTGCCAGCACTCTTCAATGGTTTTACCGGCAGTTAATTCGACAGCGGCGTGTTTTCCATTTTCCATTGCGTAAATGCACTGAGGGGCATGAAGTTCCCATGGCGTGCAAATATATACAAGGTCCACATCATCACTTTCACACATCTCTTTCCAGGAATCTTCGCTGCCAGAATAATTTTTGGGAGAGTGGCGGGTATCTTTAAGGCGTTCAATTCCACGTGTTGCCCTTTCCCGCTCAATGTCGCAAATTGCTGTTATTTGCACCCCCTCTATACGGCTCAGGCGCCCAATGCCACCGTATCCCCTGTTTCCAATTCCAACAATTCCAACCCTTACCGTATCAAGTTTCGGTGCAGCATAACCGTTCATATTGAATCGCTGAACATGCAATTCGTTTTTTACCATGCGATCTACCGTTTCCTTTGAGAGCCCGGCCATGCCAAACCCCGCAAATCCCGCCCCGGTGATTGCAGCTTTCTTTAAAAAATTTCGCCTATCCATGAGTATTCTTTTTCTATAGTTTGTTTAAAATGGATGGTATCATTTGATTCTCAATCTATTGCTATCAGAACCAAAAAAACAAATGAATTTTACTTTTTCTTTCTTTTTTTGCTAACATATTTTCTTTTTATTTTACTCACAGCGAAAATAAAAAATTGGCGCATTGATTAATGGAAGATTTGAGAGCTGTTGTAATTTTTGCGATACATTCATCGATACTGTGTGATTTTATAACATTTCATTTTGCCTAACAATAATATTCAATGAAAAATCTTTTTTTAAACAAAAGCAAGGTTCAACTGATTGAACAGGGTGGTTTGCATACAGCAATGGAAATTGAAGCACAACCCGAACTTTGGAAAAAAATCAGGGATAAATTTTTTGTCGAACGTAATAGTATACTCAAATTCATTGAGCCTGTACTTGGTGAACCCGGATTAGAAATAGTACTCACCGGCGCAGGAAGCTCGGCTTTTATTGGTCAGTCGGTTAATCACATCTTTTCCAGTAAATTTAATGTGCCGGCTAAAGCAATACCAACCACCACATTGGTAACTCATTTCAGGCAATATATTGATCTAAATAAGCCGGTTTTATTTATATCGTTTGCCAGGTCGGGGAACAGCCCGGAAAGTAACGCAGTTGTTTCTCTCGCCGAAACGTTCTGTTCAAAGTGCTGGCATATCGCAATTACCTGCAATGCCGACGGAGAACTCGCAACAACGGTTCAAAAGCTGCCGAATGGCTTAAATATTGTGCTCCCCCCGGAATCTGAAGATGCCGGACTTGCAATGACCGGAAGCTTTACCGGTATGATGCTTGCCGCCATCGCTCTTGCAAATATTAAACAGAAAAAATTTGATCCGGGATTATTTGATTTTGATAAGGTATCAGAGTTGGGAGCAAACCTGATTTCGGGTCAGATGACAAACCTGGAAGAGCTCTCAGCACTACCCTTTTCCAGAATTATATTCCTGGGTTCGGGGCCGCTTCTTGGAATTGCCGAAGAATCGCACCTGAAAGTACAAGAGCTTAGCGACGGACAAATTGTCGGAAAATTTGATTCATTTCTTGGATTTCGTCACGGGCCAAAAGCAATCATCAACAATGAAACCCTTGTGGTTTGTCTTTTTTCTGATGATGATCATGTGTTTCAGTATGAGAAAGATCTTGCCCTGCAAATTAAACAGGATAATGAAGCCCTGGCTTTGCTTGGGGTATTTCCATCAAAAGAAAAATCACTAACACTGAACCTGGGACACGAAATCGTTATTAGCAATGCTAATGAATCCACACCATTTGATCTCTGGCTTCCTGTTTATGTTCTTCCAGCCCAGATCATAGGTTTTTTCAAATCATTAAATCTCGGCTTACAGCCTGATAAACCTTCAAAAAGCGGTACAATTACACGTGTGGTAAAAGGTGTAACCATCTATCCGGCCGTGTCAAGTGCCTAAATTAACGCCATGATTGCTGCGATTTGCCCCAACCCATCTGTTGATAAAATCTATGAATTGGATGGATTTGTTCCCGGTGCAGTAAACCGTTGTAATAATGTTCGGGCATACCCGGGAGGCAAGGGAGTACACGTTGGTCTTGCATTGAATGAACTTGGCAGTGATACTGAAATCATAGCTTATTGGGGAGGACCAAGCGGCAAATGGATCCGGGAGAAATGTCTGGAAAAAGGGGTGAAGTGTTCCGGGCCTGTTCTTGAAGAATGGAACCGGACCTGTATTACTTTCCTTTCAAACGGTTCCTTCCAAAACACGGAAATTCTTGAAACAGGGCCCATGGTACAAACCGAACATACGGTAGAATTTTTGAATTCAGTAAAAACGGTTTGCAAAATTTCTGACGCCGTTTGTGTGAGCGGGTCATGGCCCGATGGCGTACCGCTCGATATATTTAATCAATTACAAACCATTTGTAAATTTCAGGAAACCGATCTTTGGGTGGATGCAAGCGGTGAATATCTTGAAGCGGCTTTGGCAGTTAAACCCTTTGGCATCCATCTCAATCGCACTGAAGCTGAACAGGTTCTAAATGAGAAATTGAACTCTGCAGAAATGGCCAGAAAATTATTGAATTACTGTAACGTAGTTGCACTCACCGATGGCGCTGACGGATTGTATTTTGGGTATGGCAATACAATTCTTCACAGCACATGTGCCGTAGATAATGTAATCAGCACTGTTGGGTCGGGTGATTGCCTCACGGCAGGGCTTCTTTATTCCTGGTATGGCGGAAAAACCCCCGCAGAAGCAGCACGGATTGCAACAGCTTGTGGTGCAGCCAATTGTATAAATCCTGATCTTGGCATGATCCGCAAGGAAGATGTGGATAACTTCATAAAACAGACAATCATCAAAGAAATCTAGGCATGGCGGACCAAAAAAAATTCGACATACTTGTAGTCGGTGAGCTCAATGTTGATATCATTTTCAACCAGATCAATAAGATGCCGCAAATCGGTGAAGAACAACGAGCCGAATCTCTAACAGTAACCATGGGCAGCTCTACGGCAATTTTTGCATGTAACATTGCAAAACTTGGGCTGAAGGTCTCTTTTTCCGGCAAAGTGGGTGATGATTCTTTCGGAAAGCTTGTAACGGACAGCCTTGAAGCAAATGGTGTCAATACTGAAAATATCATACGGAACTCAAGCCTGCAAACCGGTGCAACCGTAATTCTTGGCATAAACAACGACAGAATGATGGTGACCTATCCGGGAGCCATGGAGAGTTTTTCGTTGAACGACATCGATGATTCAGTATTCCAAATGGCAAGGCATCTACACACATCTTCTATTTTTTTCCAGCCGGGTATTAAAAATGACCTGCCGGAAATGATGAAAAAAGCCAGGATGAACGGAATGACAACTTCTATGGACACACAATGGGATCCTGATGAAAAGTGGGAAATTGATCTGAATTCCATATTCCCGCATCTTGATTTTTTTATGCCTAACGAAAAAGAGTTGCTGAATCTGGTTTCAGCAGCCTCAATTGAAGATGCATGGAAAAAACTGTCGGGATTAGAAACTACCTTTATTATAAAAAAAGGTACAGGTGGTGCTACCTGGAAAAAAGGGAACCGGCAGTTTCATGTACCGGCTTATAACGTCCCAAATTTTGTTGACGCGATTGGTGCCGGCGACAGTTTTAACGCCGGATTTATCCGGGCATTTCTTGCCGGTAAAACCCCTGAAGAATGTATGGTGGAGGCCGCGAAAACAGCTGCCGCGTCAACAATGGCAGCCGGCGGAACGGCTGGAATTGCAAGCTATGATGATGTGATGTCTAAAACTAAACATCTGAAAATTATAAAATGAAAGCTTTGCACACTTTACTCCTTTTTTGCATGTAAACTGATGCTCTGCCTGAAAGTATTTTAGTTCTCAACTTATGACACTACAAGAAAAATTCGGTCAACTCGAAAAAGAAGGCTCAGCCCTTCTGGCTACCAATTTTTACAATTACGAAACGCTATTGGGGGTACTGAAAGCTGCATCTTCCATGGCAATGCCGATCATTCTGCAAACCAGCCCAAGCACCATCAACTACCTGGGTGTAAAAATGGCTGCTGCTATGGCGCGTGCAGGCTTGGAAGCACATGGCGTGGAAGGATGGCTTCATCTCGACCATGCCGAGTCTTATGATATGATCAGGGAGTGTCTTGATGCGGGCTATGATTCGGTGATGATAGACGCAAGCGAAAAACCGTTTGATCAAAATGTGGAAATTACAGCTTCGATCACTGAGCTGGCAAAAACGTATAACGCCAATGTGGAAGCTGAACTTGGATATGTGGCAAAACTGGGTCAATCGCATAATAAAGAAGGGTTTACCAAACCTGATGAAGCAAAGGAATTTGTAAGACAAACCGGGGTTGACGCACTTGCTGTTGCCATTGGATCAGCTCATGGTTTTTATAAAAAAGAACCGAAACTGGATCTTGAATTGTTAAAAACAATTTATGAAGCTGTCGATTGTGCCCTTGTTCTACACGGGGGTTCCGGGATACCGGCTGAACAGCTTCGGGAAGGTATTCGCCGGGGAATACGTAAAATAAATGTAGCAACGGAAATCAAGGATATTTTTATGGGAACACTCAAAAAAGAACTCCTCGCAACTGACAATATCGATCTGAGGCAGGTATTTCCACCGGCTACCGAACAGGTGATAAGACTCGTTCAAAAAAAACTTTCCATTATCAAAGAAGCCTGAAATGATGGGATCGCTCAACCAGCTTTTTAAACATCACGACTTTGAATTGATAGATGCTCATGTACATCTGAATTCACCTGATGGGGTATTATCAAAAATTGCCGGAGATTCCGGTATTCAAATTGTAACCATAAACACGGAAGTTCCATTTTTCCCTGGTATTAATGAGCAAAAAAAAATCGCCCGGAATGCTTCAAATACTCATTTTCTCGTTACTTTTTCAACTGAAAATTGGGGACTTAGCGGCTGGCAGGATGAAGCCATCCAGCAGATTGAACAGGGCTTAAATGAAGGTGCGGTTGGTGTAAAAATCTGGAAGAATATCGGGATGGAACTCCAAAAAGAGGACGGTTCCTATTTAATGGCTGATGATCCCTCCTTTGACCCAATCTATCGTTTCCTCTGCGAAAACAGGGTTCCCCTTTTGGCACACCTTGGTGAACCAAAAAACTGCTGGCTTCCCGTTGATGAGATGACCGTGACCAGCGACCGGGATTATTTCGCAAATCACCCTCAATACCACATGTATCTTCACAAGGAAATGCCATCCTATGAAGATCAGATTAAAGCCCGGAACAGGGTGCTGGAAAAATTTCCCGCATTGCACTTCATCGGTGCCCATCTTGCCAGTATTGAGTGGAGTGTGGATGAACTGGCCTGCTGGCTGAACAGGTACCCGTCTGCCGGTGTTGACCTCGCTGAGAGAGTATGCCATCTGCAACACCAGGCGATACTAGAACCGGAAAAAGTAAGAGATTTTGTCGAAACCTATCAAGACAGGATCATCTACGGCAGCGATCAGATCGATGATGCTATGAAGTCCGAAAAAGTGTTAAGTGAAATTATCCAGAATAAATGGGGAAATGAGTTTCGCTTTTTTTCTGATTCCGATATTCAGACCGCATGGAATGTTGAAAAACCTTTTCGCGGGCTTGGATTGGATGAAACAGTGCTGAAAAAAATATTTCGCGAAAACGCGCTGCGTTATTACCCTTTAATGAATCCCAGACATGGCATGTCTGTATAATCCAAATTCTCAATTCAATACCTTATTCTGATACATTGACGATTCAAAACCAATCTCCAACAGACATACCATGTCTCTACTTATACTTTTACCACTTCAACATTTCTTTTCAGAAGTTCTTTTTCGAACTCTGGTGAAATATTTGTGTCTGTGATGAGGGTATTTATGGCGTCAATTGAACAAATCTGAGAAAAACTGCGGCGTCCGAATTTGCTTGAATCACTCACCGCAATCACTTGTTGCGCACGGGCTACCATAATCCGGTTCAACTGGGCTTCCAATGGATTCGGCGTTGTAAGGCCGAGTTCTATATCAAGCCCGTCCACACCAAGAAACAGTTTATCGAAGTAATAATTTTTGATGGAAGCTTCCGCTTCAGGGCCTACCAAAGAATACGATTCTTTTCGCAATGTACCCCCGGTTAGCATGATATTAATATCATCAAAACTCAATAATTTCAGTGCAATATTCAGCGCATTGGTCATTACCGTCAGATTTTTTTTACTGTTGAGCCGGAATGCAATTTCCAAAGTGGTGGTACCCGAATCGAGTAGTATTGAGTCGCCGCTGTTTATATATTCAAGAGCTTTTCCACCAATCCGTTCTTTTTCTTTTTTGCTCCGTTTCTGCTTCTCTTCAAGTGTAGGGTCTTCATAAACATTTTTCCGGATAAGTGCACCGCCGTGAGTGCGATGGCAAATCCCTTTTTTTTCAAGAAAATCAAGATCATTTCGAATGGTTACGCTCGAAACATCAAATTGTTCACTCAGGTCGTCAACCCTTACTTTTCCATTTTTTTGAATAAGCTGGATAATACTGTCCCTTCTTTCTACTGTTGATCTCATAACATTTTATTTCGTTTTCGAACTGGAAGTACTGCCTCAAAGTACAAGTTACCCTTTTGAATTTAAAACAACTTCCAAATATTCTCACACCATGGTATTCTAAAACAAAAAACCCCGCTCAGTTACTGAAACGGGGTTTTTTGATTAATTATTTATCGGGTAAGCCAGGGGATGATCTTACATCATGCCGCCCATGCCTCCCATTCCGCCCGGCATTCCGCCTGGCATTCCGCCATCGTCATCATCTTTCTTTGATGGCTTGTCAACCACAACTGCTTCGGTTGTTAGCATCAATCCGGCAACAGACGCGGCATTTTCGAGGGCAATTCTGGCTACCTTGGTCGGGTCAATTACACCGGCTTTCACCAGATCTTCATAGATCTCGGTGCGCGCATTGTAACCGTAACCGCCTTTTCCTTCGAGTACTTTTTGTACAACGATGGATCCTTCAACACCTGCATTGTCGGCAATGGCACGGAGTGGTGCTTCAAGAGCCCGTTTCACGATGTCAAAACCAACTTTTATATCGGCATTATCGGCCTCAAGTTTATCGAACACTTTGAGTGTTCTGAGGAAAGCAACACCGCCACCGGGAACAATTCCCTCTTCAACGGCAGCTCGTGTAGCATGAAGTGCATCTTCAACACGGGCTTTCTTCTCTTTCATTTCAACTTCTGAAGCAGCACCGATGTAAAGAACTGCGACACCGCCACTCAGTTTAGCAAGACGCTCCTGGAGCTTCTCACGGTCGTAATCTGAAGTAGTGGTTTCGATTTGTGTTTTGATCTGGTTAATGCGTGCCTTGATGTCGCTGTCATTACCTTTACCGCCAACAACGGTTGTATTGTCTTTATCGATGTTGATACGGTCGGCCTGACCAAGGAAATCAAGTGTTGCATTTTCAAGTTTGTAACCGCGCTCTTCACTAATTACAGTACCTCCTGTAAGAATTGCGATATCTTCGAGCATTGCTTTTCTCCTGTCGCCAAAACCGGGAGCTTTAACAGCAGCGATCTTCAGCGAACCGCGAAGTTTGTTCACAACCAGTGTGGCAAGGGCTTCGCCTTCAACATCTTCAGAGATGATGAGCATTGGCTTGCCGGTTTGAACAACTTTTTCAAGAATTGGAAGCAAGTCTTTCATATTTGAAATTTTCTTATCGAAAATCAGGATATATGGCTCTTCCAATTCAGCGGTCATGTTGTCGCTATTGGTTACAAAATAAGGTGAGAGGTAACCTCTGTCGAACTGCATACCTTCTACAGTATCGAGATAGGATTCTGTACCTTTGGCTTCCTCAACAGTGATTACACCATCTTTTCCAACTTTTTCCATGGCTTCTGCAATGAAGCTTCCGATTTCTTCGTCTCCGTTTGCAGAGATGGTACCAACCTGGCGGATGCTTTCGAGGCTGTCGCCAACAGGTTTGCTTTGGTTTTTGAGTTCTTTGACAACTTCGATAACAGCCTTGTCAATTCCTCTTTTAAGTTCCATCGGGTTTGCACCTGCTGTAACGTTTCTCAGGCCGGTATGTATGATGGATTGTGCAAGAACGGTTGCGGTTGTTGTACCATCACCCGCGATATCGCTGGTTTTGGAAGCAACTTCACGTACCATTTGAGCACCCATATTTTCAACCTTGTCGGAGAGTTCAATCTCCTTGGCAACGGTTACACCGTCTTTGGTTACGGTTGGTGATCCGAATGACTTTTCAATGACTACGTTTCTGCCACGTGGGCCTAATGTAACTTTTACGGCGTTTGCAAGCTTATCCACACCTCTTTTTAGTGCGTCGCGAGCTTCCGCATCGTAATAAACTAATTTTGCTGACATAATTATTTTATGATTTTAGTTAGTATTTAAAATTTTAGTTTTCCTGGCTTATGAAATAATGCCAAGGATGTCGGATTCTCTCATAATCAGGTACTCTTCACCATCGAGGGTTACTTCTGTACCGGAGTATTTTCCATATAGTACCTGATCTCCTTTCTTGACCGACATTTCGATCTTGTTTCCGTTTTCCACTTTACCCGGACCTGCTTCAATTACAGTTCCTCGTTGTGGTTTTTCTTTCGCAGTGTCCGGAATAATGATTCCTGAACTAGTTTTTTCTTCAGCTTCAACCGGTCGTACTAAAACGCGATCGCTTAAAGGTTTAATGGTGGCCATACTTATGACTCCTTTGTTTATGGTTTGTGTTGTTAGTTAAAAAATTTTCAGCTGACATATCAGCATATTCTGTCTCATACATTAGCAAGTACCGTACCAAAAATTGATGATTGGCAAAAGTGCTGATTTAATTTGAAAAAAAAGTAAGAATTGTTATTAATAGTACGGTTCTTGCCGGATTTTCAGCCAAACGTGCCAAGTTGTTCAAAATGTGCTGTCATCTTTTCATACCCGTCTGGTGATATTGCTTCAGCTCTCAGGTTAAAATTAAAAATATCTTCAGGCAGTTCAGCATTCAGCCTCTTCAATGCATTGCTAAGTTTTTTCCGGCGCTGGTTGAAAGCCATCCGCACAATCGTCTTCAGATTCTCATCTTTACACAGGAGAGGAGGTTTGTCAAATAATAACCTGATTACAGAGCTGTTCACTTTCGGAGGCGGGGAAAAAACCTGGGGTGGTACATCAAAAAGAATGGTGGGCGTTGCCATCAGCTGGCTTTGCACACTCAATATACCGTACTGTTTTGAATTGGGGTTTGCGACAATTCTTTCTGCCACTTCTTTCTGCATCATCAGCAA